>CAKQCV010000068.1 GCA_934217675.1 uncultured Prevotella sp. | reverse complement strand
CCAACGACAGTGTCGGTCTCGCCAACTGAATGAACTCCACATCCGGGCAGTCGAATCCCTCCGAGAACAAATCCACGCTCACCAGCACCTCAATCTCATTATCCGTGGAATCCGTGAGATCCGTGTGCGTTTTTTTGAATTTCTCGATGAGCAGCTTTCGCTCTGCGAGCGGAGTCTTGCTCGAAATCGCCACCGCCTTGATGCCATTCTCCCGATAGAACTCAGCAATATGCTCAGCATGTTGAATACTGATGGCATACACGATGCCTTTCTTCCCCGGCACATACTGCTTGATGGTCATGCAAAGCCTTTCAAGCGATGGTCTCACATCCATCACTTCGTTCAACTCCTTCTGCTGATAGTCCCCGTCAGCCCCTCGCTTCTGCAACGAGTCAATGAGCAGCTGGTCAGCACTGTCAGGCTTGATGGAGTAGTAGTCATACAAGCTCAATCGCCCCTCGGCGATAAACCGCTCCATGTTCCAAGAGCATAGCAAGGTATCAAACAAGTCGGTAAATCCCTTGCCGTTCAGTCTGTATGGCGTAGCCGTCAGCCCCAACTTCTTCGCCTTTGGGTAAGCATTCATCACCTCGGCGTATGTCTCCGCCAATGCATGATGTGCCTCGTCAATCACAATCAGACTCGGCTTCTCCTTCATCTCCCGATAGTGTCTCGACAACCACTGGATGGACACAACCTTGACAGGTACTGTCCCCACAGCAAGGTCACAAGCAAGTTCCTCAGCAAGGCGGTCCCATCCCGCACAATCTGGCGAGACCTTTGATGGTCCGCCAACCTTAGAGCGAAGCGGTTCAGAGCGACGAGGAGGAGCGGTTACATCCCCTCCTTCTGAGGAGGAGGGGCTTGGGGTGGAGGTGGAGCCCTCTTTAAGGGTAAAGAGGGACGGGGTGATTTTCGAAAAAATAGTTTCTCGAATCTGAGAAACCAACTCCCTTCTATGAGCAACAATCCAAACAGGCTTGTTACTCTTCTCCAAGAACGAGAAGACGATGTTCGACAAGACCATCGTCTTTCCCGTTCCCGTTGGCATTTGCACCATCACGGCATCATGATGTTTGAATGCTTCTTGCACTCTCCTCACCATGTCCTCTTGGTAATCAAAAAGTTTGATTTCCGTCATTGGTTAAAAGTTTCATCACGCTCCAGTCTTTATCCATAAGTAGATAATACAACCTACCCAACACCATGAAGTCATTGAATATAAACGTACTTTCGGACGAACAAAGATTAAGTAGCTCATAATAAAAGGGTTGCCCATATACCTGCTATTTTATAGCATGCATCTTCTTCCACACAGCAAACCATGTTCTGAACAATGGTTCGCTCAAGGCCTCTGTAGGATAATATCTTACGAAACGTAGGTTTCGCAAGTTCATCCGAAGATAACGATGAAGCTTGCCTTCATTCTCCTTGCTTCCAAGCCTCGTGTCATACTGTCCGAAGTTGCCTCCACACATAATTTCATCCAACAAAAACTTGCCATCCTTCTCATCCATCGGTGCAATCATCTTGTCTTCTGCCAACCCAAATACCTCATGCAGCACATACATCACCGCTCCAGCAAACTTCCAAAGCCCTAAATGTTTCAGCTCATTTTCGCACACTGATCTCACAGATATCACGGATTTCTGTTTGCTGGTTTCTTGCATAAGCTGTGTATAGGGTAAATTCAAATCCGTGGAATCCGTGAGATCCGTGTGCCACTTCATCAACACAAAGTAGTAATCCAGCAATTGCCTCAACCCTATCCCCTCCGTAAACACATGGCGATACAGATGAGAGAGGATATAGATGACATTGAAACTCACCGTAGGCACAGTTATCTCGCCATATCCATCTGGCAATGCCACCCGATTGGAGCACTGCAAGTCCATCACTTTCCCGAACCACTTCTGCATCCTGTGGTTATGAAGAGGATAGAACATATACGAAGGTGTGAAATGCACCTCTATCGCCGTCTTCATCACAGGGAAATCCACATGATGATAACGCATCACTTGATTGGGACATACCTTATTCACATACTCCTTGATGCGCTTCCTGCCACCACTCAGATAGATGTCAATATCCCCAGGAGTACGCATATAAGGGTCGGGATAGAGCAAGGCGTTTCCTTGCCCTTTCAAGATGCAGCATCGGAATCCTTCATGTTTGAAGTTCTTGCACACTTTGGCAGAATCCATAAACAGCCGGATGTTCTGCTGCCGTATCTTCTGCGCCATCCCCATCCATGTCATCAATAAGTCCTCATCAGGAGCCAACTCCTTCGGCAACTGCTTGATGCCATGAAACAGCACACCCACCAGTGCCTGTTTCTTGGCAATGGCATACAGCACTTTCCAGTCTGCATCCGCCACAGAAGCAGGGATTTCCGCCACTGCACCGATACAAAACCGTAAAAAGTCAAAAAAAATCTTTTGTTGTACCAACATTTTATTATATGACTATCTATACCTTATCCCACCGATGAGTATCATGGTTATACCTCTTGATAATCCTTGCAGGAATACCTGCCACCACACAATCATCAGGTATATCTTTCGTCACAACAGCATTGGCTCCAATCATCACATTGTTGCCAATGTGTACAGGCTTGATGATTTTTGCCCCTGGAGCCAAATAACAGTTGTCACCTATGATACTGCCACCCATTCCTATGTTTACACCAGCATTAATATTACAGTTTGCACCAATCCGACATTTAGGATTGACCACTATTGTGCCATAATGCATGATATATAATCCCGGTCCAAACTGATTTTTATATAGCGTGAAACCAAGTTTATACGACAAGTGCTTATGAATGAAATAATGCCATACAGTCATCAATACAGTTATCGGGTCTCGAAACTTTCGATTAGCCCAATACTCATAATGTCTCAGATTCACGGTGAAGCAAAGCCGTGGATTCAACAGTATCTTTATCCACGACTTTACCCCCCCCCGAAATAAGATTGCGCTTCATATCCTCATGGATATAAGCATACATGTCTTTACGTGTCTTTATCATATCTACAAGTTTGAAAGAAGAGAAGGAATTACTTCCCCCTCCTCTTAAAGTATCTGTCATACCCTGCCAACAAAGCCTTGCTGGTATGTTCCCAGCTCAACTCGTTGATGACTCGTTTTCTGCCATACTCGCCCATTTGCTTGCGCTTCTCTGGATTGTCGAGCAGCTCAAGAATCTTCTTCGCCATATCCTCGGCATCGTTGCGCTTGGCATAGAGTGAAGCCTCCTGTGCCGAATATCTGCCCTCGGTCAAGTCAAACTGAACCAGAGGTTTACCCAAAGCCATGTACTCCAACACCTTGTTCATCGTACTCTTGTCGTTCATGGCGTTATATTCGTCCGAGTTGACACACACATCCGCCGTATTCAGATAGTCAAGCAAGGTCTGGTCTGGCACACGCCCTGTAAACTCCACAATGTCGTCCAACTCCATCTCATGGCTCAACTTCTTCATGTGTTCCACGTCGGGACCGCCGCCCACGATACCCCAGAATACATCATTCCGTCCCGGCAACTCCTTAATATACTTGGCTGCCTTCAGTAAATACTCTATGCCTTCCTGCTGACCTATCACACCAAGATAGCCCACCATGAATTTCTTGCCACGCTTGATCTCCGGCTTAGGCTCTTGTATCTTCAATCGCTCCAACTTCGGACCGCTTCTCAACACAAACACATCCTCTGGCTTCATGCCTCCACGCTCGATGGCTATCTTCTTGTAGCTCTCATTGGTTACAAAGGCAAACTTACAGTGCTTGTAGGTCTGACGCTCCAGCCACAACTGGCTCTTGTAGAACAAACCCGACGTCTTGCCAAACTTAGCCTCATACAGTTCTGGGCAGATGTCATGGTGGTCAAAGATATAGTCCACGCCCTTGTCCTTGAACATCTTAGCAACCATCCAGATGTCATCGGGCGGATTGCAACCGTGGATGCAGTCGAAGCCCACCTCTTTATAACATTTCTTTGCCAAACGATACTCATGCCAAAGTGCCGCACCATACTCACGGGCATAGCCCAACGCACCATTACCGTCCTTAGGCAGTTTGTGGCGATACACATGCACGCCCTGCAAGAACTCATATTCCTTGTCATAGCCCTTGCCCGTAGGACTAATCACCGAAACCGTGTAGCCGTTGGCAGCCAACGTAGTAGCCTCCTGCCATACGCGAGTGTCGAAAGGCACAGGCAGATTTTCCACGATAATCAATACTTTTCTATCCATATCTTTGTTGTTAATTTGTTATTGTTCAGTTTATATATCAGTTTTTTTGTTTTCTCTTCTTTTCCATATTCCTCGGAATACCATGCTTCCGCAATTTTTGGAGTGATGCCATCAGATAAAATCTTAACTGTAGTACTATCTCGCTGAATGATTACCATATCATCAGATACAGATATGTTACAGTCCGGATGTAACATCAAACTTGCATACCCGTCTGCTGAAGCCTCGAAATTGTCATTTATGACCAAGCAATTCTTTCGGTCAAAATCAAAGCTACGGGTATGCCTGTATCCATTCTGCCAATCACACTTTGCCAGTAAATAATCCTTCTTATCTGAATGACTTGACTTCAATTCGCAAGTTTCTGCTTTCTTTCCCCAAAGAAAAGCTCCCATCATCTGACTTTGCTCCTCACCTTCAGTCCAAACGGTGTTGTGATTGCAAGAAAGGCGGTACTCATTGCGCTTTTGCAAGTTGCAGTGATAAATAAAAGTACCTGGGTCGCCAAGAATGCAATTGCCATCCACATAGAGTTGGAAGCTCAACGCATCGGCATGTCCATGAGCGGCAATGCTTCCAAATCCCAAAGGCGCATGGTCGATGCCAATCACTATCTTTCCGTCACGACTTCGCAAGAAGGAATAACCTCCCTGCTTAAAAGTCCTGCTACCCATTGGCTTCCATAAAGGCAAACCTTTGACCGTTTCTATTTCATCCGAAGCATACATCCAAGCGATGGTCTCCGACAGATGCCCGAAGCTCTCATACCGCTTGCCCTTACCCGAATTCTTATGCGATAGCACCATCGAGCAGAGTTGCAGCAAATAGCGATAATGACAAAGGTCCCCACCTTCCAAGTCGAGAATCTTTCCATCGTCATTGTCTCCAAACTCGCAAGCCTTGGTTTCGCCCACCATTGAGCAAGCCACAAACTCGCATTGCTTACCAAGCATATCCTTCCATACCGTAGGCACAACCATACCGTTTCTTTGCATCAGATGCATTACTAAGGCGTATGCCTCCATGCCAAAGGTCTGATAGTGCAGAGCCATCTCCATATTCACGCCGTCCTCATAATTCTGCTTGAGAAGTTCCTCGTCAAGGATATGGATGGAAAGTTGTTTCCACGGCTCGTAATCAAAGGCAAAACCTGCGTATGCGATTGCTGTAGCCTCCACCAGCAAGTGGTTGTTGGCTGAAGAGAATCGGGAATAATGTTGAGCGATATACGAAGCCATGTTCTTGATTCCGTTCTCCATGTCCATGAGCATGGCACCATTCGCCGTATATCCTTTCTTCCGCAAGAAAGCCAAGCAGACTGTCCACTGAATGCAGCGGATAGCCACCTCCATCACGCTCGTCCAAGAGATGCCGTGAAGGAAAGAATTCTTCTCGTTCCAGTCAGCAAACAGTTTTTCCAGTTCATCCGCATATCTTTCCTCACCTGTGGCATAATAAGCCTTGGCAAGTAGGGCGAACTGGAAATGTCGGTTCAGTTCCCAGTTGGTTCGGGCATCACCAATCTCGTCCCTTTGCTTATAGCTGAGCGAATAGCTGAATTCATTTCCCCATTCTCGATCTGTTTGGAATCCTGCACTCCATCTGTCCTTATACATGCCATAATCATATCCCCCCAACAGATGGATATATGTGTTAAGATGGAAAGCAACATTCTTGAAATTCAGACCAATTTTATCGGAATTGAATCGTAGTGATTGTAGCCGACTGTCAAAAAGGTAAGCCGTCACGGCTACTTCACGCTTACCAAATTCCTTTTTCTCATGCCTTTGCAGGCGTTTTTGGGCAATACGCCAATTCACCTCCCAAAAGCTCATTGCTCTCAGGCGGTTATAATACCACGAAAGGGTTCCCATTAAAGTAAAAAAAGGTATAGTTACTTAGTGATAATTGATACAAAATTACCACAAAGCAAAATATATTAAAATATTACTATCTAAAGATTTTTAACGAGAAATTCTTGAAATTTCTCCATAAACGAACCATCATCCAACATTTTACGAAGCGGTTGAATCATAGCCGAGTCCATACAAAAATAAGACATATCCCCACCATACAAGAAATCCTCTGCATCTTGCTCCAAGATGGCGTTAAGGTTCACATGCTTTGCAATCCTTGCCTTCAAGTCATCTATCTCCGACAAGCATGGTTCTATCTTTCTAACCTTATAATTGCTATAATTAGACAATTGGGCATTGTGGTTAGGGTCTAAGAACACGATATAAAAAACAGTATGGTCAGCACTGAAGAAACCTATAATTCTGCCATTGGCTGTGGAAATTTCAATCTGCCAAAAGCGATTTTCGTCTCCATCAGGCATATTTTCCTTACCAATAAAGGAAAAGTCTGCCATACTCAATGCTGATTTCCCTGGCGAGAAATCCAAAATATGAAGTCGCAATTGATTTCTATTCGCATGAGAAGACAAGAGAGATTCTGGATCTTTATCCGACAATAAAGCTAATTGTTGAAGCAATCCACTCATCCATACATCATTTTTACCTGTAATTCCGAAATTCGGTATTTGACGAAAATATCTAAAACTGAACGACAAGCGTTTCTTCTCAACCTTGCCATTCAACTTTACATTCAAGGCCTTCCCTTGTCCACTGGTCAGATTAGGCTTGAAGCGATGCGTATCTCTTGCCATAATAGTCTGTCATTGCCTGTTCTGTTATCTCATTATTACATCTTTCCATTGGTTTTATTCCCTTACGGGCATTAATCCAAGGGTCTTCGCTATGAGTCATTGCCTCTATCTGCACACCACTGTACTGAGCATAATTCTCAAGGATGTAGTCGATGAACTCAACATCTTCCGAATCTATTTTGCTTCGTGAGTCATTGTCCAAGACATCCTCTTTATCTATAAACGAATAAAGATTCTTATCTTTCTTGAAACGGTCATACAACTCGATACACACAGGTCCATGAACCCAAGCTTCAAACTTTGCGTTCATCATTGGCACGCCGTTGATGCCCAAAGACCATGCTTGGATATAATACATGAGTTTTTGGAGCTTCAAGTTTATCAACGAGAAGTTCTCATCGCCATTAAGTGAGAGAATCACATAATCTGCGACAGTATTAACATCATACGGTTTCATGATTTTGCTGATTTAATTCGTTTAAAAGCTTATTTAAGATTACAAAGGTAAGAAAATATTTGGTATACCCTAATATTCACTTTCTTCGCAATCTTAAATTAGCTTTATTTACAGTTCCTTAATTCATTTTGTTAAAATTCAGTCTGCTTGAAATTCATTTTGAATTCCTCGTGCTGCCCCTTTTGGTTTTGGTTGATGTCACCCCAAGAGATACCTTCGTACTTGCCCTCATAGTTCACTTCTTTCCATTGGCGCACCAAGTCGATGATGATCTTGTTCGGGTAATTTTTCAGCACATCCTCAAATTCCTTCTCCTTGTTGGTTACTACAAGTACATCGCTGTTCTTGCAAACATCGTCCAAGTCGGCAGTAACAAAGTGCTGCAAGTGAGGAATCTTAGCCATGATGAAGTCCTTGTTGGTACCTGTCAGCTCTGAAATCTTCACGTTACGGTCGTAAATCTTGATTTCAAAGCCCTTGCCCAACAAGCTCTCCACAACGTCCACGATAGGAGAACAACGCAAATCGTCAGTACCTGCCTTGAAACTTAATCCCAAGATGCCGACCTTGCGCTGACCTTGGTTCATAATGAGCTGCACGGCACGCTTCTTCTGGTTCTCGTTGCTCTGGAAGATGCTCTCGATAACAGGCACATCCACATAGTTGTCGTGCGCCAAGGTCTTCAACGCCTTCATGTCCTTCGGTAAGCATGAGCCACCATAGGCGAAACCAGGTTTGAAGTAGTAAGGAGAGATGTTGAGTTGCTTGTCCTTGCAGAAGATTTCCATTACCTTGTGAGAGTCCACGCCCACAGACTTGCAGATGTTTCCCACTTCATTGCCAAACACAATCTTCAAGGCATGGTAGGTGTTGTTGACATACTTCATCATCTCAGCCACCTTGATGTCGGTGCAGATAAATTCTGCGTTGATATGCTCGTACATCTCACGGAACACCTTCTCCGCATACTCTGAATCTGTACCGATCAAGGTCAATGGTGGATTGAAGTAATCCTCTACTGATGTACCCTCACGAAGGAACTCCGGATTGCTCACCACGTTGAAGTCAACGCCACGCTTCAGGCCGCTCTCTTGCTCGATGATTTCGCCCACCTTCTTGTTGGTGCCAGGCAGCACTGTGGAACGGATAGCCACAAGATGCATGTTCTCAGGCTTCTTGTCGCTATTGAATTTCTCCTTCAAGGCACGCCCGATGCGTCCTGCCACGGTATAGATGTAGTTGAGGTTAAGATGTCCCTCTGGGCTTGACGGTGTACCCACCACGATGAATGAGACTTCAGTTTCCATAATAGCTTCCGCAGCCACTGTCGTTGCCGACATTAGCCCTTTATTGTGGGCTTCCTCACAAAGTTCGGCGATACCTTCCTCAATGATAGTAGGCTTGCCCTCGTTCATCAGGCGCACCTTGTTCTCATTTACGTCCACACCGATCACCTTGTGACCCAACTTTGCCAAACATGCCGCACCTACGCATCCTACGTAGCCGAGGCCAAAAATACTAATGTTCATAATTCTGTTTTAATGATTTTATGAAATTTGTTTATAAATTGCTAATTACTAAAGCGAGTTTGTTTCTCTTGGTATACTGCATTTCCGACTCGTCAATCAAGCGGAAATCCACATCCATATTTTTCTTTCCGATTTTCTGGTCTATGTTTTTCAACACCTCCTCCTTATCATTTTCTGAGAAATCGTTTTCAGGAACAATATTCAAAATGATTTTTCCTACTTCGTTTTGAACAAACTGGGCCAGTCTCACGCCATGCGCATCCTTGAAGATAAAGGTCAAGGCGGCATCGTTGTATTTTGTTCCATCCTTTCCTATGATAAAAGAAGCCGAACGTCCTTCAACTCGTTCCACCATAGGGTCACTTGCATGCGCTAAAATCGTGTTATTTTTCAATACCACTCGGTCATTAGTTTTGTATCTTATCAGCGGAAAAGCGTCATTGATGAGGGATGTGGTTAACACATAATCATCATGATATTCCTCAATACCATAACCTGGGTCTTCATAGTAGCCTTTGTGGTCAAGCGATTCTTCCAAACGGATGGTGCGCTCTGTGGTGCCATAATGGTCATATACTTGGGTATGAAATATCTTTTCTATCAGATTACGTTGGTAATCATGAAGCGTTTCTGAAGAGGTAAATGCCACAGGTATATGACATTCCAAGCCTTTGTCTCTCAACATGAGTGCCAAACTGTACAGTGAGCTTGGATAGCCCTCTATCGCCTTGGGATGATGTTTTACAATCAAGCGATGATAAGTCTCTGCCGTTTGGGCATTGATGTTGTAACTTGATAGGAACAAGGTATTGCTCACATGCACTTTCAGCGAAATGTCGTTTCTTCCCAAGTTGCCACGAAGCGATACCATCGGCTCACCATACTGATACCCACACCGCTTGCGATAGCAAACAAAATAAGCTTGCTCACGCCATACCGAAGCCCAATCTTGCCATACGGTCAGAGGGGTGCCTGTTGTACCGCTTGTGTGGTTTTTGATAAGTCCTTTCTCCTTTCGGGTCAATAGCTCCTTGCCATGTTTTTTGAGCATATCCTTGGTAAGGACAGGGAGTTTTACTATATCTTTTAAATGCTGGATTTCGTCAATTGTATTTACCCCCCCCCGAAATACAAAGACCTCTGTAATAAGCAGAGTTTGTCCATGCTTTTCTGAAGATTTCCAAGAATCGCTTTTCATTTCTCAATCTCAGTTCTGAAGGAGACATTCTGTACATTTCCTCAATCTCTTTCACATACTTTCTGGTAAAGATTTGAGAGCGTAAAAGATACTTGGCTGTTTCTTTCAAATATTTCTTTATCATGATTGTTTATATATGTTGTTCACTCATATTTTTTGATAAAACGGGCAGGAACTCCTGCCCAAATTTCATTCGATGGTATATCTTTGGTTACAATGCTTCCTGCACCGACAATCACATTGTCACCAATGGTCACAGCTTTTGTTATCACCGTGTTTGCACCAAGAAACACATTATTTCCTATTTTGATTTTTCCTGTTTCATAAACATGGCTGTTACCATGTGGCTTTACATAGTGCGTCAGTAAAACACAGCGCATCGTGATGGCGCTATAGTCACCTATTTCTATATTTTCAGGGTGTTCGCTATCAAAGATAACTTGCTGACCGACAAACGACCGTCCGCACTTTACCCCCCCCATTTTGACAAGGGAAAGACGAAGCGAGTTTGGCAAGTAATTTGACATTGATGCTCTTAGAGCAAGTGCTTTCAGTGTTCTTTTTAATCTCATGTCTTTCAAATTAAAGAGTCATATAAATCTCGTAGCTGTTTAGTTACATAATCAGGCAAATGCGCTTGAACCTTTTCAAAAGATTTCTTGCCCATTTGTTCTCGAAGCTTTCCATTTTGCATCAAAGCATGAATGGCTTGATAAATGGCATTTTTATCTCCCGGTTCCATGATAAAGCCGTTTTCTCCATTTGCTAAAATTTCAGGAATACCACCAACAGTTGTCGAAATAATAGGCAAAGAATAGCTCATCGCTTCAAGCACGGATATAGGTAATCCCTCATTGTAGGACGGTAAGATATATGCATCTGCCATGTTCAGTAAATGTTCTTTTTTTTCTCCATTCACCCATCCTTGATATTCCGCCATGTCTTCTAAGCCGTTCTGTTTGATGATTTCTTTCACTTGCTCCACATCGCCGTCACCGCCAAACAAGAATTTGATTTTACCGTCAAACTCAGTTTTATGGTTAACCAAGACATCCATCAAGTCGTAAATGCCTTTTCGTTTACCCAAACGACCTAAGAATATCATGACAAATTTGTCATGTGGTATTTTGTTTACATGAGGGGGTGCTATCACATTTTTTATCACAACCACATTCTTGTGATGAATCGTTTTCTCAAACCACTCTTTCCAACTCTCACTGAGAGCAATAATACAATCGCATTTATTGAGAGTTTTCTTTACAGCAACAAGATGTTGCGAAGTAAATCTTTGAAACTCCGAACCATGACAATGAAAGACCACCTTCTTGCCAAACATCTTAGCAAGATTGATGAAAATCCGTTTTCTCCAAAAGCTGGCATCGCTTGCGCCATGCACATGTACAATCTCTATCTCTTTATGAAACAACATCCATTTCCAAAACTGAGCGTATGCCTTGAAGAATGTCATCAGTTTTCTTACTTGACCATAATCCACTACAGTGGCCACATGGTTGAAAGGCTGGTAGAAAGTGCTATACACACTTTCTACTGCAGCCACGCCTCCATGCACCACACGATAGTCAATACCTATCGTCAATACATTTTTTGCATCTAACATTTTTCCTTATTTATATTTATCATCAAATAGTTCTCTCAGTGTTGCCTCATATCCCTTAGACATAGGAGATTCCATATCAGGATAAACATCCTTGAAATCCTCTTCCAACTTGTCCAAGACCTGTGCTATCAATAGCAACTTCTCCCATGGAGATTTCTTGTAGCTGAGCAAATAGCGCAGCAGCGTATAAAGTTGGCATACACTGAGATTTTGTCCGCATTAGATTTTCTTTTGAGCGTCACGACCGAAATGTGCATGACGCAAACTTCTTGTTGTGTGGCATCTGCTGCCATTAATCAACCCTTTGGCAAACGCCAAAACAGATGGGGTCTTCATGAATCTTTTCATGTTGTTTTTTAAAATTAAAATTATGTTTATGAATAACCTCAAATGGTTAATTTATCTGTATTTTGCGCCCGACGTAGTGGGGCGCGCTCTTTATCCTATTCATAGAAGAAAATTGTATCTTCGCCACCGAAATGGTCTCCCACAGATTACACAGATGAACACAGATTTCATTTCTGGCTAAAAACGAGACTTGCAAGTCTGTTGCCACATAACAGGAGAATCCGTGTAAATCTGTG
>CAKQCV010000067.1 GCA_934217675.1 uncultured Prevotella sp. | reverse complement strand
GTATATGGCAACACGAAATATCCGTCAGCCAATCCCTGCATAAGGGCAGAAGCACCAAGACGGTTGGCACCATGGTCAGAGAAGTTACACTCACCGATAGCAAACAGACCTGTAACAGATGTCATCAACTCATAGTCTACCCAAATACCACCCATTGTATAGTGGATTGCCGGATAAATCATCATTGGGTTGTAATACTTAACACCATTAATCTCGTTTGCAAGCTCACCAGGATTGACATCAGTAATCTCTTCGTACATATCAAAGAGGTTGCCATAACGTTGGCGAACAACATCAATACCGAGACGCTCAATACTCTCTGAGAAATCAAGGAATACTGCAAGACCGGTGTTGTTTACTCCATAGCCCTTGTCACAACGCTCTTTTGCTGCACGAGAGGCAACGTCACGAGGAACAAGGTTACCGAATGCAGGATAACGACGCTCCAAATAATAGTCACGGTCTTCTTCCGGAATATCTGAACCCTTCTTTGTTCCTGCCTGAAGAGCTTTAGCATCTTCAAGTTTCTTAGGTACCCATATACGACCATCGTTACGCAGAGACTCCGACATCAATGTAAGCTTTGACTGTTTGTCGCCGTGCACTGGGATACATGTTGGGTGAATCTGAACGTAAGAAGGATTAGCAAAATAAGCACCTTTACGATAGCACTGTACTGCAGCAGTACAGTTGCAACCCATGGCGTTTGTAGAAAGGAAGTATGTATTTCCATATCCACCTGTAGCGATAACTACAGCATTTGCAGAGAAACGTTCCAACTTACCGGTAACAAGGTTTTTGGCAATGATACCACGAGCACGACCATCGATAATTACAACATCCTCCATCTCATAACGAGTGTAGAGCTTTACACGACCTGAGTGAACCTGTGCACTAAGTGAAGAGTAAGCACCAAGCAAAAGCTGCTGACCGGTTTGACCCTTTGCATAGAATGTACGTGAAACCTGCGCACCACCAAATGATCGGTTTGCAAGCATACCGCCATACTCACGTGCAAAAGGAACGCCCTGAGCTACACACTGGTCGATTATGTTGTTTGAAACTTCTGCAAGGCGATACACATTAGCCTCACGAGCACGATAGTCACCACCTTTCACTGTATCATAGAACAAGCGGTAAACAGAGTCACCATCATTCTGATAGTTCTTTGCTGCATTGATACCACCCTGTGCAGCGATAGAGTGTGCACGACGAGGAGAGTCCTGTATGCAGAAATTAAGTACATTGAAGCCCATCTCGCCAAGGCTGGCAGCAGCACTGGCACCAGCCAGACCCGTACCTACAACGATAATATCGAGTTTCAGTTTGTTCTTTGGGTTCACCAGACGCTGGTGAGCTTTATAGTTAGTCCATTTCTCGGCCACTGGGCCTTCTGGAATTCTTGAATCTATTGTCTTTGCCATAATTTCGTTAAACTATGAATTATAAATTATGAATTATGAATTAGCAACATCCACATAGGCTCTTTGCCGCGAACCACAGTACTACAACGAGGAAGCCGAGGCAGAGAAGTGTTGAATAAGCAATTCCGATTACCTTCCAACGGCAGAACCATGTCTTACCGTTCCAGCCAAAGGTCTGCATTGCACTCCAAAAGCCATGAGAGAGGTGGAACCAAAGTGCTACGAGCCATACGATGTAGAGTACAACGTATACAGGACAAGAGAATGTATCCTGGATGTAAGCATAGCCATCAGCAGGATTGTGTGCAACAGAAATTCCTGTCAGCTCAGCAAACATCATGTTGTACCAAAAGTTGAAAAGGTGAAGCAGCAATCCGAGGATGATGACAATACCAAGGACAAGCATGTTCTGTGATGACCACTCCACACCAGCAGGACGTGTTGTTACAGCATAACGCTCAGAACCACGTGCCCTTCTGTTTTGCATAGTAAGCCAAAAAGCATACACGATGTGAATTACTGCCAACGCTGCAAGACCAAGAGTAGCAACAAGTGCATACCAGTTAGCACCGAGGAACTCGCAAATCATGTTGTAAGCGTCTCCTGAGAAGAGAGCTGCGATGTTCATTGACATGTGGAATGTCAAGAACAGGATAAGCGCAACACCTGTTACGGACATCACGACTTTCCTTCCAATAGATGAATTACATAACCACATAAATTGATTGAAATTTAAATATTAAAAGTTTGAATTAATTAAATATTCAACGTTTGCCTTAGGAAGTTCAACAAAGGGAATCTCTTGTCGAAAAACCACTGTCAACCATAGCTAATACTTTATTATAGGTATTGCCATCGGCTAACAGGCTTGCAAATATACTCCAAATTGGCGATAAATCAAAGTAAATGTGTAAAATTTCAATTTTAATTCTTAAATTTGCGCCTGTTTGAGAAAAGTTATCAATGGATATGACATTTATGGATTTCAAATATGACGTTTTAGTTATTGGCGGAGGACATGCCGGCTGCGAGGCTGCAACGGCATCGGCTAATATGGGAGCCAAGACTTGTCTTGTCACAATGGACATGAACAAGATCGGGCAAATGAGTTGCAATCCTGCAGTGGGCGGTATTGCAAAAGGGCAAATAGTAAGAGAAATTGATGCTCTCGGAGGAGAGATGGCGCGTGTGACAGATGCAACAGCAATACAGTTCAGAATGCTGAACAGATCAAAAGGTCCGGCAGTATGGAGTCCAAGAGCACAATGCGACAGGGGAAAATTTATATGGGAATGGAGAACCGTACTTGACAATACACAGAATCTCTATATCTGGCAAGACCAGGCAGAGGAATTACTGGTTGAAAACGGTGAGGTTGTTGGAATAAAAACAATATGGGGTGTTGAACTTCATGCAAAATGTGTTGTAATTACAGCCGGAACATTTCTAAACGGGCTGATGCATATCGGAAGGAACAAAGTTCCGGGCGGAAGAATAGCTGAGCCTGCAGTATACAAATTCACTGAAAGCATAACAAGACACGGTATACATTCGGCAAGAATGAAAACCGGAACTCCGGTAAGAATAGACAAACGTTCTGTACATTTTGAGGATTTGGAAATACAAAAGGGGGAAACGGATTTTCACCAGTTCAGCTTTATGGGCAAGCATAGAGTTTTGGAGCAACTTCCATGTTGGACCTGCTATACGAACAAGGAGGTGCACAAAGCATTAATGAAAGGATTGCCAGACTCACCTTTATATAATGGGCAGATAAAAAGCATCGGACCGCGTTACTGTCCATCTATAGAAACCAAACTAATGACATTTCCGGACAAAGAACAGCACCCTCTTTTTTTGGAACCGGAGGGGGAAACGACAAACGAAATGTACCTGAACGGTTTCTCATCAAGTATGCCTATGGACATACAGATTGAAGCTCTTAAAAAAATCCCCGCACTTAGAGATGTAAAAATCTACAGACCTGGATATGCGATAGAATATGATTTTTTTGACCCAACGCAACTCACACATTCTTTAGAATCAAAATTAATAAGCGGATTATTCTTCGCCGGACAAGTTAACGGCACAACCGGATATGAAGAAGCGGGAGGACAAGGAACAATTGCGGGAATTAACGCAGCTCTGAAATGTGCAGGAAGCGAACCGTTCATTTTGCATCGCGACGAAGCATATATCGGTGTTCTCATCGACGATCTCGTAACAAAAGGTGTTGACGAACCATACAGGATGTTCACAAGTCGTGCGGAATACAGAATACTTCTACGACAAGACGACGCTGACGCAAGATTAACAGAGAAGGCATACAATATCGGAATCGCAAAAAGAGACCGCTACGAATGGTGGACTGAAAAGAAAGAAGGAATTGAAAAAATTATAGACTTCTGTAAGACAACAGCAGTAAAGCCAAAGGAAGTGAACAGTGCGCTTGAATCTATCGGCACTACCCCACTCCGTGAAGGATGTAAGCTTGCAGACCTTATAGCGCGTCCACAAATCAATCTTCAGAATCTATCGGAAATCATTCCGTCGCTAAAAGAAATCCTCAACTCTCCAGACAACAGAAAAGAGGAGATTGCCGAGGCTGCAGAAATTAAGATGAAATACAAAGGCTATATTGAGCGAGAAAAGATGATTGCAGAAAAGATGCACCGTCTTGAAGATATAAAAATAAAGAACCGCTTTAAATACGCAGAGATGCAGCAACTATCAACAGAGGCAAGACAGAAGCTTGAAAAGATTAACCCGGAAACATTGGCACAAGCCAGTAGAATACCTGGAGTATCCCCAAGCGACATAAACGTAATGTTAGTACTACTCGGAAGATAGTTATTAATGTTTCACGTGAAACAAATCTTATTAAAGAGTCTATAAACAAGTAAGTTACAAAACACAGTAAAAGTAACACATAATGATAAAAAGGGGTCTTTCCATAAAATGGAAGCGATGACTCCATACGAATATAAAAAGCTACAACAACAGCAACAAAACATTAATAAAAATATAAAAAGAATGAACAACAAGAAATTATTAGACAATCTGCGTTGCATACCAGATTTTCCACAGAAAGGGGTTAACTTCAGAGATGTTACTACACTTTTCAAAGATCCAGAATGCTTGAAAATCATGGTAGACGAGCTCTATGAACTTTACAAAGATAAAGGTATAACAAAAATCGTAGGAATAGAAAGCCGCGGATTTGTATTATCATCAGCTCTTGCCGTAAGATTAAATGCCGGCGTTGTATTATGCCGCAAGCCTGGCAAGCTACCCGCAGAAACCGTACAAGAAAGTTACACTAAAGAATACGGAACCGACACTATTGAAATTCACAAGGACGCAATAAACGAAAACGACGTAGTATTATTACACGACGATTTGTTAGCAACAGGAGGAACAATGCGCGCAGCATACAACTTGGTTCAAAAGTTTCACCCAAAGAAATCCTACGTTAATTTCATTATCGAACTCGTACACGAGAATCTAAACGGAAGAGAAAACTTCGAAAAAGATACAGACATAACTTCCCTACTAAAAGTATAAAGGAACTTTCTTAAACATCTACAAAAGGCATGGAAATCTCCATGCCTTTTTATATAAGCACAATACCAGCACAAGAGGCATCTAAAGTATATTTTCTGCAGAGACACAATACATCTAAAGTACAAAGTAAGCATCCAGATTTTTTACGCCATTTATTTGTAAGAACAAAACAAGATTATTACCTTTGCTTTAAAGAACAGCCTGTAGTTATATAAACAAGCAACAGACATGTCGTTAAAGTTTCACGTGAAACAATTAAAGAAAAAAGCTCTTTAAAACAAGCAGTTAGAGAAAATGACAAAAGAAGAAAATGAAAAGAGACTCGAACATTTAAAAGGTATAGTAAGTAATTTGCCTTCTAAACCGGGAAGCTACCAATACTATGACAAGGATGGAACAATCATATATGTTGGCAAAGCAAAGAATCTCAAGAACAGAGTTTCCTCCTATTTCCATAAAGAAGTTGACAGATACAAAACTAAAGTTCTCGTCAGCAAAATATGGAACATAACATATACTGTTGTTAAGACAGAGGAAGACGCCTTACTTCTTGAGAACAATCTTATAAAGAAATATCAGCCCAAATACAACATACTCCTTAAAGACGGCAAGACCTATCCATCGATATGCATAACTAACGAATATTATCCGAGAATTTTCAAAACAAGAACTATAAACAAGAGATTCGGAACTTTCTATGGACCATATAGTCATATAGGAACGATGTATGCTTTGTTGGACATTATAAAAAAGTTATACAAGCCCAGAACTTGTCACACACCTATATCTGAAGAGAGTATAAAGCAAGGAAAATATCGTCCATGTCTGGATTACCATATTAAGAATTGTGGCGGAGCTTGTATAGGGAAGCAATCGCACGATGAATACATAAAGAATATAAACCAAGCAAGAGAAATTCTTAAAGGAAACACAAGAAACGTGCAGAAAGTTCTATACGAGGAGATGATGAATTTATCCAATGAGCTTAAATTCGAAGAGGCTGAGGATATTAAAAAGAAGTATTTCCTATTAAAAGATTTCTGCTCAAAAAGTGAGGTCGTCAGCCACACTATCAATAATGTTGATGTCTTTTCAATTACTGATGGTGAAAACATCGCATTCGTAAACTATATTCATGTAACGAATGGAAATATTAATCAATCCTTCACCTTTGAATTCAAGAAAAAATTAAATGAAAACAACGATGAAATTCTTCCTCTTGCTATAATACAGATAAGGGAAAAACTGAATAGCGATTCAAGAGAAATTGTAGTTCCATACGATATAGAATTGCCACTGGAAGGTGTCACACTAACCATTCCACAACGAGGTGATAAAAAGGTGCTGCTGGATTTATCAGAAATGAACGGCAAACAATATCGTTTTGACCGATTAAAACAAGCAGAAAAACTCAATCCTGAGCAAAAGGCGGTACGCCTGATGAAAGAGATACAACAAGCTCTGAAGCTGCCCAAAATGCCGTACCAGATAGAATGTTTTGATAACTCAAATATTAGCGGTACGGATGCTGTAGCAGCTTGTGTGGTATTCAAGAAGATGAAGCCAAGCAAGAAAGACTACCGGAAATACAATATAAAAACCGTGGTGGGACCCGATGATTACGCTTCGATGAAGGAGGTGGTAAGGCGTCGCTACACTCGATTAATGGAAGAAGGACAGCCTTTGCCTGATTTGATAATAACGGATGGAGGAAAGGGACAGATGGAAGTTGTGAGAGAGGTTGTGGAGGATGAACTACACATTGATATTCCTATCGCCGGACTGGCAAAAGACGACCACCACCGCACAAATGAACTACTCTACGGTTTTCCGCCAATGGTGATAGGCATGAAGACCGACAGCGAGCTTTTCCACCTGCTTACGCACATCCAGGACGAAGTGCACCGCTTTGCCATAACATTCCATCGCGACAAGCGTTCTAAGCACGCTCTACACTCCGAACTTGACAACATAAAAGGAATAGGTCCTAAGACTAAAGAAGCACTTCTGAAGGCTTTTAAAACTGTCAGGAGAATACGAGAGAGCAGCACGGAAGAGTTGGCTACAGTTGTTGGTAAACAGAAAGCCGAACTGATAAGAGCGCATTTTATTGGGAAATAGCTTGCAAGAGATTTAATAAAAACATAACTTTGTAAACTGATAATAGAAAACAAATAATGAGAGTAGTTATACAGCGCGTCAGCCACGCATCGGTAACGATAAACGGCAACACAAAATCAGCCATAGGCAAGGGATTTCTGATTCTTCTCGGCATAGGTTGCGAAGACGGTCAGGAAGACATTGACTGGTTGGTAAGAAAAACGGTAAATCTGCGTGTTTTCGATGATGAGAACGGCATTATGAACCGCTCTATAATCGACGATGGGGGCGACATAATAGTAGTGAGCCAATTCACGCTTATGGCATCTACAAAGAAAGGCAATCGTCCATCATGGATTCATGCTGCACCACACGAGATTTCCATTCCTCTATACAAGAAGTTCTGCAAGGATTTGAGCGCAGCCTTAGGCAAGCCCGTAGGAACAGGAGAATTCGGGGCAGATATGAAGGTAGAACTGCTCAACGACGGACCGGTAACTATTTGCATAGACACTAAAAACAAGGAATAAGATTATGCAAAAAAGGAGAATAATGTCATATATAGAACAATGCTCATTCTTACTATTCTTACTTATAGGAATAACAAATAAACTATGGTTCAAAGAAGAATATTTAAGAATTGTATCATGGGGATTCCTTTGTGTCTATCTTATTGCTGCGAATAGACATGATAAAAGTCCATGGTGGATATATGTAATCAATATAGTATTAGGCATTGGCTGTATTATCATTTTAATCAGCGACATAATATCAATAATATGACAATAAAGGAAGCGCAAGAACAGGTAGATAATTGGATTAGGACCTATGGTGTGAGGTATTTCTCTGAGCTCACCAATATGGCTTGTTTAACAGAAGAAGTGGGTGAATTGGCAAGGGTTATTGCTCGAACATACGGCGACCAAAGCTTTAAGAAAGGCGAGAAGCCAAATCTCGGAGAAGAAATGGCAGACGTGCTGTGGGTGCTTATCTGCCTTGCAAACCAAACGGGCATAGACCTAACTGAAGAACTTCAAAAGAGCTTTGAAAAGAAGACGCGGAGGGACAAGGAGAGGCATCTGAACAATCCTAAATTATCGGATAATACCCCACCCGACAGTAAAAAGAAATAACTTCTACGACAAGAAAAGCGACAGAAAGAAAACAAATATAAACCAAATAAAAAAAAGACACTATGATGACAGAAAAAGAAAATTCAAAGAGCGAAAGCTTCATCAAGAAGATTAACGACAACGCTCCGAAAACAGACAAATACGAAGAGGCTCTGAGCAAATACAACACCAATCTCGACGACAATGAAGTGCGTGAGGCTGTGAAGAAAATCATCACTGAAAAGGTGCATGAGAACGATAATCTTGACGTGAAGAAATTCCTTATGGGAAGTATCGAGCTGACCACTCTGAAGACTACCGACTCTGAGGAGAGTGTTCTTGCCTTTACAGAGCGCGTAAATCAGTTTGACGAGGCATACGGAGATCTGCCACATGTAGCCACGATTTGTGTTTATCCATGCTTTGCAAAGGTAGTAAGCGACACATTGGAGATAGACGGTGTGGAGATAGCTTGCGTATCGGGCAGTTTCCCTTCATCTCAGGCTCTTATTGAGGTTAAGGTTGCCGAGACTGCATTAGCAATAAAAGACGGCGCTACAGAGATTGATATCGTTATGCCAGTAGGTAAATTCTTGAGTGGTGACTACGAAGGGGTTGCCGATGAGATTAGTGAACTGAAACAGGTTTGCGGTGAGCATGCCATGAAAGTAATCCTCGAAACGGGCTGCCTGAAGACCGCATCAAACATTAAGAAGGCATCTATCATCGCCATGTATGCCGGTGCTGACTATATCAAGACTTCTACAGGAAAGCTTGAACCTGCAGCTACTCCAGAAGCTGCATATGTGATGTGTCAGGCAATCAAGGAATATTATGAGGAAACAGGTATACAAATCGGTTTCAAGCCTGCTGGAGGTATTAACAGCGTGATGGACGCCCTTATCTATTATACTATCGTGAAAGAGGTGCTTGGCGAGAAATGGCTTACAAACAAATGGTTCCGACTTGGAACAAGCCGTCTTGCCAACATGTTGCTTAGCGAAATAGAAGGACAGGAAATAAAGTTCTTTTGATAAATAAAATACACAGGGACTTCAATGGACTGCATTGAAGTTCTTAAATTTTAACCCTACATAAAACCAATTAATATGAAAAAATTATTATTATCAGCTACTGTCTTCTTTTTTATTGCCAATCCGGATGCAGAAGCACAAGTTAACAATTCAATGTTGAAAGTCAACAAAATCTTTAAGTCGTTGTTATTGAGAAATGCTCTCAAAACAGACGCTGACGGCATGAATTTTGACGGATTGAATGTAAATACGACAAAAGCCAGTCGCACAACGACATATTTGTATTACAATGGGAACTGGAACAAACAACTCTCTACAAAAAAAGAATATAACACTAAAGGTTATACAACAGTAACTGAAACGCAAAGTGAAAAAGAATATACTAAATTAGAGAATACTTATGATGACATCCTTGAAGGCTTCGTAACAAAAACCACATCATATACATGGGATAAAGCTACATCAACTTGGATAAATCCAATAGTAATTTCTCAGGTAGACTTAACAAGAGACAAAAAAGGGAGAGTAACAAAGAAAATTACATACGCATACGATGAGGACACAAAAGAGTTAGTAAAAGAAGCTGAAGTCAACTATGGGTATTCTATCATTACTGGTCAGATGAACAGTATCAAAATGACTATTTCTGAAGAGGAGGAAGGAACTGAAACAAACATTCCTATGACCATAACGATTCAGAAATGGCACAACTACAATGCCAATAAGCTGTTTGACTACTCTATAGATGATTTTGGAGCAAATAATATCAATGATAAAGACAACCAAATCGAGTCAGGAACAGTAACCATGACCATAGGAAACATACCTTTCACAGGAACCATTAAGGGCGAATATACCGACACATCAAGCAGTTTTACATTTGATATAATTTCTATGATGTCAATAAATTCCAAAATGAACATCACAGACAGTTATGGCAGTAGTGAAACAACTATCAGCATGGATATGGCTGGAACCAATATCATGTCGTCAACCATTAAGAATACAAACAACGAACACGGTGATTGCATAAGAACTGAATCAACAGGCACAACGAATAGTGATTCGGATCTATTTAATGTTTATTCCGATTTTGACGACTCAGACATTGATACGGACCTTAACCAGACTCTCACATACGACTATGAGTACTATACCCTACCCGACAACAACGTGATGAGAAAAAGCATGGTGATGAACATTCTTGACAAGACATCTAATGAATTTAAACCTACAACAAAGACGACATACGATGAATATACAGACTATGTTAGCAAGGCGACAGGCATCAACTCCATTAAAAATGCCGGAAACGGGCAAATAAATGGCATATACAGCATCAACGGCTACAAGTTGGATAAATTACCCAACTCAACTTCAAGAAGCGTTTATATAATAAAAGAAAGCGGCAAAACGAAAAAGGTCATAAAGTAAATATGGCTTAGAATATAAATCACAAATCATTTTGCCATAAACTTATGAATCCATAAAAATACAATGGGTTGAAAGCCTTGAACAGCTTTCAACCCATTGTATTTTATATCACCAACGTTCTATTTGTCTCTCTTTATAACAAAATCAAGATAAGCCTTCAAACTATTCTTTATTTCTTCATCAGACACATGACCATTAATATAATCCAAAGCCTCCTGATGAAAATCATTCATTCTCTTTTTAGCATATTCAATACCGTTATTCTCCTTTGCAAAAGCAACCAAAGATGCTATCTCATCTGTAGTTGCCATGCGTTCCTTCACTTTATAAGCAAGCTTCAGCATACTATTGTCATCTGACGAGTTTAGAGCATAAATAACAGGCAACGTAAGCTTTCCCTCTGCCATATCATTTCCTGTTGGCTTTCCTATTTGCTGAGAGTCATAATAATCAAATATATCATCACGTATTTGGAAAATTATACCAAGATTCTGCCCAAACCTCTTAGCACATTCTATTTCCTCTTCACTGGCACCAGCCGACAGAGCACCTATAGCACAGCAAGCTTCAAACAAGGCTGCAGTTTTTTGTTTTATCACTTGATAATATACATCTTCCGAGATTTTATCATTTGTGATATTTGATAGTTGAAGAATTTCTCCACTCGCCAACGTCCTACCCAATTCTGCAAGGTATCTAACTATATTGGTATTCTTTGTATAAGCAACATGAAGCAGTGCAGTAGACAATAGATAATCGCCTACGAGTACTGCTACTTTATTGTCATACGTAGCATTTACTGATGCCTGTCCACGACGTTCCTCGCTCTCATCTACCACATCGTCATGAACAAGACTTGCCGTATGCAAAAGTTCAAGTCCAACAGCCGCATTTTGGGTAACAGAAGAAACTTTACCGTAGTTACGAGCCATAAGTAGTATGAGCATAGGGCGCATGCGCTTACCCGTACGTTGACGAATATAAGCAAGAGCCTGCGACAGAAGTCCATCAGTGTGTGAGAGTGCCTGATTAAACAGGTCGTTAAAATCTGAGAGTTCGTTCTCAATCGGTTGCTTTATGCGTGATAAATAGTCCATTGAATGAAATTTGATACAAAATTAAGTATTTTATCTGATTAATCAGAAAAAAACAGTAATTTTACACGATATTCTTATGCTAAGAAAACAAAAAACTACTATTATAACTGTTTTTGTGGCAGTAAAACGGTAGGAGAAAATGACTTATACGTGAAACATATAAAATTTATATACAGATGGACAAACTATTTCTTCTTGATGCCTATGCACTGATATACAGATCGTATTATGCATTCATAAAGAATCCGAGAATCAACTCCAAGGGACTGAACACATCGGCGGTGATGGGTTTCTGCAACACTCTGCATGAGGTACTGCAGAAAGAACAGCCAACGTATCTCGGCGTGGCTTTCGACCCTCACGGTCCCACGTTCCGTAACGAGGCTTACGAGCAGTATAAGGCGCAGCGCGAGGAGACGCCAGAGGATATCCGCAAGGCGGTACCTATCATCAAGGATATTCTCTCGGCTATGCACATCCCCGTATTGGAAGTGGTAGGCTTCGAGGCCGACGACGTGGTGGGTACGCTCGCAAAGAAAGCCGACCGCGAGGGCATTGATACATAT
>CAKQCV010000066.1 GCA_934217675.1 uncultured Prevotella sp. | reverse complement strand
GTTGGAAAGACAGTCACAAACCTGGCACCTATATGATAACGCTAAGTGTCAACGGCAATCAAAAGGTGCTCGGCACTCTTGCCGGCACCAGCCGTGCTGTATACCAATGGATGAAGGAGCATCCCGAAGCAGTATCAGCTGCCAGCAGCGATGCTTTATATTATCGCCATGCTTTACTTGGGACGAGGGCAATGCCTTTTGTTAAAGAGGAACATATCGAAAGTATTAGCGATATGCAGCATCATACGTCAGGCGTTGAAACGCTTACGAACAAGGACATATGCTCTACCAAGTCCTCGTGTGGCAGCGTTCCAACGCCTGTCACATCCAACAACAAACCTCGCACCCATTTCCCCCTTGAAGCCCTGTCGCAGCCCGATGCTCCACACATCGTTCTCAGTCCTTTAGGAGAAAAGGTAAAACTGTGTTTGGAAAATATGCCACATGCCATTCCGCAGATTGATTTAATATGCTATGCCATCATGCCTAATCATATTCATTTTATCGTAGCAGTAAGGAGCGAGATGCAACGCAGTATAAAAATGGTTGTCCGTTCCTTTATGAGTATGACATCAAATATCATGCACAGAATGATAAAGGCAGGTACTGTAAAATGGAGTAACAAAAATACAGTATCACAAAAAGAAAGAGGCGACAAAGATGCACCTTTATGGAAACCTGGAAGCTGCATCGGCATCTGCTACACCGAGCGAAAACTCCATACTCGCATCGGCTACGTCCTTGAAAATCCTTTCTTCGGCATCCTCGAAAGCGAGCGTCATGGTTTCATGGAGCGCACGATGAGCCTCAACATCGCCGGACGGAAATACTGTGCCTACGGCAACATGCTTCTGCTGAAAGAGCCAGACCGCATGCAGGTATTCTGCCACCGCAAACACCCTATGACGAATGAGCCTTACCACTTGACGCAGGACTTTTTGAGAGAGAAGCATTCCATAATTGAAGCCTCTGCCAATGGTGTTGTCATCGTAACGCCAGGTATCTCGCCGGGTGAACAAGACATCATGTTGGAAGTACTAAGAAGTGGCGGTAACGTCATTAACATACTGAAGGAAGATATACCGCTTAGCGACAAATGGCATCCTGACAAGGAGCGACGCCTTTATTGTTCGCAAGGCAACATGCTGGTGCTGTCAGTGGCAGACTTGCCACACCAAACTTTTCACGACAGATGGGGAAATGTTATCCCTACAGACACTAAATATGCCAAGTTTCATTTGCTTAACTTTGTGGCGGAGGAGATTTGCCAGGAAGGCATTGAGCATCAAGTGAGGATGGCTATATGAAGAAGAATACATTTTTACAACGTTATATAATAAAAGAATATAAAAACTCTCGATATATGAATACTAAGAACAAAATATTTGACAATGAGTTACTATATGCCGTCATGATGATCATCATGGTGGGATGGAGTGGCATGGCGTGGGCGGAAAGTGAGCCTATAGTGGCGAAGTGGGATTTCGAAAATGACACATATGATTTTAATGCACTACAGAATTCAACCACAAGTTTAGCTGCAAAGAATATGACTCCAGCCAATGCTACACCGTTGGAATTGTTTATCGACGCTTTAGCTTCAAATGCAAAATTTAATATAAACACAAGCAAAAAGCGAAGTGAGCTAAACAGAGGAACAATACTGCATATTCCTGTAGTATCTACAAAAGACAAAATCGAAATACAGGTTAATGACAATGATGACCGTCCAATGGAATATTTTGCTATAGACGGAAATCAAATAATGGATCTTCCCATAAGTAATAATAAAGCAACAGTAACATATAAGGCAAAGAGAGAAGACGTAGAAAGAGGGTATGTTCAGGTTGAAGCTATCGGAGCACCTAAAAAAAATAATCAGACCCAAATGAGTAACAACTCATATATCTATTACATCTCCGTCACCCAATACCCACCTGTCTACGAGGAGAAATGCTTGTATTCAACAGATTTTCAAGATTGGAAAAATGTAAGTTCAAAAGAGACAGAACAGGAAGTTACCACAAACCGAGACGGTTTGGCATTGACAACTATTGACAGTCAACCGTTATCATTCTATCTTCAAAAAACTTCTGTTACATATAATGGACATAATGATGGTAAACCTGCTTGGTATCAAAATGAAGGTAGAGATTTCACCGTTACAGACGGTTGGATGCTGTCAAACAAAAAAGAGAATGCTTACGCAAGAATCTCCGAGTTGAAGAGTGTTACAAAGATTGTATATATACAGACAGCAACGGGTAACACACGTGGCTGGGGATTAAAGGTTAAAGGCAAAGACGATGCTGACTGGAGAATCATTTATGATACATACATAGACATTAAACCGACAATAAACACGGCAACGGGAGGCAGTAACGGCCAGAAGGTTGAAATAACTAAAGATTCAAATGGCGAGTCACTTAACCTAAAAGACGTACAACTAATGTTTTACAGTCTTAATTCCGCAGAAAACGCTTATATGGAATCTTTTGAAATCTACGGCAACGTGGAAGTAAAGGAAGATGTTAACATCACCTATTACGACACCGACGGAACGACTGAGTTAGGCAAAGAGACAGTATCGGCAAGCAAACCGCTTACGTTCATGGACGGCATAGAAGATAAGGTAACCGTTCCAAGCGGACAGAAGTTCCGCGGCTGGTTCGACGGTACTGGTGCATCTGCCGAAAAAGTGCTTGAAGGATCAGAACTTTCGGTTGACCTCAACCTCTTTGCCAAAGCAACACCTATTGAGGAAGCCACCGACGGTAGCTATTATGAATACGACATGAGCAAAAAGAATTTCTATCAGGAAAACCACGAACTGATAGAGATAGCTGACGGCGTATGGCACGACAACAAACATGGCTGGAGCTTCAGCAAAGGCGGAACGATAAAGTTACAAGTGGCAGGAAAAGCCCACATAGACATGACGCTCTGCAACCAGAGCAAAGACGGCACGATAAGCGTTACCAACGAAAATGGCAATGATATAACCAGCTTTGTATCAAAAGCCGCCACCGATGCCACAGTGCAAGGTATAGACTATACAGAAGGCACACCAACGACACTCACTATCAATATTCCAGCCGGAGCATACATCCACGGACTGAACCTGTTCAACTACGTGCCGGTATACCTTACCTTCGACTGTTCCGACAAGAACATACAAGGCACAGGACCTGACGATATCCTGTGTGAAGCCCTTACAGGTAAGGCAACAATGCCAGACCACACATTCCTTTATCGTAAGGGATGGACATTCAAAGGTTGGACCGACGGCACAAATGTATATAAATCTGGTCAGGAATACGTCTTCACCAAGAGCGTTACGTTAAAGCCAAAGATGGAGGCAAACGACATCGACCTGACCGATACATACACACCAATCGAGGTTGTATGGCCCTTCGACCACAGGGATGCACCGTCTATCAACATGAATAAAGTTGCAGTGATTAAACCATACACCAAAACAGTGAAGATAGAAGGCGAAGAATACGACGTGACTATGTTGATGGATGCTTCGCTCGGCAAGATAGACAATGCCGACAGCCGTATCAATAATTTGAATAACGGAGCTAAAGGTGCACAGATTAACAACAATACATTGTTCACGATACCTGCCGTTTACGGCATGACCATAACGGTGCATGCATCAGAGAAGATTGACGATACCTCATCGAACAACGAAACATTCTTCGGCAAAGACCCTGCAAACGATGCCATTATAGCAATAAGCGATGCCAACGGATATTCATTGAAGAATGGGACGGACAATGAGAATATATCAATCTCGTCCGACTATAAAACAATTACTTTTACATACAAAGGCGATGCTAAGGAAGCAAAGATACTTATAGAGAAATCTGGTTCTAACAACCAATGGGGCTTCTACAACGACATCACCGTGACATATCCTGTATTGCCAAGCGTAGACTTAATGTATCTTATTTCAAATATGAACAGCGACAAGTTCCCTAACGAACGTCCGATAAATGCCGGCAAGGCTGTCGTTACGCTGAAGAATCCGGAAACTACTTCTCGCGACAATATCGGAATCAGATATAAGGAGGGCGACGTTGTGAACATCACGGTAAAACCTAACTATGGATACGACTTTAACAATCTGACAATTAACGGAACACAATATGAGTCGGTCAACTTTGATTATACTGTCGGTGCTGAGAAGAATATGATAATCGTATTTTTCAAGCGCAAGGAAATGCACAAAGTTACGGTCAAGTCTGCCGATATAACACTGGGTACAGCATCATTATCTCCCGTATACGATAACTTTTATCAGGAAACTCGCAACAAAGACGATAAGCTGACACAGGTGGAAAGCTGGTATGTGGAAGGAACAGAAGTAACGACAAGTGCTTCTGCTGTAAGGAACTATATGCTTAAAGACTGGACAAAAGACGGTGTTTCTATCTCCAAAACAAACCCATACACCTTCACGACAGGAACCACAGACCAGACCATAACCGCCAACTTCACTCTCGGAAACAGTGGAACTGTGATATTCAAGATTCCAAAAGGTATGGTAAATACTGCTTCTGACGACTTCAAAGGAGCATACAGTATAACTCCAGATAAGCAGAGTAATGTACGCTCGTTCGTAATCCCGACAAACTATACATTCTATAAGAACGATGACACTTCCGGTCACGGCTCAACTCTGCAATACTGGATAGAGGAAGGAAGTGATGGACAAAATCACTATGAAATAGGACAGTTGTATTCCTTTAAAACAAAAGACGAAACACTAACTCTTGTGCCTGTGTTCCATGAGAATCCAGCATCTCATACCAACCGCCTTAGCAGTACCGTTATACGCTTCGACTTTGCCAGTGAGATACAGGAATACAACGACCCAGATTTGAATATGCGCCGTAACGTGTGTGCACAGGAGGTGAATATCGGAAAGAACGAAAAACCATTCTGGACAGCACAAGCTCATATCGAAGTTATTGAGGGTGGTGAGGACAAATCCCACGACCGCGACGTTGCACTTTGGTGCGACACCGGTAGCAAAGGCTATATCCGCAACACCGACCTTAATACATGGTGTGCCTTCGGTCCGGGTACCACTTTCTGGGTGCCTAACGGAACAGGCACGAAGATTTCGATGCTGACTTACGCCAAAATAACGACAACAACCTTTGACGGTGTAGTGCCTACTCTCGACGAGGAACGCACACAGCAGGAGCGCGAAAAAACTGGCAGCGACAAACTGTATGTCTATACTTATACCACTACCAGTTCAGCCGACCGCGTGCCTATCTGCATCGGTGACGACTAT
Organism: uncultured Prevotella sp.; assembly: GCA_934217675.1. Lineage (GTDB taxonomy): Bacteria > Bacteroidota > Bacteroidia > Bacteroidales > Bacteroidaceae > Prevotella. The sequence continues at coordinate 7,103 of CAKQCV010000066.1, read as the reverse complement.
TCTTACTACCAATGGTTGGAACTGAATATACAGCCAGCCAACTTGGTGAGTCTACATACAAGTGTGGACAACAATGCCCGTGGAGTGGTAAGCAAAATAGAGTCGGCATCAAAAACGGAAGTTAAAGAACTGGAGGACGGTGGCTATGCCTTCCATCAGGGCGACCGCATAAGACTGACACTAAACCGCAAGTTTGGCTACAAGCTCGACAAGATAGTTGACCCTACGCTAACCGATAAGGACGGTGAACCTCTCACCTTGCTGAAAATGAACTACGATGACAACACGGTGAGCATGGTACAGTTTAACAATTTTTCTGCAACAACGAAAATCAGCAAAAATGCCGACGGCTCTTGGGGCAATGAGAACACCGTATTCGTACTAAAGGAGATTGCCCCTACAAAAGAAGAGCTTGCCGACAGCTTACGCACCCGCTATGAGATTGAGTTTAACATCACTACCCACCGTAATATGGAAGTGTCTTTCAAAGAGAAAGACACCTATTATATTACATATAATGGTGGAGACTTTGCCACTGGTTCTGCTCCAGAAGCAGCATGGCTGGAGGAAGGTGATACTTACACCATTCCGCGCAACCAGACTCTCTATTACGAGGGAAACACCCTTGACCATTGGGTAGACGATGCTGGCAATATATATAATATAGGTAAAGATTATACAGCCAAGGCTACCGACTTGCGACTGTTCCCTGTTTTCTTGCCCAATGCGTTCAACATCCTTGACCTCACGGAAGACTGCACGGCGACTTGGTATCTGAACCAAAAAGAGGGAGCACCAACTATCAACTACGAGGGAACAGCAGGAATACTCGTCACCCAGCTGACCAACAAGAAAGGTGAGAGCATCGACATGAAAGTACGGCTGGACGGAACGAAAGGCGGAAAGTTCAACAATACCGATGCCGGTCGCCCGGAGCGTATTCAAATCAATGGTAAATCAATAATAGAATTCACGGCTACTCCAGGTTGCGTTGTGAAATGGGTTGCCACCCAAGACATAGCCCAATTGAGCATTGCCGGAAATGTCGTCACACCTACAGGTACACAGAAGCGTGAGGTTGAAGCTGAATGTGCTGGCGACAAGTCAATTGACCAGATTCTGTTTCTCGATGGTATCTACAGCAAGAGCTTCAGTATAACCTACAAGCCACAGACAGCAACAAAAGCCACGATAGCAAGTCTGACTTGCAACGGCGAGACATACACTGCCACAGAGATTGCATCACAAATGGCTACCAACGGACACGTGACATTCCATGTTTCACCATGGGAAACTGACGAAAAGATACCTGCCGTGACAGGTAATGCCACAGAGAGCGGTACGGTGACGGCAACAGATGCCACTATATATACCAAAGCATGTGTGGCAACGGTGTGCACCGCCAGCGGTATCATCGTGGAGACATACCCTATACAGTTCGAATTTAACACACCAGAAGCCACTCCACAGTTTGTGAAGCTTACTGTAAACGGCAAGAACTATACAGAGACATCAAACGAAATCTTTGATGTGCCTCAAAGCGGAATGATAAAGGTGGAGTTCAACCGCACAATGCAGGAGACAACCATAGTCACCCCAAAATACAATATCACGAGTACGGCGAAATCTGGAAAGACGCTCGAATTCAAGTATTGGGATATTCCTAAAAGTGGAACTGTAGAACTTGACATTCCACACGAAAGGGGAGTGTTTAAGGACATCTACGGCATGGCTCTCCAACAGGATTTCAAGCTGATTCTGCATATCATTGAAGACAAAGACTATTACCACCACCATCAGTTTGACTTCGTGGTGGGCATCGACGGTAACATGAACGAAGCTATCAATGCTGCCAACGGCGAAGCTACGGACAAAAAATACAACAACACGAAGGAGGACAACCACCGTTACTTTATCTTCGTACCCGATGGGGAGTATGAGTTGACAGGAAACAGCACTATATCATGCCCAACGACAGGAGAACTCGTTCCAAAAGATGAAACAGGAAAGGCAAGACCAGACATGAACGGAAAGAACAACCACATGACAATTCTGAAAAAACCTAACGTTTCTCTTACCGGACAAAGCAAAGACGGAACCGTGATATACAACCACCCGATAGTGGAAGGTATCAGCTATGCAGCAACTTTAAATACCGACAAGACAGCTATTGACTTCTATGCCGAGGATCTCACACTGGAGAACAGGTTCAACTACTTCGGTTCAATGTCTGGACAAGGTTCTGGAGGCGCAGGACGTGCCGCAGCCTTCCTTGACCGCGGCAACAGGACTATAATGAAGAGCATAGCATTGAAGAGCTGGCAAGATACATATTATTCAAGTAATGCCAATGCTGACTATCGTGGCTATTTCGAGAATAGCGACCTCTATGGTGTTGTAGACTGGATATGCGGAAACGGCAATATATGGTATGAAAAATGTAACATCATCGTTAGGGACCGCACCGGAAACAATATCGCAGCTCCTTCCACAGAGACAACTCAGGATTTTGGCTATGTGTTCAATAATTGCACAATAAAGCCTGAAGACGAAAATCCAACTCAGCTAAAGGGTAAAGACTGGACATTGGCGCGCCCATGGGGGCATTCTCCAGCTTGCACTTTCCTAAATACTACAATGATAACACAGCCACGAACATACGGATGGAACAAAATGACATCTGAACTGGTTGTAAGATTCCATGAATACCTAAGTAAGGACAGAGCTGGTAACCTACTCTCTTTGGGCACACGCTCGCTTACTGCATGTTCGCCAGCCCCTGGCTCTGACGACTGTATTCTGAGCGATAAACAAGCAAAGAACTACACTATCCGAAATGCTATGGGCGGCTCTGATGCTTTCGAACCTAACGAAAAGTGCCGCCAGATTGACGCCAAATCGGCAGTGGAAACTGAAACAGACGAGAACCATGAGGTTTGGGACGACCAGATTGAACTTGATGACTATAACCTGATGTGGCAGGTACAACCGTCGGCTCTATGCTACTTCATCTTCAAACTCAATGAGACAACTGGTAAGTGGAAGTATATCACCAACATTACGGAAAACACAGTCCGACTGACGGGCTACGGTTCCGGCACCTACTGTGTGCGTGCAGCCAACCAAATGGGTGGACTGGGAGCGCCAACCAAAGCCATACAATTCGTGCTGCAAGACACTTACGAACTGGAAATCAAACAGACTGGCAACTTGACCGTAGACGGAGTGCCTTACGGATGGAGCACCATCTGCTTGCCGTACAATGCCCGTGTACCAGAAGATGCTACGGTGTATGCAGCCACAGCACACGGCAAGGAAACGGAAACAGACAAGGTGATTGACTTCATAATGACGCTCACACCAGTAAGCGTAATCGACAGCCAAAAAGGATATGTAGTGTATGGACCAGCAGGAAAGCATTACTTCACCCCTACATCCCACTCTTGCGACAAACCTACCATACTGGAGGGCAACTACACCAAAGAGGCTATACCTGCCACCAACAAGAGTTGCTATGTGCTGGCCAACAAGGCATGGGGCATAGGGTTCTACAAGTTCAGCGGTTCCACACTCGCTGCCAACCGGGCCTGGCTGCCGCAAAGTATGGTTGACGACAAGCTCGACGAGGTGCTGTCAACAGGCACACGTGCAATACGGTTTGCATTCGACACATCCAACATACCATATACCACATTTAAAGAAGGTATAAACGATGGCTATATATATACTATCGGCGGACAACGCATAACGACAATGCCAAAGAGGGGAATATTCATACAACGGGGAAAGGGAAAGATTTTAAGAAAGTAATCCCCCACTCCACCAAAACAAAACTGAAAGCTGGTTTTATTTATCCGCATGCCACAACCATTGTGGACATGCGGATTTTTTATTATCGCCAACTGTATGTTTTTCATCATTCATGGCTTATTCTTAAACATTATTGTTAACTTTGCAGATTGTTACAAAACATTAAGGATTAGTATCATGACAGAAACGATAACACTTGATATGCTGCAATCTGCCGGCGTTGGAGCCTTGGCTCTGATTGTAGGAATGATAATGACAAGAAAAATACACTGGTTGCAGAAGTTCTGTATCCCGTCACCGGTATCTGGCGGAATTCTTTTCTCAATAGCAACACTGATAATATACTTATGCTTCAACGTGGAGATTTCTTTTGACGGCACGCTGAAAGATGTCTTCATGCTGGCTTTCTTTACATCCGTTGGGTTCCAGTCAAACCTTAAAGTTCTGAAACAAGGGGGAAGAACGCTCGTGCTGATGCTGTGCTTACTGGTGTTTATTATTACTGTGCAGAATCTTATGCCACTGGGCATTACGAAGATGCTCGGAGTAAACCCGCTTGTTGGAATGGCGGCAGGTTCGATATCAATGGCTGGAGGTCATGGCACAGCAGGGGGATTCAGTGCCGTGCTCGAAGGGATGGGACTGAATGGGGCTGCCACAATATCGCTGGCGGCTGCCACTTTCGGGCTTATTGCAGGCTCGATGATTGGCGGACCTATAGCCGAGCGCATAATAAGAAAGAAGCTTACTTCTGAGCACATGGAGCCAAAAGATTTTGAAATCGACCCGGCAATGGCTGGTATAGAGAGCGAGGAGACTTTGCCTGCCGGACAGGAGAAGCATGTGAGCACACACGACATAGAATTTCACCAATATGCCAACGCCACCTATGCCTTGCTCATAGTGATGGCTATCGGAACATTGGCAAGCACGCTGCTCAGCAAAACGGGGATAACATTTCCTACATATTTCGGAGCTCTTATCACAGCGGCTATAGTGCGCAACGTGATTGAACACACGCGATACCGTAAGAATCTTGAAATGGAAAAGATTGTAAGCGTTGGAAACATCTGTCTGTCGGTATTTCTTGGCATGGCAATGATTTCGCTGAAGCTATGGGAACTGCAGTCGCTTGCATTGCCGCTAATCCTCATTCTTGTGGCACAGGTGCTGATGATGATATTACTTACTTATTTCATTGCCTTCCCTCTGCTTGGCAAAGATTATGATGCGGCAGTGCTTGTTGCAGGAATTTGTGGTTTCGGACTTGGTGCCACACCGAATGCCATGGCAAACATGAGTGCCGTTTGCTATAAATACCACTACTCGGTGAAGCCGTTTCTCATTGTTCCTATCATAGGTGCGATGTTTGTTGACATGATAAACACCGGAATTATAACTCTTTTCTTGAACTGGATTGGATAAAGATTCTGTGGGAGTTGACAGGATAATCCATAAAATTATAAAAATCATTTTTATCCCTCATCCCTCACTTTTTTAGATTTACTCTTCTCATTGTCAACGAGTTAACACAGTGAGGGATAAGGTTAGGGATGTGAGAGATGACGGGGAAAGGTTGTTAAAGCTATAGTTTACCGACGGTTTAGGCATATTGCACCATCGGTGCAAATATGCTGCATCAGCAGCATTATTTTGGGTTCAACCAGAATATGGAGTGATAATATTTATTATAGGAAAAATAATGGAGAGAATGTATTTCTTATTGAACAGCTGTCCCATCCCTCACCTCATCCCTCACTCCATCCCTCACCCTGCGAAACACCGATAAACAGGGCGTTCCAAGGCTGTTTAGTGAGGGATGAGGGATAAAATGGAAAAATTATATATTCTTTTATTACATGTTTATAATAGACTAAGGAATCCACCGGCGGTGTATCTCTGTTACTACCCCACCCTCTACAACAAGCTCCGTATTAAGACTGTTGAAATTGTCTTTGCGATAGTCGGGAAGCCTGTCGATGTATTCCTTATAGTTTGTGCGGATAGTGTCGGAAGGGTCACGGTAGTCATTGCCACAGTCGATGAACATCAAATCAGGGGCAAGCTTGAGTTGCACGTCTCCAAGTTTCGTAAACACCGAATGGTCGTCCCAAAGCATCGTACGATACGTTCCGCCGCCATTTGATGTCAACTCTGCCCCACCATTTTCTATTCCACCGTTTATCACCTTTGCACCTCTGCAATCCGCAATAGAATCAATCACCATCGGTTTGCCATCATATACCAGTGTGTCGCCGATACGCATACGGCTTACGTCCACGGCATCATACAGATCCTTACTGAAAACACTGCATGTCATTCTGCCACCATTCCAGTCGATATCGCTGGCTTTGAAGCTCACAGCAATGGTGCAGTCTCTGAGTGAATCAAGGTTCAATCCGCTATCCAGCGGTGCCACTTTCATGTGTTCCGTTTTTCTTACGCTTGAGCAAGCCGTCATAAGAAGAATGATGACGGCTGCAAAAAGACAAGTTCTTTTCATATTCTTTTTCTTTTAAAATCTGCTAATATTTTACAACGTCATTCACAGAAGTAGTTTCTATGATTGACACTGCAAAGTTATACTCATTTTTGTATTTACAAAACAAATTCCTTATATTAAAGAGAACAGTATGCTGTCTTAAAAGCCAAACATTTTCAAGATATTGACCAGAACCAAGGGATAATCTTGTGGCGAAGCCAGCAACACTAAATCTGTGGGCATAGCCTGTATTTAAACATAAAAATCCGTGTTATCTGTGATTATCAGTGGGAGATATTAATCATCACTCGAAATGTCGGATGAACCTTTAAAAAAGCGTAAACTCATTTGAGTATTGCGTCTTGACATACGCTATGCTTTCAAGCGGAACGATGCGGTTGTGTCCATCGGATGTCAACCATCGACGACGGCGGACACGAAGCACTGTCATGCAGGCACGGATTGGAAAGTCAAGGATGCAGCGTTCATCGGTACATGAAATTCATATCATGTTTCGTTGATATTTTGGACAGCCTTGCCACGGACTTTATCGGGTGAGCCTGCTTATCATCTTCTTGCCGTTTATTTCTGCATTTTCAATATCAGTAAATAGGTTAAGATTATCCGAAAACGAGGTACATCCGGTTACGGATAATTCCCTTACCTTTGCAGTTGAAATCAAGTTGAGAAGAATTTGAGGAAATCAGATTCATAAATAAAAACAAATAAAAAGGGAACGATATGAAACCATTTATTATCAGTCACATGATGGAGTCGGTGGACGGTCGAATCGACTGTGCCATGACCGAGC
>CAKQCV010000065.1 GCA_934217675.1 uncultured Prevotella sp. | reverse complement strand
ATATCTAAATGTCTGTAGATATTAATTTTTGTTCTTCATAGAAAGAGATATTCTGTTTCTTTTTCTGTCAATGCTTATTTGCCTTCAGTTTGCAAAACGCTTCACCCCGTTAGCGGACTGCATATTTTAAAGACAATATATTCCGACGGAACTTCTACGATAAATAAGTCTATGATAAGGTAATTATGTCAGATTTGACAATGTCATAAATCATACAAACTGTTTGATTATTTATTACTGTGTATCTGTACTTCTTAGAGAAGACAGATACGCAGTTTTTTTATTTTTTATTTGTCATTCGTTCTTCATTCTTCATTTATTTATTTACCTTTGTCTGCTAATAAAGAAAAACATCTGTTAAAGACATGGATATATTAAAGGAAAGAATCATGCAGGACGGTAAATGCTATCCTGGCGGAATTTTAAAAGTAGACAGTTTTATAAATCATCAGATGGATCCGAATCTGATGATGGATGTAGCGAAAGAGTTTGTACGCCTTTTCGCAGACAAGAACATAAACAAGATTGTCACTATAGAGGCAAGCGGAATTGCACCTGCAATACTTGTGGGATATATTATGCAGCTTCCAGTGGTCTTCATTAAAAAGAAACAACCAAAGACTATGGACAATATGTTGTCTACCGTTGTTCATTCATTCACAAAAGATCGTGACTATACGGTTTGTATAAGTAACAGCTTTCTTACACCAAATGACCATGTATTGTTTATAGATGACTTCCTTGCCAACGGCAATGCTGCCAATGGCGTTATGGAGCTTTGCCAACAGGCTGGGGCAACGATTGAGGCTATGGGCTTTATTATAGAGAAAGCTTTCCAGCATGGCGGTGATTTCCTTAGAAGTAAAGGCGTGACTTATGAGGCACTTGCTACTGTTGAAAGTCTTGATGATTGTAAGATTGTATTGAAATAATTTCATTAGGCGTATTAGTATGGCTCTGCATAATGAACTGGGACGATGGGGTGAAGACTTGGCTGTCAGAATGCTTGAGGCGAAAGGCTATCGTATCATTGAACGCGACTGGAAAGATTGCCATAGGGATATCGACATTATCGCTATCGACAACGGATGTCTTGTCTTCATTGAAGTGAAGACAAGACGCTCTGGAACGTTGCTGACACCGGAACAGGCTGTTGACCGCAGAAAAATAAAGAACATTACTATTGCTGCTAACAGATATGTGAAATCCCAAATAATTGATTTGCCTTTGCGCTTCGATATTGTGGCAATAACCGGCACAGATGAGAGTACCTGTAAAATTGAGCATATAGAGGATGCTTTTATGCCTTATTATTTCAGATAGTTGAAGAGTGTTTTTATCCTCTTTTTATAGGAAAGACTTTTATAATTTTGGAAGAATTGGAAAAGATAAAGATTATAGAGCTTGACGAGATTGACTCCACCAACTGCTTTATGCATGACTACGATGGGGAGGAAGGAGAGCTGATGACGGTTGCTGTATGCAACAAACAAACTGCCGGACGGGGTAATGGTACTAACTCATGGGAGAGTGAAGAGGGAAAAAACCTCACTTTCAGTGTAAAGGCTCATCCGGTCGGTGTGCCTGCAAACCTACAGTATGTCTTGCTTGAGGCAATGGCGCTTGCCGTGAGGAATACACTTGCTGCCGAAGTGGAGAGCGTGAGGAGTTGGTCAATGCTCGAGGATTATGACTTTATGTTTGGTCGTTCTGTGGCGAGTGGCATCGACTGCCGTGGCTTTACCGTGAAATGGCCTAACGACATATATTGGGACGACCGCAAGATAAGCGGTACGTTGTCGGAATGCGAAATTAACAGCAGCGGTGTGAAAAGCTGCATAATTGGCGTAGGCATAAATGTCAACCAGCGTGAGTTTCTGAGTGATGCTCCCAATCCGATATCCTTGACGCAGATTATGAGGCGCAGCATTTCGTTGACAAAGCTTTTGGATAAAGTCCTTGAGTGTTTTGAGCGTTATCTTCTTGCTGTAAATAAAGGAGATTACGATGAGATACACAAGGCATATCTTGACGTGCTCTATCGACGCATAGGTTCTTATGGCTATGAAGATAAAAATGGGATCTTCTATGCACGCATAGACACGGTAATGCCAAACGGACATCTCGTACTGCATCGTGATGACGGCATGGTATCGGAGTATGAATTTAAAGAAGTGAAGTTTAAGTAACGTAATTAATAATATATATAAATATATAGACTATGGCAAAATATAAGAGAATACTTCTGAAGCTTAGTGGAGAGAGTCTTATGGGCAAACAGAACTATGGTATCGATGTGGAGCGTTTGAATGACTATGCACGCCAGATAAAGGAAGTGCACGAGATGGGTGTTCAGATAGGAATCGTTATTGGTGGTGGAAACATCTTCCGCGGACTGAGTGGAGCCGGCAAAGGCTTCGACCGTGTGAAGGGCGATCAGATGGGCATGTGTGCCACGGTAATCAACTCCTTGGCTCTAAGTTCAGCTCTTGGAGCTGTTGGCGTGAAGACCAAGGTGCTTACGGCTATCCGCATGGAGCCAATTGGCGAATTCTATAATAAGTGGAAGGCTATCGAGGCTATGGAGGCTGGATATGTTTGCATCTTCTCTGCCGGAACAGGAAGTCCATATTTCACAACCGATACTGGTTCTTCTCTGCGTGGCATAGAAATAGAAGCAGATGTTATGCTCAAGGGTACTCGTGTGGACGGCATCTATACTGCCGACCCAGAGAAAGACCCTACGGCAACCAAGTTTTCTGAGATAACCTACGATGAGATTTACACCCGTGGTTTGAAGGTAATGGATCTTACTGCAACAACGATGTGCAAGGAGAATAACCTTCCTATCTATGTGTTCAATATGGACGTTGTAGGTAACCTGAAGAAGGTTATGGATGGCGAGCAGATTGGCACGCTGGTGCATAACTAAACTTATAGTCAATAATCTGGGTTCTGCAAATTAAAAAGCAGAATCCAGATTGATTCGTTTTTGGTAATGGTGTTCTTTTGCGTATATTTAAGAAAAACACGTAATTTTACTATATCAAATACATTTAATGAATGCTGCAAATGAAAGTCTGCAAAAAGTTTATATCTTAAGAAATATATTAAAAGATGACGTTTACATTTCAAAAATATACAAAAAAACAGAAAACAGTATTATCAGCAGTTGTAGCTATTGTAGCGATAACCGTTATCTTAATGTTTTGTAAATGTTTTAGTGATCACCAGTATTCTAAGATACTTGTTTCTGCAGACTCGTTGTGCGATTGCAATCCTGACAGTGCCGTTGTATTGTTGAAAAAAATAAAGTTAACTTCGTCAATGGATGAAGCCGACAGTATGTACTGTGAATTGTTGAAAATAAAGGCTTCTAATAATCTTTATGAAATACAGAAAGACAGTACAATTTTTCGTATAGTAGAATTCTTTGACGCTATGGGCGACAGAGGAAAACTCTGTCAAGCCTATTATTATCAAGGCAAATACTATATGGAACATAGTGATGCGCCACATGCGTTAAAGTGTATGCAATCTGCACTGGATTATGCTGATGAAAATACGAAGAAGTCTTTTTATAGTAGAATATACTGTCAGATAGGTAATATATTTTTTGATCAAGCTTTGTATTCTGATGCTTTAGAGATGTATAAAAAAACATATACTTACGATTTTGTGCAGAGGGATACTGTAAATATGGTTCATAGTTTACGTGACATGTCGCAAGCATATAAATATTTGAATAAGTTAGATAGTTGTGAATTATTATTAAAAAGAGCATTTGCTATGTCTATAGCTTTCAAAAGAACAGGTGTTCATGAAAGTATAGCTTTGGCACTTGCTTCACTTTATTCTGATATCGGCAAATACAGCATGGCTCGTGTGTTTCTCACAAAATTAAACATTGATTATTATGACGGATTAAGGTCTCCTGCATATAGTATTCTAACACGTATATACGATAATGAAGGTAAAAAGGACTCTGTTTATTTATATAGCAAAAAACTTCTGTCTTTTGGGACCGTTTATTCTAAAATTTATGCGTCAAGAAAACTTGTATCCTATTATTGTTCAAAGGGTAATGTGGGAGAAGTAAAAAGATATGTTGATATATATTTCAATTATTCTGATTCTTTGCGCAACCAAAATTCATCAGATGTAGTTTCAAAAATGCATTCTTTATATAATTATAGTTTACGAGAGAAAGAAAATACAGAGCTGAAACAGAAAAATATGGAAATAACCTATATAAGTATTTTCCTTTTATTACTTTTTTTGCTTGTACTTGTCGTATTGATATCCTATAGACAAAAGAAGAATTTTGAGATTAATCAGATTACTGACCACTTGTCAAGCTTGTCTGATACATATGATGATAATGTTCACATATTGAAACTGAGGGAGGAAAAAATACAAAAACTTGAAGAAAAGATGAACAGTCTTAGTGAAGAAAAGTTTAAGGAAATAAAGAAATGTAATGAACAGATTATTAATTTAAAAAAGTCTCTTTCTGAGGCGTTAGCTGTCGTATCTTTAAAGAAAGCGAAAATCGTAGATGACAAAATTGAGATTTATGATATTATAAAGAAACATATAAAATTAAACAAACAATTGTCTGATGAAGATTGGAAAAAACTTTATTGTTTTATAGACGCTTTATATCCTGATTTTAAAAGTACTCTTTTAAATTTTTCGATGTTAGACAGATATGATTATAATATATGCGTTCTTGTGAAACTTGGACTTTTGAATGCAGAAATTGCAATGTTGCTTTGCCGTCGTCCAAGTACAATTTCAATGGCAAGAACAAATTTGTATAAAAAAATATTTGGGATTAATGGAACAGCAAAAGATTTTGATGCTTATATAAGGTCTTTGTAATCAGGTGAGTAACTTTGAAAATTGAATTTTTATTGAATGTCTTTCTTTTCTATAATTTGAAAAGTTGAATTTTTTTTGAACATAAAAATTCTATAGCTCACTACACTTTCTTATATCTTTGCAAAAAATAAAATATTATGAGAAAGCATTTATTTTTATCAATTGTTATATTCTTTTCGTTTTCCCCTTATGTGGTTATCGGGCAGACAAAAGTTGTGTTAACACCTGGTCATGATGGTGACATACGTTTAGGTCATCCACATAATGTTCCAATAGTAACTTCTGATGGCGATGATGTAAATATATCGTGTGATTCCGTTATTAATAATATGGATATAGTAATCCGCGACCAATTTGGCTATGTTATGCATCATTCTACTCAGACAATAGGCCCAGAAGAAACCACGCTTTATGTTGGGAGTTCGAGTGATGTCAGTGAGAGAACAACTATAGATCTTTATTATGACCATAAGCATTTGAGTGGATGTTTTAATAAATAATCATTATTAATAAGTTGCAAAATAAACTGCTATTTGTATGGTTGTGAATGTAGAATAGCGTAATATTAAAAAAAAAATAAATAATTATGAATACAAAATTTGAATTACCTCAGAACGTGTTGGAAACATTAACTGAGGAACACATGTTTGCGCTAAGAGGTGGAAATATGTTGTTAGCAGTAGAGAATAATGGTAATAACTGTTCTGCAATAAATGCTGCAACAAGTTGTGATACTGTAAATAATAAAAATAACTGTAGTTCGATAAACAGGAACCAAAGTTGTACAGCAAAACAATAAGAAAAGTTGTACTATTGTAACCGAACCTGTTCCAGTACCATCTGAGCCACATCCTGGAAGTCCAGAGCCCTCAACTCCACAAAAATAAAAAGAATAGTCACAAATAAAGATATAGAATTCATACTAATACATTCAAATTCTATTTTACTAAAAACAGAGAGATAATGAAAAAAAGCTATTTTCAAGACTTTGTCTGTATAGATAATAAATATTATCTTCATATAAATTTTATGAATATGTCATTTCTGTTATTGGATGAAATGATGCATAATATTTATGCAAAAGAAGATAATGTGGAAGGTATAAAACAAAATAATATAATACTTTATGAAAAACTTAAAGACTTAGAGTTTATTCTTGAAGATGATGTTAATGAGCATTCTATAGTAGAAATGCAAAGACAAACAGAGCTTCACGACAAATCCATGTATCATGTTATTATAAATCCTACATTAGACTGTAATCTGTCTTGTTGGTATTGTTATGAAAATAGGGTAAAAGGAAGTAAAATTTCTACAAATATAGTAGAAGGGATAAAAAAGCACATTGAGGTATCATATAATTTATCACCATATAAAAAACTCAATTTATCATTCTTTGGTGGTGAACCATTCTTAAATTTTAATGCAATAAAAGAAATTTTATCGTCTGTAAAAATATTTTGCAAGGCAAAAGAAATAAACTTAAATGTAGACTTCACAACAAACGGCTCTTTAATTACCCAAGCAGAGTTGCAGTTTTTGTCGGAATTCAATTGTACTTTTCAAATAACTCTTGACGGAAACAAGGAGCAGCACAACAAGGTGAAGTATTCAAAGAATAAGTATTTTGATGCATATACATCAACTTTGAATAATATAAAGCAGATACAATCTAAAATAAATCAATCGCACATTTTTCTAAGAATTAATTTTGATGAACATACACTAAACACTTTTGATAGTATTTTGTATGATATATACGAATTTGATAGACATCGTACAACTGTTATCTTGAAGCGGATTTGGCAAGTCGGTGAGAATAAAGTCAATAAATATCAGATAATAGATGCCATAAACAAACTTTTAGGAAAAGGCTTTGTTGTTGACTATTATACACAAGGGAAGTTGTGCTTTGCAGAAAGGATGAATGAAGTCGTGGTAAACTATGATGGAAAAGTTTTTAAATGTACCACTATTGAAAAGTTTAATGAAGAAAATTCGTATGGCAAATTAAACTGTGAAACAGGACAGGTTGAATGGAAGCAAACCAAGTTGTCTGAATGTACAATGTATCTCAGACCTGAAAAATGTAAAGCTTGTAAAGTATATCCGTCATGTTACGGTCCATGTAACAATCATATATTGGTAGGACAAAACAAATGTTTCATAGAAAGCATGGATTTGACAAAAGAAGAGTATTATTTGTATTTATATAGAAATAATCTCCAAAAAATAGACGTATTTAACAAAAAAGTATAAGAACATGAAAAGAAATAATTATATATATATATTTATATTTGCCGTTTTATTCTTGTTAGCTTTGCCAAAGAGTTTGTATAGCCAGAACGTATTTCAGGGATATGTCAAGGATAAAGCAGAAACAGAACTTGTTGGTGCAAATGTAACGATATTCAAAGACAGAAAACTGTTTGCATACAGTTCAACAGACAAAAAAGGCAAATACTTAATCAAGAATATTCCATCAGGAAAATATGATATATCTGTCAGCTGTGTTGGCATGGAGAGTTATGAAGAGGTTGTAGATATAAATGGAAATACAGAAAGAAACTTTATTCTGAAAGAAGGAAGCATTGAACTTGATGGTATTGTTGTTTCAACAAAGCGACCGGTGGTAAGAACATCCAGAGGGCACATCTATTATCTGTCAAAAGAAGCTGTGGCAAGTGGCGATCCTTATATAGCATTAAGGGAAATTCCAGAATTGATAAGTAATAGTACAACTCAAACGGTATCTTCACAAGACGGAAAATCCCTTGTTGTGCTTATTGACGGAATGCGAGTGAATACAGGCATTACACCAATATCTCCAGAAAGAATAGAATCTGTTGAAATAATGAATGTGGCAGGAGCGAAATATATGTTTGACGGTGGAGAAAAGATACTCAATATACATACAAAGAAACACTTCCCTCCATACTTATACCTACAAGAATCTGTGCGTGACGATATACCCACCTATTGGCAATTCTTTGACTCGCAGTTTGAAATAGGCAATCCAAAATCTTCTTTTTTTGGACAATTTAATGTAAATGGAGGGCACAATAATAAAACGTATAATGATTTTGATACGCAGACATCATCATACAAACGAACAGAATCTTCATTAATAAAGTCTTGTAGCAGAGATGCTTCGTTTAATTTGATGTTGAAAACGAAGTCAGCAAAAGATACGTATTTTGCATTCTATGTTACTGGAGAACATTCAAAAGAACATTCAACAACAAATGGCATCGGCTTGCTTGATGATACAGATTATGACATATCTGGCTATTCCAAATACAAATCTGATATATTGTCAGGCAATCTGTATCTATACAAGAAAAACAAAAAAGGTTCGTTTGATGGAACATTGTGGGGGACGATAAACAACAGTAACATTAACAACAATTTGTTTCAAAATTTCAAAACTCATGACTGGCATGGTCGGAACTATATAATGGTGAAAAATCAAACTCTTGGTGAAAAGTTTGATTGTACTTTTAATATAAAGGGAATAGAAGCCAACGTTGGAAACGTGACCTCTTATTCCCGATATAAGATGGAAGACAAAACATATGAGACTCCTTTGTACAGACATGATCGTTTCTTCGAATATGTATATTGTGGAGTATCTGGAACTTTAGCGGAGATAAATTATCAGTTCTCTGCTGGGTACGATTTTGTATGGATGAGATCAAACTGTGTTATCAACAGATACCATGAGCCAAGGCTTTCACTGTCAGTAGACAGAGATATGTCCGATGAGATCAACTTGGAGTTGAGATATTGCCAAAATATTAATGCACCTGCGATTTCAAGCATGAACCCATATAATACATCTTCTGATTCCCTAATATATTCAAGTGGCAATCCATATCTGCTACCGTCGATTCTCCGCTCAACAGCATTGACACTGTCGTATGGAAAAGGTGGCTTTAATTCTTTCTTGAGTGGAACATATAGCAGTACAAGTAAATCCACAGAAGCTGTAGCTTATATGGATAATAACGGCATATATCACAGCACAATAGAGAATAAAGGGCATTCAAGTGGTTTGGATTTGACAGCCGAAGCATCATATTATAAGAAAGGAACAAGAATTAGTCTGAAGTATTCATATTTGTTTGATTATTTTCAGAGTCTTTCAACAAAGAAGCATTATAGCTTGCAGTTCCTTCTCTTCGGTAAACTTGGAAAAATCAGTTATACAATAAGTTCCAACTACAATAATCGTACCTATACTCCTGTATCAATAACTAAGAACAAGATTCCTTCGATAGGTATTTCAGCAAGTTACAAACCCGGGAAAGATTGGATTGTTACTCTTGGCATGACAAGATTCGGGAAAAGTAAAACTGTTACCGCTACAAATATTCCAGGATATATGAGCAATGTTGTAAGCCGTGATAACGCTGTTTTTCCGTTTGTACTTGTGAGATGGACAATAAGGAAGAATATGAAGCGCAAGATTAATTTGGAGAATTTCCAGTTTATGAGGGATTCTGAAGAAAAAATAAAACTATAAATTTATGGGCTTTCATTTTACTCATCAGCTTGATGTCATGCAGTGTGGCATTGCCTGCATGCATATGGCATGCAGATATTTCGGAAGAGAGATTCCGATGCATGTTTTGGAGAAAATGTGCCCTCCGACTTCTGACGGAACCTCTGTATTGGGAATAGTAAAGACTCTTCAGATGCTTGGATTTGATACGCAATGCGGAAAAACAGATATTGACGGACTTTGCTGTTTGCCAATGCCGTGTATATTGCACTGGGAAAACCGACATTTTGTCATTTTGTATAAAACAAAAATAAAGCATAAGACAAGATATTTTTATATCGCTGATCCTGCAAAAGGACTTGTCAGATATAGCGAGAGAATATTAAAGGAAAAATGGACGGTGTCGTGTCTGAACTCTAAAGGGGTGGCTGTAACGTTGAGACCCCAAGAGGAATTCTTCAGAGGCTCAATGCGGAAAGCTGAAGATAAACTTACTTTGGGCTTCTTTCTAAAATATATTAGGCTTAACAAGATACATTTTCTGCAAGTGTTTCTCACTTTGGTCATTGGTTGTCTGATACAGTTGATATTTCCGCTTTTGACGCAGGCTCTTGTTGATAAGGGTATCAACTCACGTGATATATCATTTGTGTGGTTGGTACTTGTCGGACAACTAATGTTGTCATTATGTTCAACTGGACTCGACTTCTTTCGGAGAAGAAAACTTCTATATGTAGGTTTTTCCTTAAGCATGTCTTTTGTTACAGCTTTTATAAAAAAGCTTTTCAGACTGCCAATGTCGTTCTTTTCTGTAAGGTATTCTGGAGATATTCTGCAAAGGATAAATGACAATGGTAGAATACGGTCGTTTATAACAGGACAACTGCTGTCTATATCTTTTGCAGTACTAACATTCATTGCTTTTTCTGTAATACTATTGTACTATAATATCCTGATTTTTGTTATTTACTATTTTTTTACAACTATATATGTATTATGGTCATTTGTATTCGTAAAGAAACGCAAATTGTTAGATTATGATGTCTTTGAGAAAACTGCTGAAAATCAAGACGATATATGGCAACTTGTGACTAACATGCAAGAGATAAAACTACAAGGATGCACAGCGCGAAGGACACAAGAATGGAGTGATATTCAGAAAAAATTATTTTTGTTGCAGTTAAAGTCTTTAAATCTGCAGCAAGTAGAAAGTGCTGGGGCTGTATTTATAAACAACTCTAAGAATATTACAATAACGGTAATGGCTGCCTTGGCTGTTATCAATGGGAATATTTCATTTGGAATGATGCTTGCCATACAATATGTAATAGGCCAGATGTCTTCTCCTGTGGAACAGTTCATAGATTTTATATATTCTTTACAAGACGTGAAAATAAGTATGGAAAGAATAAATGCAATCTATAATACAGAGGATGAAAATAAAGCTGTAGGTAGTATAGACAAAGATAGAGACAACAATGACATTACATTGAGTAATGTTACTTTCAGATACGATCATTTCGCTCCTTTTCCTACCCTTGACAATATAAATATAAAAATCAGACAAGGAAAAGTTACAGCCATAGTCGGTGCGAGTGGCAGCGGAAAAACAACAATCTTAAAACTTATTCTCGGATATTCGAAAGACTATAGTGGAGATATAAAAATAGGAAATGAAAATCTACAAGACTGTGATTTGGATTTATGGAGGGGAAAGTGTGGTGTCGTCATGCAGGATGGTGTATTGTTTGCTGACACAATAACAGGAAATATTACGATGTCTGATGAGGAATATGACGAAAACAAACTTAAAGAGGCATGTCGTATATCTCAAATAGATAGTTTTATAGAAACTCTTCCGCTGAAGTATAATACAAAAATTGGGCATAACGGTATGGGTATAAGTGCAGGTCAAAAACAGCGTATTCTTATTGCAAGAGCCATATATCGTAACCCGCAGTTTCTTTTCATGGATGAGTCAACAAATGCTCTTGATGCCAATACCGAAAGAAATATAGTTGATGAACTTGATAATTTTTATATTGGCAGAACAGTTCTTGTCATCGCCCATCGACTGAGTACTATTTGTAAGGCTGACAACATAATCGTAATGGATAAAGGTAAAATCATTGAATCTGGTACTCATGATACACTTTTAAAGAAACATGGCGAATACTATAGACTTATTAAAAGTCAGCTCAATATGTAGCTTTTTCTAAAAGATATTCAGAGAGGTGCCGTCATAGAACGTCATTTTTTCAAATTGTTAATTTTACAATTTGTAAGTATCGTTGTTTGAATTGGAGATTTCCCCTCATCTTTGAGAAAAGCGTAATATTTTATATGAAAACTTTATAATTATAAGAAAACTATTTACTCTGATGCTTGCCCTTGCCGTTTTTTGTATGCTTGAAATAAGCACAGTTCTCTTTCCTCTACTGCTTTTCCTCTTTGTATGTTGACAGAAAAGATGTAACTTTGCCGAAAATAAATCAGAAAACGATATGAAATACGTTCTTGCAATAGATTCATTCAAAGGTTGTTTGTCTTCTGCAGAGGTGGAGAAGACTATCGCAAAGGTATTGAACCAAAAGGGTGTAAACACATTGTGCCTACCGATGAGCGATGGTGGCGATGGGATGCTCGAAGCCTTCACTTCTGCCCTCGGCGGAACGCTCCAGCTTGTTTACATCCATAATCACATGATGCGCCACATAGATGCACAATACGGTATGACAGCCGACGGCACGGCAATAATAGAGGTGGCACAGGCTTGCGGACTGAATTTGGTAAAGGAGAATGAGCGAAACCCTGTGCGCTCTACCACGTATGGAGTGGGAGAGTTGCTGTCGAGAGCCGTAAAGCGCGGCTGCCGTAATTTCATTATCGGGCTTGGCGGCACGGGCACGAGCGATGCAGGGATAGGAATGATACGGGCGCTTGTGGATATCTTTGCAAGAGGAAAGAATTTCGATGAGGCGATGAAGACAGAACTCGGCGAATGTTGTTTCACACTTGCTTCAGATGTCAGCAATCCACTATGTGGCGAGAATGGTGCAGCCCGTGTCTATGCCTCTCAAAAGGGGGCAACACCAGATATGGTGGAACTGCTCGACAGCAGAGCACGGCTCTTTGCCGAGAAGTCAGCCCTGCATTTCGGCTTCGACAAATCTAATGAGCCAGGAGCCGGAGCCGCTGGCGGATTGGGTTATGCCTTTATGCAATATTTTGGAGCTGAAATGAAGAGCGGAGCGGATTTACTATTCGACCTCATTGGATTCGACGATAAGATAAAGACTGCCGACCTGGTAATAACAGGCGAGGGGAGAGCCGACCAACAGACGCTGATGGGCAAGTTGCCGCAGCGTGTTTTGGAGCGCTGCAAAAAAAATCGAGTCCCTGTAGGACTCCTTGCCGGACAGATTGCCGAAAAAGAAAGACTCCTTTCTGCTGGCTTCGCTTTTGCCGACTGTATAACGCCAAAAGGGCAACCGTTGGCAGAGGCAATAAAAAAAGAGACCGCCCTCG
>CAKQCV010000064.1 GCA_934217675.1 uncultured Prevotella sp. | reverse complement strand
TCTTACCGGCATCGATGTGAGCCATAATACCGATATTACGGGTCAAATGTAAATCTTGCTTTGCCATGATTCTTTTTACCTTATCTTATATATAATTAAAATCTAAAGTGAGCAAACGCACGGTTAGCCTCAGCCATACGGTGCATATCCTCCTTACGCTTGAACGCACCACCTTGATTATTGAAAGCATCCATTATCTCTGCAGCCAACTTGTCTGCCATTGACTTACCTCCACGCTTACGAGCGAAAGCAATCATATTCTTCATTGAGATACTCTCTTTACGGTCAGGGCGAATTTCTGTAGGAACCTGGAATGTAGCACCACCGATACGGCGGCTCTTAACCTCTACCTGAGGAGTGATGTTATCAAGAGCAGTCTTCCAAATTTCAAGTGCAGACTTCTCTTCATTTGCCATCTTCTCCTTTACGGTATCCAACGCTTTGTAGAAAATTTCGTATGATGTGTTTTTCTTTCCATCATACATCAAGTGGTTTACAAACTTTGAGACCTTCTGGTCATTAAAAACGGGATCTGGAAGGATCACACGCTTCTTTGGTTTTGCTTTTCTCATTTCTTGTTTTGAAAATTAATTCTGCAGGGGCTGTTTAACGTTCTTCAGCACTCCCTCTGGAGCTACTTACTCAACCTTTATAACAATTCTCCAGCAAAACGATTAAAATGTAAGATTTTAAACCTCTCGGTTATAATTACTTCTGCTTTGGACGCTTAGCTCCATACTTTGAACGGCGCTGTGTACGATTTGCAACACCAGCTGTATCCAGTGTACCACGAACAATGTGATAACGAACACCCGGAAGGTCTTTAACACGACCACCGCGAACAAGCACGATAGAGTGCTCTTGCAAGTTATGACCCTCTCCTGGAATATAAGAGTTCACTTCCTTCTGATTTGTCAAACGAACACGGGCAACCTTTCTCATTGCCGAATTAGGCTTCTTAGGTGTTGTTGTGTAAACACGAACACAAACACCACGACGCTGAGGACAAGAATCCAAAGCCGGTGACTTGCTCTTGTCAACAAGCGCCTTTCTGCCTTTTCTTACCAATTGCTGAATTGTAGGCATTTTTTTAATTTTTAATTTATATATATTATTTTGTTATTATCAAAGTATTACGAAACAATCTCATCCATAAGACCATTTTGGGTTGCAAAGGTATGATTTTTTTCTGTAACTACCTAATTAATGGATTTATGAAGCCTCTATTTATATAGCATTTTCACATGATATACACTTTATTAACTATTGATAACATGAAATACGGATATGTATATCAATTCCAACGGAAATTCCCATAAGGAAGGGACAGGACACAAAGAACATTATGACTAATAAAAAAGTGCACCATAGGGCGTCATTACCCTATGATGCAAATACATTTTCCGCTTAATGCAAGTAATTAAGCCTCGCCCTTATTAATATTGAACGGAGCTATTGTCTTGCCCTGCTGCTCTGGAAGTTGGATTTTTCCAAATTCCTGCTCATACTTAGCAACATTTTCCTGCAGAGCTATAAGCAAGCGCTTAGCATGCTCTGGAGCAAGGATTACGCGGCTATTGATAACAGCCTTTGGCAGTCCTGGCAATACGCGCGCAAAGTCTGCAATAAATTCAGAACGTGAATGAGTGATAAGTGCAAAATTTGCATATTCACCCTGAGCTACATTTTGTGGCAGCTCCAGTTGGAACTGTCCTTCCTGGTTTTCTTTATTATTTTCCATACTTTTAAAATTTAAGTCTTTACTATTGTATTATTAATAAGGTAAACAAAGGTTGGTCGTGATTATATATCACGTCAACGCAAATTTAAGTATCGCTACTTTGTGGTCTCACCGAGAATCGAACTCGGATCTAATCTTTAGGAGAGACTTGTTCTATCCATTGAACTATGAGACCATACAGTCAAGCTTTTCTGCATGACGAATGCAAAGGTAACAATTTTTTTCGTTTATGCAATACATTATCCAATAAAAACCAGTACCAAACTATAATATATCCATTAATACAAATTGTACAAAGCAAGAAAATGCCAAGTTTCATAAAAAAGCGACATGATTCATGCAAAACAAGCATTCAAGAAACCATATTAGCATACTTTTGAAACCTGGCACATCAATCAGTATACAAATCTATTTTGTTATTTCTTCTAATGCTTTAGCCAATTGGTCTGGACAACTTGTATTTTTAAAGCCACAAGTAATACCACGCAGACGTTCTATAACCTTATCCGCAGGCAACCCTTCAACAAGTTTTCCGATTCCTTTCAGATTACCGTTACAACCACCAACAAATGATACATTATTAACAGTACCATCATCATTAAGCTCAATATGTATTGAGCGACTACACGTACCTTGTGTAGCATAATCATAAATCTTCATAATATTCTTATATTAATAGTCGTTACGTTCAAAATATTCAATGATATTTCCTCCATATACTTTTCTATTGATTAATGAAACAGACTTTGGCAATTCTGGAGCCTTTGTTCCAAATTCAACGCACTTTATCGATGATTCAACACGAATACTATCCCAAAGCCCTGCCTCCACAAAGCCACGTATTGTTTCAGTCCCACCTTCAATAATCAGCGACTGTTTTCCACGTTCATAAAGCCAATCCACAATCTGTTGTGGAATGTTTCCACCAAAGTCAAGTTCATCAAAGCATGGATTATTTCTATCTACAACCAAACGCAATGGATCTTTTCCTATCCAATGTCTTACATTCAACAAAGGCTTGTCTCTTTCAGCAGTAATTTTTCCTACAAGTATTGCATCGTATTCGGCACGCAGCTTATGGGAAAGCATCTGCGTAAATGGAGTAGAAAGCGATATTGGTTTGTACTTATCATCGATAAATCCATTAGCAGACTTACACCACTTTAAAAGAATATATGGTCGATGCAAAGTATTGAAAGTCATGAAACGCTTATTCAACTCTTTACATTCACTTTCAAGCACTCCGACGACGACATCTATCCCTGCATCTTGCAGTTTTTTTATTCCTCTGCCATGCACCTTTGCAAATGGATCCATACATCCCACCACCACACGTTTTACACCTTTCTTTATTATAAGGTCAGCACACGGTGGTGTCTTTCCATAATGAGAACAAGGCTCAAGACTTACATACATCGTGGCTTGTGGCAACAAATACTCATCTTGTGGTTTCACGGATGCAAAGGCATTAACTTCAGCATGTCCTTCGCCACAACGAACATGATACCCTTCTCCAATTATTCTTCCATCGGCAACGATAACCGCCCCAACCATCGGGTTAGGTTTTGCATTCAGTATACCATTATTTGCAATTTGCAAACAACGCTGCATATAAAATTCGTCAATGTCCATAATCTGAATATCAAAAAGGACAGATGTTTGTTTACTTCCATCAAACATCCGTCCCTGTTTAATTTTTTCTTAATAGAGGTTTAATCAATAAAACATAGCAGAATATCCGCCTCTTGAAGAGCGATCATCATCATCATTATAGATATTGTCGAGTTCAAACTCTTCTTCATTGTAACACTTACGATTACGCTTCATAATTATTCCTCCATATTGTCACTTGTCTCGTTAGCGACAGTTAATTCAACATCAGTGATGAGACATTCACTGCATATTGTGATTTTATATCACTTTATACAATATGTAAAATCAACAAACCTGACTGCCAGGTTTTACATCACGGTCAATACGTGTCACGCTAAGACTTCCGTCAAAATTTTCTGCACTTAGAATCATTCCTTGACTCTCAATTCCCATCAATTTTCGTGGGGCAAAATTAGCAATAAAGCAAACCTGTTTTCCTATTAGCTCTTCTGGTTTATAGAACTTTGCTATTCCACTAACTATTGTGCGGTCAGTACCTGTACCATCGTCAATGGTAAACTTCAGCAATTTGTTTGCCTTTTTCACCTTCTCACAATTCTTGATTGTTCCTACACGTATATCAAGTTTTTCGAAATCCTCAAAACTTACGGTTGGCTTAATATCCTTGGGAGTAAAAGCAGCAGCAGCATTCGCTTTCTTAATGTTCTCAAGTTTGTCAAGCTGGTGCTGTATTGTTTCATCCTCTATCTTTTCAAACAGAAGCTCAGGTTCTGCAAGCTGATGTCCAGGTTTAAGCAAATCTGTAGCACCAAGCTGATTCCAGTCAAAAACATCAATATTAATCATTTTACGGAGTTTTGCACTACTAAATGGCAAGAAAGGCTCAAAGGCGATGGCAAGGTTAGCAACAAGCTGCAATGATATATAAAGAATTGTCTCACATCGCTTTGGATCTATTTTCCATACCTTCCAAGGCTCACAGTCTGCAATATATTTATTACCGATGCGTGCCAAATTCATTGCTTCTTTCTGAGCATCGCGGAACTTAAACACATCGAGCAGATCTTCTACTTTTTTCTTAACATCCTTAAATTCTTCAAAAGTCTGCTTGTCGTAGTCTGTAAGTTCTCCACACTCTGGCACTACCCCATTCCAATATTTTTTAGTTAACTGTAGTGCACGATTTACAAAGTTTCCGTAGACACCAACCAACTCACTGTTATTACGTTCCTGGAAATCTTTCCATGTAAAGTTATTATCTTTTGTTTCAGGTGCATTAGCTGTCAGCACATATCTCAAAACATCTTGCTTTCCCGGGAACTCTTCAAGATAATCATGCAACCATATTGCCCAGTTGCGTGATGTAGAGATCTTGTCATTTTCAAGATTCAAGAACTCATTAGCAGGAACATTATCAGGCAAGATATAATCGCCATGCGCTTTGAGCATTGTCGGGAACACAATACAGTGGAACACGATATTATCCTTACCAATAAAATGAATGAGCCGTGATGAAGGATCTTGCCACCATTTTTGCCATGTTCCCCATTTCTCCGGGTGTGCATCACACAATTCCTTTGTATTTGAGATATAGCCAATAGGTGCATCAAACCACACATAGAGCACTTTACCTTCTGCACCCTCTACTGGAACAGGAATACCCCAATCCAGGTCGCGGGTCATGGCACGTGGTTGCAAATCCATATCTAACCACGACTTGCATTGTCCATATACATTAGGGCGCCACTCTTTATGATCTTCCAATATCCATTTCTTTAGCCAATTTTGCCATTTGCCCAAAGGCAGATACCAGTTCTTTGTAGGTTTCTTCACCAAACCATGTCCTGGGTTGTTTTTGTTTGTTGGGTTTATTAGTTCGTCAGGAGATAACGTCGCACCACATTTTTCACATTGATCACCGTATGCCCCTTCTGCTCCACATCGCGGGCATGTTCCCACAATATTACGGTCTGTCAAAAACTCACCTGTTACTTCATCACAGAATTGTTCTTCCGTTTTCTCAATGAGCTCTCCTTTATCATAGAGTGTACGGAAAAAGTCAGAAGCGAACTTATGATGAATCTTAGATGTTGTACGGCTATATATATCAAACGATATTCCAAAATCCTCAAATGATTTCTTTATCAACGAATGGTAGCGGTCTACCACCTCTTGAGTTGTAATACCCTCTTTACGTGCACGGATCGTTACTGGCACACCATGTTCATCACTACCGCCAATAAACATCACTTCCTGTTTTTTTAGGCGCAAATAGCGCACATAGATGTCGGCTGGCACATATACTCCTGCCAGGTGACCAATATGTACACCACCATTTGCATAAGGCAATGCTGCGGTAACGGTGGTACGCTTAAAATGCTTTTCTTCCATTATATTTATATTGTTTTTCTATTATTTTATAATGTGTAGTTATCTATACAACTGCAAAGTTAATATTTTTTTTCACATTTGCCATTAATTATGACAGATTATGTTTGTACATGAAAATGTTAAACGATAATTTTGCATTATTTAAAATTAACGTCATGACATATAATGATATATGGCGAAGACTCGCCACTAAATATGGAGAAAGGGAAGCAAAAGCAATAACACGATTTCTGCTTGAAGATTTGTATGGGATGTCTTTCACTGATGTCTTATGTGGAGCTGTGGAGAATATAACACACAATGAGCTTAAAAATCTAGAGAAAGACATTCTACGACTTGAGCAGATGGAACCTGTACAATACGTTACCGGCAGAGCTTCATTCTTTGGCAACATGTTTCATGTTGAACCCGGGGTCTTGATTCCACGCCCAGAAACAGAGCAACTCTGTGATGAGATCATCAAGCGCATATCTTGCGAAGATGCTCCTTACATTCTTGATATAGGTACTGGCAGCGGTTGTATTTCCATTACTCTTGCATTAAATGTGCCTAATGCAAATGTCTATGCATGGGACATTTCGGATAAAGCTTTACGTATTGCTAAAGAAAATGCGAATGCTTTATCTGCCACAGTAAAATTTGTAAAACAAGACGCCTTATCCATACCACCTGAAACAGGAAAATGGAATGCTATTGTGAGTAATCCGCCTTATATATGCAAGAAAGAAATCGCAACTATGGAGAGGAATGTGCTTGACTATGAACCCAGTCTCGCACTTTTTGTGCCTGATGATGACCCTCTTCTATTTTACCGGTCAATTGCGAAATATGCATGGTCTGCATTAAAGCGAAACGGATGGCTATTTTTTGAAATAAATCCGATATATGCAAGAGACACAGAAAAGATGCTGGAATCACTTGGATTCACTGACATAACTACAATTACAGATATATATGGAAAGGAAAGGAACACGATATGCAGAAAAAGGTAAAGGAAATGACAGAGCAAGAAGCCTTGCTCAAACTTGGAGCTCTTTGTTCTCGTTCTGAGCACTGTGTATTTGAAATGCAGGAAAGGATGAGACGTTGGGGACTTGATGAACAAACACAAGCCAACATAATCGCAGCTCTTGTAAAAGGGAGATATATTGACGAAGAACGTTTTGCACGAGCCTTTGCCAACGATAAGGTGCGTTATAACAAATGGGGGAAAAGAAAGGTTGATCAAGCGCTCTACATGAAACATATTGACGAAGACATAAGACGACGTGTGCTTGATGAAATTGAGGAAATAGATTTTAAAGAAGCCCTCTTGCCTCTTTTAAAAGCAAAGCTAAAAAGTGTAAAAGCAAAAAACGACTATGAATTAAACTGCAAACTCATACGCTTTGCCATGGGCAGAGGATATGATATAGATGAAATCAGAGATTGTCTTACAAGTATATTTACAGAAAGCGAACAGACTTAAATAAAAAATCCAGTCATTATCATCACGATAACGACTGGACAAAGAGCAATTTGCTCTAATACCAACATCTTTTAGTTTTAGTTATTAAGGATCTTATAAAAAAATTATACATCTACCAAGGACGGCCACCTCCACTGTTTCCACCAATTAGAGTTGCCTTTACTGTTGAAGAAGACGTTCCAGACACCAATGTGTAACTACTTCCCGAAGATAAATTAGCGCAACTTACAAGCACAGAGCTTCCACGACCGAAATTTCCGCCACCACCTGGACCACCCGGAGCAGCACCGACATGCATACCGCCACCATTTCCTGACGAAGAGTAATTACTTGGAACCACAAATGTTGCAAGCACCGTATTTCCATCCTTTAATGTTATCTCCTCTCCAGCAGTTACTGTCATACTGCCTGTTACATATGGCTGAGTGGATTCTGACGTGCTTGGCACTGAGTTTCCGCCTCCAACGGCAAGCAAAGTTCCTCCCGTGAAAATGACAGAATATCCGTCTTCCTCATTGGCATCTATACCACACTCTGGCGATGAGGTTCCGAACGCACGTATCACACCACCTTGTATATACATATTACCATTAGAATCAAGTCCATCGTTATTACTTGATACAACTGTGACGTCACCACCTTTTATATACATATGGCTTGATGAGTTTATTGCATCATCATAAGAGTTGACCACAATTGTTCCATCATTTATTGTTAAAACATCCTTG
This sequence comes from uncultured Prevotella sp., assembly GCA_934217675.1. GTDB lineage: Bacteria > Bacteroidota > Bacteroidia > Bacteroidales > Bacteroidaceae > Prevotella. The sequence continues at coordinate 5,065 of CAKQCV010000064.1, read as the reverse complement.
CTCTCAATCCCCTCGCCACCGTTTCCTGTGGTTGCAACATTTATCTCGCCACCATTTACCGTAACGTTGCCACCTGCTTTTATTCCTTTCGGCGATGATTTTTGGTCGCTTGACAAGTAATCTGTGTTTCCTGTATAGTTATCATACACCGTACCATTCACATAAGCAAACATTCCACCAGTTGCGCTTATAGAGATATTTCCACCATTCACGATAAGTTCACCGTCACATCCAATACCCTTACCTCCACTGCCAGAGGTTGCCAGCGACAAAGTACCTCCATCAATCTGCACTTTTCCGTCGGCACTTATACATGCTGAAGATTTTGTCTTTGATGCATCAGCATCCCATTTTCCTCCACCTGTTGCAGTTACAGTAACGTCACCAGCGGAAATCACTACATCGCCCTCAGCCTTTAAGCCTTTTGTTGCCGTGCCTGTGACCGCAATATTTATTGTGCCACCACTGATTGTGATACTTCCTGTATCTTCAGATTCACGGTCGGAATCATCTTTATATGATACCTGTACTCCATCTTCTGAAACGCCGGAAACATTAAGCGTCCCGCTCTCCATAAGGAAATATTGACTACAATTGATTGCATCTTTCACAGCTGAAAGAATATTCAGCGTACAGTTTTTCATCTCTACATACTCTTTTGAGTATATGCCATTGGCAGCATTTCCATAAATATTAAGCACACCTTTTCCCTTTATTTCTAAATGCCCTTTGCAAATCACACATCCTTTCTGTGACCCCGAAACACCATCTGTCAATGTGTTTTCCGTATCTTTTTTCACACTCAGCTCGATACGCTTGCCGTTTTCAATATTTATCGGAGCACCTGACGGATTTGTAAGGACAAGTCCACGAAGTTCAACTGTTGCCTTATATGAACCTTCCATTGTGAATTCTCCATCAGCAGATGTACCAGAAAGAGTATATACTATTTCTCCACATGTATCATCACCGACTTCACTACTTTGGGTAATTGCTACATGTGCCCCAGATACTGTAGCAGACACATATTGTGCGATATTTCCTGCCACAACAACTTTTGCAGAAGCCCCATTATATGCCACTGTAACAGTATTATCCGTTACTTTTGTTTTGTCTACATACATCTTTGTTATATCACTCGCAAGAAAAGTCTTGCCCATGATTGTCAGCATTTCTCCATTTTGATATATCATATCACCAGCTTGCGATGAAGGAATAGCATAAGTTACATTTCCTATCACAACATTAAGCGTCTGTGCCATGACTGTGACGAATGTCATCACCAAAACCATGGCGAGTATAAAAATCCGTTTCATCTCAATACTATTTTTGTTGTGTTGTTATTATCCTTTACCAAATACAGACCTTTGCCAAGCTTAGTTCCTACATCAGAAAGGCTATCAAAACTTCCGACATAAACACCCGATACATTATAGACCTGTTTCTTTCCGCCATTCGCAACAGTTTCCAACTCATTAATTCCAGATGCATCTGTGGCAAAAAACATCTTAGACAAACTACTAAGTTCAAATGTTCTGCTCTCATCGCTATTCTCAACCAAAAGCTTACCATCAGAAATACTCATTGTCAATGATTCTATGCCAAACGATACAACATTTCCGTTTGACTCTTGAAATGAAAGATACTGATATTCTTCTGCATCTACAGACGTCACACATGTAATTAGCGACAATAATAAAATTAATTTCCTCATAGCTGTTTCTTTTTTGTTCTAATAAAGTTTTCTCTATCCCGGGATTTGTTTGTTTCATTTCGTTTACAAAACAAGCAAATATCTTTCTTATCAACAAATATATTAGACAAAAAGTTTTATTTCCAAAATAAAACGATACACATTAACACTTGTTTCAATATTGTCGTTGCAATATTTAACCAAAGGGTTAGGACAAGAATAAAAAAAAACAAGTAATTTTGCATAAATAATTATACTAATAGCCACTATGAACGGATTATACACGATACTACTGCTCATTGCAAGTAATATATTCATGACACTTGCCTGGTATGGGCATCTAAAGCTGCAACAAACTGGAACAAGTAGCAACTGGCCATTATTCGGGGTCATAGCCTTCTCGTGGGCAATCGCCTTTTTTGAATATTGCTGCCAAGTCCCTGCCAACAGAATAGGGTTTGTCGATAATGGAGGGCCGTTCACTCTTGTACAACTAAAAGTAATACAAGAGTGCGTCAGCCTAATAGTTTTTACAGCAATAATAAACTTGATGTTTAGCAATCAAGGACTGCATTGGAATCATTATCTCGCATTCGGATGCCTTATTCTTGCCGTATATCTTGTTTTTTTGAAATAATATCAGATTATGCCTATCCCTACAGAAGAACAAAAATTGGAAGCTAAGCTTTCACGTCACTTTCGAAAAGCAATATCAGAGTTTGGACTTATTGAGGAAGGCGACAACATCCTTGTTGCCCTCTCTGGTGGAAAAGATTCGCTGTTCCTACTTGAAATGATGGGCAAAAAGATGCGCATCAGCAAACCACACATAAAAGTGCAGGCTATTCATATAAGAATGGACAACATCAAATATGAAAGCGACACGAAATATCTGGAGGAGTTTGCTGCACAGTTTGATGTGCCACTACACATCGTATCTACAGGGTTCGACATGTCTACAGACAATCGTAAATCGCCATGTTTCCTATGCTCATGGAATAGACGCAAGCAAATTTTCATTAAAGCACAAGAACTGGGATGCAACAAAATTGCATTGGGGCATCACATGGACGATATTATACATACAGCTTTAATGAACCAAATCTTTCAAGGGCATTTCTCAACTATGCCTGCCAAACTGAAGATGCGCAAAATGCCAATAACTATCATACGACCATTATGCATGGAGAATGAAGCTGACATAAAGAGATATGCCGAGTTGTCGGGATATCAGAAGCAAAAAAAATTATGCCCTTACGAAACAGATTCTCATCGCTCTGATGTTGCGAAACTTTTTGAGAATATAGAAAAGATGGCTCCTGAGGCACGATTCTCTATATGGAATGCACTAAAGGCTGAAGGCAAACTCGTGGAGGAATAAACAAAATGAGAAGACTGATAACAATAATTACTATATGTGCAACAAGTTTTATAATAAACAGTTGCTCGCAACAAAGTGTAAAGATACGCTCACACAAATCCAAATTTACAGATGAAGTGAAACTATCGTATACTCCTGTAAAGAATCAAGGCAGGAGCAGTTTGTGTTGGGCATATGCTATGCTTGCAACTATTGAAACAGAACATATAATGAGAGGTGACTCTGTAAATCTATCGCCAGCCTATGTGGCAAGAATGATGCTGAAAGAACAGGTTGACAAGTGCTATATGTCGCAAGGCAGAATGGCAATGAACATGCGCGGTGTCATGCCAGAACTTGTACGACTCATACAAGCATATGGGTTAATGCCGTATGAATCATACCACACTAAAAATAATCTCAGTGTAACTGCACGCAAGCTGCAGACTGCAATAAAGGCAAAGGCCATTCAGGGCAAAGGAATAAAAGAAGCAAGACGATATGCCGATGATATCTTGGACATGGGAATAAACCCTATGCCAAAACGGGTATATATGTATAGCATGGAGTATTCGCCGATAGAATTTGCTCATAGTGTGTGTATGCCTGAAGAATATCTACCACTTACAAGCTTTACGCACATGCCAATGAACAAAAAGGTGATGTTTAACTTACCAGACAACCACCATGAGGCGAAGTTCTATAATGTAACACTTAACGACATGATGGCAACAATGGAACGCTCCTTGCGTACCGGGCATCCCGTATGTTGGGAGGGAGATATAAGTGAACCGGGATTTTCTTTCGCAAAGGGCATAGCAGATGTACCACAAAGTCAAAGGGGAGCAAGACCGGAGATGAGACAAAGGCAATTTGAAACTTTTCGCACAACCGATGACCACTGCATGGCAATCATAGGGATAGCCCACGACAAATCCGGACGCAAGTTCTTTATTTGCAAAAACTCATGGGGCAACGGGAATCCTTACGGTGGACTGATGTACATGTCGTTTGACTATGCCCGCTTGAAAACTATTGCCGTAATGATAAATAGCATTGTATTATAATCTTATTATCTTGCAATAACGCATTCCATAACTCCTCCACATCATAAAGGTTACTTCTTTTATGGGTAACGTTAACGGCTTTCACATGTAAAGCCGACGGTTTTCATCCGGAAAGCTAACGGCTATATAATTTCAGGAATTTAGGATTTGTGAGCCATATTTTATTTACGCTATTGCTTGAAAAAAACATTTGACAATCTATAATAATGTAAAAAAAGAATCTGCATATATTATTTTATTATATGCAGACTTTTTTATTAACAAGATGACAAGCAACTGAATGTCATTTATATGCTTCAGCCATTGAAGCTGCAATTATATCCTCTGAAGAAACTTTAGCCGGAGTTGTCTTTATATCAGAAAGGTCAAATTCATCTTTAGTTGATACAACTGCATCTGATGATTTCTCACTTACAACAGTATCAGTAAACACTTCTACAGGCTTTTCATCTTTAACTTGCGGAATGATAAAATCAGTTTTCTGCTCTGTATCAGGAACTGTAAGTACAGGTTCTTCCTCCATTTTTGTACGGTTGCCCTTGGCTACAAACACGGCATCAATAAACTGTGGCTTGCGCTTGAGCTGCTGAAGTGTTATCTTGCTGGCATTTTGCTGACTTTCTTTCTTTGAATAACCTTCACCAATACCACTTTCAAGACCTTCAACAAGAACTTGATACTTAAACACAGGACTGTTTTTACCTTCCTTGCTTTGCTCAATAAGCTTGAAATCAAGCTTTACCTTATTCTTCTGACACCATTCTATAAGTTTGCTCTTGAAGTTTATCTCCTTATAGGCAACTTTATCAATATTGATGAGTTGGGCAAGAATACGCTTTTCCATAAATCGCATGCATGCCTCATAACCACGGTCGAGATACATTGCCCCAACCAATGCTTCAAACGCATTCCCACCCATATAACTATTGTGGGAGGGAGTATGTT
>CAKQCV010000063.1 GCA_934217675.1 uncultured Prevotella sp. | reverse complement strand
TTTGATTATATGCTGCAAATTTAGATAAAAATCCCGAATTATAACGCCGGTCGGAATAAAAAAGAGAGCGAAAGTTTTCAGATACTCGCCATATGCATTGCTCAAAAGAATATTTAGTGGACTATATTTTCTGTTGTTCGGATTGTTGTAGTATATCACATGTATAAACTCATATATAAGTCTTTTCTGTACCATGATGTAGTTGATTTGTTAAAGGTTGAAGTTAGCAGAGTGAATATTAATTTAATATCTTTTAAATAAATATAAACATCTTGTGTAAATAAAATGAGTTACCTTTGCGAAACATTCCTATGCTGTGCGTATAATATATTCAGGAGGCACAGATAAAATGTTTAATAAATTGCGATAGTATGAAAAAAATAATAGTAATGTGCGCAGCATTGATCATGGGCGTGTCGAGTATGTTAGCAGGCAATAACCTTTCGCTGAAAGATATTACTTCAGGTAAGTTTGCACCAAAGACTTTGGGTAGTATAACGGCTCTCGATGATGGCGAGACTTATGCTCAAGTGAGTAAGGATGGCAAGAAAATCGTGAGATATTCGTTCAAGACAGGAAAACAGACAGATGTGCTGTTTGATGTTGACAGGACAATAGGAGAGAAGATAGATTCTTTCGAAGACTATATAATGAGTCCTGACGGCTCGAAGATGCTTATACAGACGAAGTCGGAGAAAATTTACAGGCGTTCTTTCACTGCTGTATACTATATATATAATATAGGTAACAGAAAGTTGGAGAAACTCTCGGATTACGGTCCGCAGCAAGCTCCAGTTTGGTCGCCAGACGGAAAACTCGTGGCTTTCGTTAGAGACAACAATATTTTTCTTGTCAAATTGCTGTATGGAAATTCTGAGAGTCAGATTACCAAGGACGGAAAGAAGAACGAAATAATAAACGGTATTCCGGATTGGGTGAACGAAGAGGAGTTTGCCTTTAGCAGAGCGTTGGCTTTTAATGCCGATGGAACAATGATTTGCTGGATAAAGTATGACGAGAAAGCCGTGCCACAATATTCTCTGCAAATGTTTAAAGGCATGAAACCTGAAAGGAACGAATATGCAGAATATCCAGGACTCTACACTTATAAATATCCGAAGGCAGGACAGAAAAATTCTAATGTGGCAGTGTATAGCTTTGATATACAGTCGCATCAGACCAGAAAACTTCAAATACCTTTGGATGCCGATGGGTATATACCACGTTTGTTCGCTACAAAAGACGCACAGAAGATGCTCGTGTTTACCAGCAACAGACATCAAAACCAACTGTGTCTTTATTCCGTAAATCCTCGGAGTACAGTGTCGCAGTTGTTGATAAAAGAGACGAATGCCAAATATGTGCCAGGCGAAGAAATAGAAAATGTGAAAATTACAGGTAACCATATTCTTATGCCAAGCGACCGCGATGGTTATATGCAGTTGTATCTATATAGCATGAATGGAAATCTGCTGAAGAAAATGACTTCAGGGAAAAGAGACGTTACAAACGTGTATGGATATGATGAGGTAACAGGCAACGTGTATTATCAGGCGGCAGGCAAAAACCCGATGAACCGCGAAGTGTATGTTACAGGAAAGAACGGCAAGACGGAATGTCTGACAGCACGTGATGGTTGGAACAGTGCGAATTTCAGTAAGAACTTCAAGTATTTTATAAATGTATGGAGTGATCGCAACACACCGTTTGAATTTTCTACTTACGACAACAATGGAAAGAAAATAGCAGTTGTAAATGATAATAAAGAACTGAAAGACAACCTAAAGGTCTATAACCTGCCGACAAAGGAGTTCTTTACATTCACTACATCAGAAGGCGTTACACTTAACGGCATTATGGTAAAACCATACAATTTTGATGCAAAGAAAAAATATCCTGTCATAATGTGGCAGTATAGCGGTCCGGGGAGTCAACAGGTTGTAAATTCATGGAATGTCGGTTCTATGGGACAAGGTTGCTTGTATGACGGATATATCGCTGACAGAGGATTTATCTTGGTGTGTGTTGACGGTAGAGGTACGGGCGGTAGAGGTGCCGACTTCATGAAGTGTACCTATCTTAAACTTGGAGATCTCGAATCTAAAGATCAAGTTGAGGCTGCACAATATCTTGCAACCTTGCCGTATGTAGACAAAGAAAATATCGGAATATGGGGGTGGAGTTATGGAGGCTTCAACACGCTAATGAGTATGAGCGAGGGACGTGGAGTATTTAAAGCCGGTGTTGCTGTGGCACCTCCAACAGATTGGCGTTTCTATGATACAGTGTACACAGAGCGGTATATGCGTACACCTAACGAAAATCCGAGTGGCTATGACATAAATCCGATAAAAAGGGCAGCCAAACTACATGGAAGTCTTTTGATTTGTCATGGTCTTGCCGACGATAATGTGCATCCTCAGAACACATTCGAGTATTCAGAAGCACTCGTTCAGGAAGACAAAGACTTCAGAATGAATATATACACAAACAGAAACCACAGCATTTATGGTGGTAATACACGCAACCATTTGCTGCGTCAGATTGCTGATTTCTTTGTGGAAAAAATGAAATAATAAGAAAAAAAATAAATATTAGCATTGTAAACGGCATTTATAAATAAAAATTATTATATTTGCAAAATAAATGAAATAAAACAACGAATAATGGAATTTACTGCAAAACAAATTGCAGAGTTTGTTCAAGGTCATATCGAGGGCGATGAAAACGCTGCAATAAATACATTTGCTAAGATTGAAGAGGGAAAGAAGGGGGCAATTTCTTTTCTTTCAAATCCAAAATATACTCACTATCTGTATGATACGGAATCAAGTGTTGTTCTTTTGAATGAAGACGTTGTACTGGAACATCCGGTAAAGGCTACACTTGTCAGAGTGAAAAATGCTTACGAGGCGGTGGCAAAATTGCTGCAGCTGTACGAGTCTATGAAACCTAAGAAAACGGGTGTTAGCCCTCTTGCAAGCATTGCTGCTTCTGCTAAAGTGGGGGATAATTGTTATGTTGGTCCGTTTGCTTGCATTGGCGAGAATACTGTTGTCGGAAATGGTTGTCAGATATATCCGCATGTGACAATTGGTGATGGCGCGAAAGTTGGAGACAACTGTCTGTTCTATCCAAATGTAACAGTATATCATGACTGCAAGATTGGCAATAATGTTACTATCCATGCTGGTTCGGTGATTGGTGCTGATGGATTTGGATTCGCTCCAAGCACAGACGGATATGACAAGATTCCACAGATAGGTATCGTGACTATTGAGGACAATGTGGAGATTGGGGCAAACACTTGTGTTGACCGCTCAACAATGGGCAGCACATACGTTCGTAAAGGAGTAAAACTTGACAACTTGGTGCAGATTGCTCATAATACGGATATTGGCGAGAATACCGTGATGTCGGCTCAAGTTGGTATTGCCGGCAGTACTAAGGTCGGGGCTTGGTGTATGTTCGGTGGACAAGTAGGTCTTGCTGGTCATATAAAAATTGGAGACAAGGTGTTCCTCGGAGCACAGTCTGGTGTGCCAGGAAGTATCAAAGACAATCAAACTCTTATCGGTACACCGCCAATGGAACCGAAAAAATATTTCAAGTCGCAGGCTATATTCCGCAGATTGCCTGAAATGTACGCTCAGCTAAATGAGTTGCAGAAGCAGATTGACGAGTTGAGAAAAGGCAATGAACAGTAGGATAATAAGAAACTAAAATATGTCAAAACAAAAAACACTAAAAGGAAGCTTTGCTCTTTGTGGTAAGGGACTTCACACCGGACTTAGTCTGACTGTGACTTTTAACCCTGCTCCTGAGAACAGTGGATATAAGATACAGCGCATAGATCTTGAAGGACAGCCTGTGATTGATGCAATTGCAGAGAATGTTATTGATACTCAGCGTGGCACGGTATTGGGCAAGGGTGATGCTCGTGTGTCAACAGTGGAACATGGAATGTCTGCCCTTTATGCAATGGGCATAGACAACTGCTTTATTCAGGTAAATGGTCCGGAGTTCCCTATTCTTGATGGTTCTGCAGCAATGTATGTGGACAAGATACAAGAGATAGGAATAGAAGAACAGAATGCTCCAAAGGATTATTATATCATCAGGCATAAGATTGAGGTTAAGGACGAGGAAAGTGGTTCCTGTATCACAATCCTTCCTGACGAGGAATTCAGCTTGACAACAATGTGCTCTTTTGAGTCTAAGTTTATAAACAGTCAGTTTGCCTCTCTCGATAACATGGATGACTATGCAAAGGAGATAGCAGGTGCACGCACTTTTGTGTTTGTTCGTGATATAGAGCCATTGCTGAAGGCTAATCTCATAAAAGGTGGCGATATGGATAATGCAATTATTATCTATGAGAGACAAACCACTCAAGAGCGTCTTGACCAGTTGGCTGATTTGCTGAATGTGCCGCGTCTTGATGCAACGAAACTTGGATATATACAACATAAGCCTCTTGTGTGGGAGAATGAGTGTACACGCCATAAGTTACTTGATATTATCGGTGACATGGCATTGATTGGCAGACCGATAAAGGGGCGCATTATTGCAACACGTCCGGGACATACAATAAACAACAAGTTCGCTCGCTTGATGCGTCGTGAAATCAGAAAGCATGAGATTCAAGCTCCGATTTACGATTGCAATGAGCCACCTATAATGGATGTGAACCGTATACGCGAACTTCTTCCTCATCGTTATCCAATGCAGTTGGTTGACAAGGTTATCGCACTTGGAGCAAACAGCATTGTTGGAGTGAAGAATGTTACAAGTAATGAGCCTTTCTTTCAAGGACATTTCCCGAAGGAGCCTGTAATGCCGGGTGTGCTTCAGATTGAGGCTATGGCGCAGTGTGGCGGTTTGTTAGTGCTTAATACTCTTGAAGAACCGGAACGCTGGTCTACATATTTCATGAAGATAGACGATGTGAAGTTCCGTCAGAAGGTTGTTCCTGGCGATACATTGCTGTTCAAGGTTGATTTGCTTGCACCGGTGCGCCATGGCATCTCGTCAATGAAGGGATATGTCTTTGTTGGCGATAAAGTCGTATCAGAGGCAACATTTACAGCCCAGATCGTGAAGAATAAATAATATTAGAATTGATAGTTTATTATGAATCAAATAAGTCCGTTGGCTTTTGTTCATCCAGAAGCAAAGTTGGGTGACAATAATATAATTGGTCCGTTTTGCTATATAGACAAGAATACTGTTATTGGTGATAACAATGTTATGCAAAACAGTGTGACAATTCATACTGGAGCAAGAATTGGCAATGGAAATGAATTCTTTCCAGGTGCGAGTATTAGCACCAAACCACAAGATTTAAAATTTGAGGGTGAGGAAACAACATGTATTGTTGGTGACAACAACAGTATACGCGAGAATGTAACAATATCTCGTGGAACTGCTTCAAAGGGTACAACGCGTGTTGGAAACAATAACTTGTTGATGGAGTGTGTGCATATTGCTCACGATTGTGATTTCGGTAGTGGATGCATTATCGGCAATGCCACCAAATTTGCCGGAGAGGTGAAGGTTGATGACAATGCAATTGTAAGTAGTACTGTGCTTTGTCACCAGTTCTGCAGAATTGGCGGATATGTTATGATTCAGGGCGGATGCCGTTTCAGTCAGGATATTCCTCCATATATTATTGCTGGTAAAGACCCTACAAAATATTGTGGTATAAACTTGATAGGATTACGCAGACGCGGATTCAGCAACGAGAAGATACAGATGATACATGAGGCTTATCGTCTTCTTTATTCTAAAGGGCTGATGGCTGAGGGTATAGAGGAAATACGTAAGAACCTTCCAGAGTGTGACGAGATAAATTATATCGTAGATTTTGTCAAGTCATCAAAAAGAGGGATTGTCAGATAGTATTTGCTATTATTGTTAGTAATAATTTTGGTGCTTGGCTAAATTTCATATAGATTATGAAAGGTGCCAAGCACCATTTTGATAATATCACTACCACTTGGTTTAAATATTAAGAGATGCAGGATACATTAGTAGTAATACTTGGCCCGACAGGAGTGGGAAAAACAGAGTTGTGTCTTCGTGTGGCAGAACATTTTAATATTCCTATCATTAATGCTGACTCGCGCCAACTTTTTAAAGAAATACCAGTAGGTACCGCTGCCCCTACTTTAGAGCAGCAGCAGCGTGTAAAACATTATTTTGTTGGTAATCTGTCTCTTGGCGATTATTACAGTGCATCAATGTATGAAGAAGATGTGATGAAGTTCCTTGCTGGATATTTTGACGGCAATCAGCATCTTGCACTTCTCACAGGCGGCAGTATGATGTATATAGACTCGGTGTGCAATGGTATTGACGATATACCGACAATAGATGCAACAACGAGAGAACTGATGAAACAACGCTATGAAAAGGAGGGACTTGAAGCTCTTTGTCGTGAACTTGAACGTCTTGATCCAGAATATTATTCTATCGTAGACAGAAAAAATCCGAAGCGAGTGGTACATGCCTTGGAGATATGCATCATGACAGGAAAAACGTATACATCGTTCAGAAAAAATGAGCGTAAGTCGCGTCCGTTCAATATTGTAAAGATTGGACTGAACCGAGATAGAGAAGAACTATATAGTCGCATAAACAGAAGAGTTGAAAAAATGGTTTGCGACGGACTTGTTGAAGAAGCGCGCAGTGTGTATCCTTTGCGAGGTTTGAATGCCCTAAATACGGTGGGATATAAAGAGCTTTTTGAGTTTTTCGACGGTAGGTGTACAGAGCAAGAGGCTACTTTCCGCATACAATGCGACTCAAGAAAATATTGTCGCAAGCAGCTCACGTGGTTTCGCCGTGACCCACAAATACAATGGTTCCACCCCGATAACATTGAAGAAATCATAAAATATATAGAAACATTGAGATAAATCACAAGTAATTTGTATATTTGTACCTATTATACAGTAGTGATATAATGTACAAACAAAAATTTATACAATATGTTTAAGAAATTAAAAGCTATAGTAACTTATATCATAACAGCGACGAAGCGCTTTTGGAAATGGTATAAGAATCTCTACAGTGGCAGGGCTTGGTATACCAAAACGGTTATCGGCTTTTGTTCATGTATAGTAGCCTTTTTCCTATATCTTGGAATGGTTGACATTAACTTCCTTTGGCTTTTTGGAAGTTCACCAGGTTATTTCAATGGAATCCTTGACCCTCAAGTTAGCGAAGCTTCAGAAATTTACAGTGCTGACGGCAAACTTATAGGAAAATATTTTAACGAAAACCGCACACCGGTAAAATACGATGAAGTGGCACCGGCATTTTTCAAGGCTCTTGTTGATACCGAGGACGAACGTTTCTACAAGCATGTAGGTATAGATCCTATAGGATTGTTCGGTGCATTGAAAGATGCAGCGACGCATCATGGTGCTCGTGGAGCTTCGACTATCACACAGCAGTTGGCAAAAAACATGTTCCGTGTGCGCCGCAACTATTCTACAGGCTTATTGGGAAAAATTCCAGGCTTGAAAATCCTTATCATGAAGAGTAAGGAATGGATAATTGCTGTTAAGCTTGAAACTGTTTATTCAAAGAAGGAAATTATAACGATGTATGCCAATACTGTAGATTTCGGCTCTAATTCATACGGAATAAAAACTGCAGCAAAGACATACTTTAATACTACTCCGAAAGAACTGAAAACAGAACAGGCTGCTGTCCTTGTCGGTATGTTGAAGGCTACTACCTATTATAATCCTAAGTCAAATCCAGAGAACAGCAAAATCCGTCGTAATGTTGTGCTCAACAACATGGTTACACACGGTGACTTGTCGCGCTCTGTTTGTGATTCATTGTCGCAGTTGCCTATTACGCTTGATTTCAATCTTGAAGAAAATTATGACGGACAGGCGAAATACTTCCGTGAAGCTGTGGCAAAGAATCTTTCTGACTGGTGTAAGGACAATGGCTATGATCTGTATACAAGTGGCTTGAAGATATACACAACCATTGATACACGTATGCAGAAGTATGCAGAAGCTGCTGTTACTAAGCAAATGAAGCAGGTTCAGAAAAACTTCAATAGCCACTGGAGCGGGCAAGATCCTTGGCGTGATGAAAATGGTAACGTCATTCCTGGATTTATAGAGGGTATATTGCAAAAGCAGCCAGGATATCAGCAGCTGTTAGCGCGTTTCCCAAACAGTCCGGATTCTATAGAATATTATGTGAACAAACCTCATATGGTGAAACTCTTTGACTATGAAAAAGGTTTTATAGAAAAAGAGATGAGTATGGCGGACTCCGTAAGATATATGGTTAAGTTCATGCACTGTGCGTTTGTTGCTATGGAACCACAGACGGGAGCAGTGAAAGCGTGGGTCGGCGATATTGATTTTGATACATGGAAATATGACAAGGTTACTGCCGACCGTCAGCCTGGATCAACATTCAAGCTTTTTGTGTATACTGAGGCAATGAATCAAGGATTGACACCTTGTGACAAGCGTCGTGACGAATTTATCAGAATGGAAGTTTATGATAAGGTAAAACACGAGAACACTATATGGACTCCGACAAATGCCAATGGAAGATTCTCTGGTGACTCCATTCCTTTGAAGAGTGCTTTTGCTAAGAGTATAAATTCTATTGCTGTGCGCCTTGGTACAGAAATGGGTATAAAGAATATTATAAATACAGCTCATCAGATGGGTATCACAAATCCTTTGGACGAAACACCTTCGTTGGCTCTTGGCTCATCTGACGTAAAGCTGATTGATATGGTTGATGCATATTGTTGTGTTGCCAATGACGGAAAGCATGTGCAGCCGCTTCTTGTTACGAGGATTGTTGATAAGGATGGTAAAGAGGTTTATGTTGCTCCAACAGAGGAGGAACAGGCTATTCCATACAAGAGCGCGTTCTTTATGCAGCAATTATTGATGGGAGGTATGCGTGAGCCAGGAGGTACTTCTCAAAGTCTTTGGGGATATACTGATACTGCTCGTGATACTGATTTCGGAGGAAAAACTGGTACGACGAATAATCATTCTGATGCGTGGTTCATGTGTGTCAGTCCGAAACTCGTTTGTGGAGCATGGGTTGGCGGTGAATACCGTTGCATACATTTCAGAACTGGCGCCTTGGGACAGGGAAGCCGAACTGCACTACCTGTTTGCGGATATTTCATTCAGTCGGTAATGGGGGATCCAGAGTTCAAAAAATACCATGGCAAGTTTGACAAGCCACATGATGCAGATATTACTAATGGTATGTATAATTGTGCAAGTTATGTTCCGGTACGCCGTGATACAGCCCGCGTAGACAGTACTCAAGTTATCATGGAGGATGAGGAACTCCTTGACGAGAATGGAAATATTGTTCATGAATCGGAACCTGTAGCTACACATAATAACGGAAATGTATCAACCGAAGAGCATAAGCAGGCAACAGAACCGAAACAGAAGCAGAGTAAGCCAAAAAATCAGCAAATGTCGCTTGATGATTTTTAATACCTGACTGTTGTAATATTTGGTTTTTTAGCAAATATAAAAGAGTGGATACTGAGAATCAGATTGACATAAGCAATGCAGAGTTTCAGAAAGCTCTACAAATAATAAACTATACCCGTCGTTCGCTTTTCCTTACAGGAAAGGCGGGGACGGGTAAATCTACATTCTTGCGTTATATCTGCAAGCATACAAAAAAGAAGCATATTGTGCTTGCACCGACTGGTATTGCAGCGATAAATGCTGGTGGTTCAACGTTGCATAGTTTTTTTAAAATTCCTTTTCATCCACTTATTCCGACAGATTCGCGCTTCTCAAACCGGAATATCAAGGAAACACTGAAATATAATGGTGAGAAACGAAAGATTCTCCGTGAGGTGGAGTTGATCATCATTGATGAGATTAGCATGGTGCGTGCTGATATTATCGATTTCATTGACAAAGTGTTGAGGATATATTCCAGGAACATGCGTGAACCGTTTGGCGGAAAGCAGTTGTTGCTTGTTGGGGATATTTATCAGCTTGAACCAGTTTTAAAGGAAGAAGACCGGCAGTTCCTTCGTCCGTTTTATCCTTCTGCCTATTTCTTTGATGCTCATGTGTTCAGAGAGATGCAGCTTGTCAGTATTGAACTCTGCAAGGTGTATCGTCAGACTGATCCAGTATTTATAAATATATTAGACCATATTCGCACAAATTGCGTTGGTGATACAGATTTAGGATTACTCAACAAAAGAGTTGGGATGCAGCCTTCTGTACACGATAATACATTGTCTATAACACTGTCTACAAGGCGTGATACCGTGGATTATATAAATGATAAGAAACTTCAGCAATTGCCTGGTGACCCGTCGATATTCTTGGGGCAAATTTCTGGAGAATTTCCAGAAAGCAGTCTGCCAACACCTATTCAACTTGATTTAAAGGTTGGTGCACAGATTATATTTATAAAAAATGATATAGACAAACGATGGGTGAATGGTACACTTGGTATTATTGAAACCATTGATGAGGATAATGGGGTGCTGTATGTCATTACTGACGATGGTAAGGAATTTGAGGTAGAGTGTGCAACATGGAGCAATGTTAGATATACGTTTAATGATAAAGAACAAAAAATAGAAGAGGAGGAGATAGGTGTATATACGCAATTTCCTATTCGGTTGGCATGGGCGATAACTGTTCATAAGAGTCAGGGGTTGACTTTCAGACGAGTTAATATTGACTTTACAGGAGGTGTATTTGCTGGAGGACAGACTTATGTGGCACTGTCTCGCTGTACATCGCTTGAAGGAATATGTTTAAAGGAACCTATCCGCCGTCGTGATGTTTTTGTAAGGAGTGAGGTTGTAAATTTTGCCAAAAACTATAATAATAATGTTGTTATAAACAAGGCATTGACAGAATCGAAGGCTGATAAAGAATACCACGATGCAGTGGAGGATTTTAACAGAGGAGATTTTGACAGCTTTCTTGCTAATTTCTTCAAGGCAATACATAGCAGGTATGATATAGAAAAGCCTCTTGTTAAGCGTTATATTCGTAAGAAATTAAATATTATCAATATTCTGCGTGAAGAGAACAAACGTCTCTTGGAAGAAAAGAAAGAAAAGGAAAAGTTCTTGAAAAAGCTTGCAGTTGAATATACAATGCTCGGAAAAGAATGTGAACGAGAACACATGGCTGATGCTGCTATAGCCAATTATGAGAAAGCTTTGTTGCTTTGCCCGGAAGTACCAGAAGCAAAGCGAAGAATTAAAAAATTGAAGAATAAAAAATAGGAGATAAACCATGCAAAGGTTATCTCCTATAAATATTATTAGACTATTCTATTTTTAAATCTTTAAGTTCATCAAGCTCATCATCGTCGAACCATTTAGAAAGCTTTGACTTTGCTTTTTCCTTGATTTCGTCAGATACATGCCCAATCTTGTTCAAGACATACAGTAAGACCGCAAGGTCATCACCAAGTCCAATAATTGGAATTGCATCTGGTATTACATCAAGTGGACTTATCAGATAGCCGAGAGCTCCGACAATTATAGCTTTGTCTTTTATTGAAACTTTATTGTTTTGCAGAGTATAATATAATACTAAGGCAACGTATACAAGTTTAGCACCGGCACGTTTGGCTATTTTTGATATTTTTTCCAAAAATCCACTATTGGTGAATTTATTGGAATATGACATAAAATCAGGTAATTCCATTATCTAAACTTTTTATTGTTATAATATCATTTGATTTAATGGCACAAATATACAAATATTTTTTCTTTTAGCCAAGGCTTTCTCCAATTAGGACCTTTTTGAGGTGTATTTGGCTATAGATTTATAAGTCTTTTAGTAAAATATTACGCTGTGCTTTGAGATATTCTGAGTGATTTGCAATAGCTTGATTCCATTTTTCGTGGTTCATGTTTTCCATGTTCAATGCTATTTCCCATTTTCCTGTTGATTCATATCTGTCTATTAGCAAGCCTACGCTAAGTCTCGATAAGTCTTCTGCAGGTTGATAAACACTTTCCTCTCCTTTCTCGTCGCTTGTTATTTCACTTATAAAATGCATGTCAATAAGTTCATACAATAGTTGCTGTGTGATGCGAATTGGAATGTTTGTTGCAAATTTCAAATCGAGAGCTGTAAATGGTTTCTCTCCATTTTCAAATCTTTTGCATATGAGTTTCATTATCAGCATTGACATTATAATGCGGTAGCGTGGTGAGATTTCGTATGTTTCAGTTCTAAATGCAAATTCTTCCATGTTTTGGCTTGTATAGCACAACTCTGCCCCAAACAAACAGATATTCCATGAAATCTGTACCCACAGCATGAATAGAGGCAAGGCTGCAAATGAGCCATATATGGCATTATAGCTGCTCACCCAAATTTGAGAGTGAATATAGAAAAGCTGTAGTCCTTGCATAGCTACACCTGCAAGTATTCCTGGACCAATTGCACACTTTAGTTTTACTCTTGTATTTGGCATGAATATATATAGAACAATAAATACACCAGACATAAGGATGTATGGGGTGCAGTCCCATAAAAAGCGTACCATTGGTGCAAGCAGTTCGAATTCCTGTGTCTGGTTGGCAAATGTTGCCATGAAGATGGATACTCCTGATGTAAAAACGATTATTATAGGAGCGAGGAAAAACATTCCCATATAATCGGTAATTGTGCGGAATATGCTGCGTGGCTTTTTTACTTGCCATATTTTATTGAATGCAAGTTCTATATTGCGGATAAGTATAGTTACGGTCCACAGCATAACAAGCAGTCCTATTCCCAATATTATACCGCTTTGTGTGTGTATGAGATATGAGTTTACGAAGCCAACAATGGTTTCGGCTGCCTGAGGCTGGCTTGCCAGTACATCTTTAAACCATTCTTCAATATATTTGTTATACCCGAAACCTCGAGCTATGGCAAAAACTACGGCAAGTATTGGAACGATAGCAAGCAAAGTGGAGTAGGTGAGAGCTGCAGCAGAATCTATAATTCTTTTTGTGGTGAACCTTTCGATGGCTATTATCAGCATACGTAAAGTTGCCACGACAATTTTTATATGTTGTGGTTTTTTGCTGTAGTCTTTCCAAATACCGGTTTTGAAGAATTCAATGATATCTTTTATTGCCATAGAATTAGGTTATAAGAAAAAAGAAAACAGTGCCTCTGTAAGCCGGGTTCTGTCCCAATGATGTCTCTCGGCATCATTAGTGCCTGTCATTTATCCAGTACATGAGTCACCCCATGTCTCAAGCATTCCACCCTCCGTCGGAATTAGTTGGACGGGCAATCCTCAAACGACGGTATACGCGAACTTGCAGCCTCCGGACGGTACAGCCC
>CAKQCV010000062.1 GCA_934217675.1 uncultured Prevotella sp. | reverse complement strand
GTCTTCTCCCATGTAAGGAGCAACAGTCAGCGAATCGATATTATACTCTTCAAAGAATGTTCTTGCATACATTGTCGAAGTATTTCCAATATCGCCACGTTTAGCATCTGCGATAATGAAATGGTTAGGGCACACTCCTTTTAGATAATTGATTGTGCGTTCAAATGCGATAAGTCCCTTTACTCCCATGCTCTCATAAAAAGCCAGATTGGGCTTATATGCCACACAGTATTTGGCTGTAGCATCAATGATAGCTTTGTTGAAGCTGAACACCGGGTCATTGTCTGCCAGTAGGTGTTTTGGCACTTTTTTGATATCAGTGTCAAGTCCAACGCATAGAAATGATCCCTTGTTGAAAATCTGTTTTACGAGTTCTTGTCTATTCATTATTGTTAATCCTGAATATATATGTTATTCGTTTATATTTTTCTGCAAATAGAGTAGGGCAGAAGCTGTCTGCTATTTCTTGTTACAGTTCGTTTTCTTTCATTCTCTCAGCATTCTCCGCAACGGTCAGAGCGTCGATCATGTCCTGGATGTTTCCTCCGAGGAATCCTTGCAAGTCGTGTGTAGTGTAACCTATGCGATGGTCTGTTACTCGTCCCTGTGGAAAATTGTATGTACGTATTTTTGCTGAGCGGTCGCCAGTTGACACAAGTGTCTTTCTTCGGCTTGCAATGTCGTCAATATACTTTTGATGCTCGCGGTCGTAGATGAAAGTTCGCAATCTTGACAATGCACGCTCTTTGTTCTTTGGCTGGTCTCTCGTCTCAGTACATTCAATGAGGATTTCCTCCACCTCTCCTGTATTTGGGTTTTTCCAAGGGTAGCGCAGTCTTACTCCAGATTCTACTTTGTTCACATTCTGACCACCAGCTCCGCTACTTCTGAATGTATCCCATTTTATGTCGCCCTCGTTGATGTTTACCTCAAATTTGTCAGCCTCCGGCAATACAGCCACTGTGGCTGCAGATGTATGCATTCTTCCTTGTGTCTCTGTGGCAGGTACACGTTGTACGCGATGCACCCCTGACTCATATTTCAGAGTGCCGTATACATTGTCTCCACTCACAGCAAAGTCAATTTCCTTGTATCCGCCTACAGCTCCCTCGCTAACACTTGTTACCGAAAGGTTCCAGCCTTTAGACTCACAGAACCTTTTATACATGGCAAACAAGTCTCCTGCAAAGAGTGCAGCCTCGTCGCCACCCGCTCCAGCTCTGATTTCCATCTGCACATTCTTGCCGTCCTCAGGATCTTTAGGCACAAGAGCAATTTTTATTTCCTCTTCAATTTTTGGTTGCATCTCTTCATTTGTCTGCAATTCCTCGCGTGCCATCTCTTTTAAATCCGGATCACTTTCGTTGGCAAGAATATCCTTTGCTTCTTTTATGGAGTTCAAGCAATTTATATACCGTTTCCTTGCATCCATTATATCGCCAAGGTCCTTGTACTCTTTTGTTAGTTTCACATAACGTTGTTGGTCGGCAATAACATCTGGATCGGTAATTAGGGTTGAAACTTCTTCGTATCTGCTCTCCAATCCGTTGAGTTTTTCCAATATACTGTTATTATCTGGCATGTTATTTATTATTTCCTGTTAAAAAATGTGCGGACATCTTGATTTTAATATTCAAAAGTACCGTATTCCGATTGTATTGTCAAACTTCGTTTTCCTTCTTCAATTCGACCTACGATTTGTGCGTCAATGTTGAAGCTCTTGCTAATGTTGATAACCTTTTCTGCCACTTCTGGACGTACATAAATCTCCATTCTGTGTCCCATGTTGAACACTTTATACATTTCTTTCCAATCTGTACCGCTCTGTTCTTGTATGGTCTTAAACAATGGTGGTACTTGGAACATGTTATCTTTTACAACCCGACAATTTTCATTCACAAAGTGTAGCACTTTAGTTTGGGCACCTCCAGTACAATGTACCATTCCATGAATTTCCGGTCTTAATTCATCAAGCAGTTTTTTTATTACCGGAGCGTATGTTCTAGTAGGTGAGAGCACGAGCTTTCCTGCATTTATTGGGCTGCCGTCCACTTCATCTGAAAGTTTTTTCTTTCCGCTATATACAAGCTCTTCTGGTACTGCATGGTCGTAGCTCTCAGGATATTTCTCTGCAAGATACTTGGCAAATACATCATGGCGTGCACTTGTCAGTCCGTTACTTCCCATACCTCCGTTATATTCTGTTTCATACGTTGCTTGTCCGAATGATGCCAATCCAACGATAACATCTCCAGGTTTGATATTGGCGTTGTTTATAACATCGCTTCTTTTCATTCGGCAAGTCACGGTAGAGTCAACGATAATTGTGCGCACGAGGTCGCCAACATCCGCTGTCTCACCGCCAGTAGGCCAAATACCAATGCCCATCTCTCTCATTTGTGCCAATAACTCATCTGTACCGTTGATGATTGCAGAAATAACCTCTCCAGGCACAAGCATTTTATTTCTGCCAATTGTGCTCGAAACGAGAATATTGTCAACTGCTCCAACGCAGAGCAAGTCATCGGTATTCATAACGATGGCATCTTGGGCAATACCCTTCCAAACTGAAAGGTCTCCAGTTTCCTTCCAATACATGTATGCAAGAGATGATTTTGTTCCAGCTCCGTCAGCATGCATGATGTTGCAATATTCTGGATCACCTCCCAAAACATCAGGAATTATTTTGCAGAAAGCCTGTGGGAAGATACCCTTGTCTATATTTTTGATAGCATTGTGAACGTCTTCTTTTGCTGCGCTCACTCCACGCATCATATATCTGTTAGAATTATCCATTTTTTGTTTAATTGTAGAGTTTATATATCTTGTTATAAGCAAGTTCTGCTTTATTGTTTATTATATTCTTTATTGTTATGGCTTCTCTGCTCCATGCCAAAAGTCCCAACTTGCGAAAGCCTGTAGCAGTAGCATTTCCAATCCGTTTTTAGTTATCGCCCCCTGCTGTGCTCCTTTCTTCAAGAACAGAGTCTGGTCAGGGTTATATATCAAGTCATACAGAATATTGTGGCTGTTTAACGCCTCGTAAGGTAATTGGGGGCATTCGTCATCGTTAGGATACATTCCGCATGGTGTGCAATTTACAATAACGTTGTATTCCTTTACGATATCTGGAGTAATATTTTTATACTGTATTGTTCCAGGTCTCTCATATCTGCTTACAAGTACCGTTTCAATACCAAGAGATTTAAGTCCGTAATTTACAGCCTTCGATGCACCTCCCGTTCCAAGGATGAGAGCTTTTTTGTGGAATTTCTCAAGTAGCGGTTCAATACTTTTTGTAAATCCAATCACATCGCTGTTATACCCCTTTAGTATCGTGTTGTCACCTTTATGCTCCACTCTAATTACGTTTACGGCACCTATAGCCCTTGCCTCCACGCTGATATAGTCGAGAAAACTCAATACCTTTTCTTTATATGGTATAGTAACATTCAGACCACGCAGTTCTGGGTTGGTGGCAAGCACCTCCGGCAATCCGTCAATGTCTTTAATCTCAAAGTTAATATACTCAGCGTCGATGCCCTCGTTGATGAATTTCTCGTTGAAAAAGCTTTTCGAGAAAGAGTGTATCAACGGATAGCCTATAAGTCCGTATTTATCCATGTGAGTTGATAAATTATTTGTTAGCAATATAGCAAGTGCATATTCCAAACGTTAGCCTATGGAATTCTGCACTTCTGAATCCTGTCCTTTTAAGTATCTGTACCATTTCTTCTCCTTGTGGAAAAGCTTCGATGGTATTTATCAGATATTTATATGCACTTTTGTCTTTTGAAATAAATCTGCCGTAGATTGGCAGTATTGTGTGCGAGTAGATAGTGAACAGTTGTTTTACAGGAAACCGCATAGGTCTTGTAAGCTCAATCACGCATAGTGTGCCACCAACTTTTAGCACTCTTTGCATCTCTTTCAGTCCTGCCTCAAGATCTTGGAAGTTTCTTATTCCGAAAGCAGCTGTTACAGCATCAAAAGAGTCGTTGCTGAACGACAATTTCATGCAGTCTTCTTTTTTGAACGAGATAATGTCTTGCAATTTCTCTTTTTCAACTTTCTGCTTTCCGATATTCATCATTCCCTCAGAAATATCAGCCCCCACCACTTGTTGTGGCTTCAGTTTTTTAGCTTCAAGTATTGCAAGGTCTCCAGTTCCTGTTGCTACGTCAAGGATATTTTTTATTCCTCTTCCTTTTAATTTGTTTACAAGGAAATTCCTCCAGTACTTGTCTATCCAAAGCGACAATCTGTGGTTCAGAGTATCATAAGAATGAGCCACGGCATCAAACATGTGTTCAACCTGTACCCCCTTTTCCTCTGTTCTGTTGTATGGCTTTATCTTTTCTTGCTCGTACATTATCTTTCAAAAAGCATAAAAGGGATATGACGGTATATTTCATTTTCACCATTCAATGTGACATCCCGCCAAATCCCCAAGAGTATGAAATTAAAAATTTATTTTTTATATTCTGCGAGCCATTTCTTTACATTGTTCTCAATTCTCTCGGCAATGTCTCCATCCTCAGCAACCTTGTTAAATTTTGCTCCAGTGATGTGCTCATACAGTTCAATGTATCTGTCGCTTACGCTTTCAGCATATTCGTCGGTAATTTCCGGCATTACCTGTCCTGGCTCGTTCATGAAATTGTGTTCAATCAGCCATTGGCGTACAAATTCTTTAGAGAGCTGTCTTTGTGGTTCTCCTTTTTCAAATTTCTCCTCATATCCATCAGCGTAGAAGTATCTGCTTGAGTCTGGAGTATGAATTTCATCTATTAGGTAAACCTTTCCATCGCGTTTTCCGAACTCATACTTTGTATCAACAAGGATGAGTCCTTGCTTTGCTGCAATTTCTTGTCCGCGAGCAAATATCTTGCGTGTGTAATCCTCCATTACTTCATAGTCTTCTTTGCTGACAATGCCCTGTTTGATAATCTCTTCTTTAGAGATATTCATGTCGTGTCCCTCGTCAGCTTTTGTAGTAGGAGTGATTATTGGTTCTGGGAACCGTTGATTCTCTTTCATGCCGTCAGGCAACTTTACACCACACAGTTCACGGCATCCTTTTTGGTATTCTCTCCAAGCCGAACCTGTCAGTATTGAGCGTATAATCATTTCCACGCGGAATCCCTCGCATTTCAGTCCAACTGTTACCATTGGGTCTGGAGTAGCAAGTTTCCAGTTTGGGCAGATGTCAGTCGTGTGGTCCAGAAATTTTGCTGCAATCTGGTTCAGAACCTGTCCTTTAAAAGGAATTCCCTTAGGTAGTACCACATCGAAAGCCGAAATTCTGTCGGTGGCAACCATTACGATTATGTCATCATTGATGTTGTAAACGTCGCGTACCTTTCCGTGGTACACGCTTTTCTGTCCCTCAAAATGGAAATCAGTGCTTGTTAATGCTTTCATTACCTTATAAATATTTAAAAAGTCAGATATATTAACTTTATATTATCTTATTCTTTTTTATTGCCAGACTTAGAGTCCCTGTAGTAATAATTGCTTGCAAATGTACTTATTTTATGTTTAACACGCAAAAAAAATGTGTGTTATTTTCTTCTGTATATTTAATGTTGGGGATTCTTGTCGTATATATTCACTTTTTCTTTATCTGCTTTCTCGTATGCATTGACAATTTTTGTAACGAGTTTGTGCCTTACGATATCGTTTTCTTTCAAGTTGATGATAGAGATTCCGTCAATACCGTTGAGTATTCTCAATGCTTCCCTTAATCCGCTTTGCGTGCCGCGTGGTAAATCCACCTGGGTCATATCGCCTGTAACAATCATTTTTGTGTTCCATCCCATTCTAGTGAGAAACATTCGGAGCTGGGCAGATGTGGTGTTCTGCGCTTCATCAAGAATAACAACAGCATCACTCAGAGTGCGTCCTCGCATGAAGGCGAGCGGAGCAATTTGGATAATATGTTTTTCCATCATTTCCTGTAGTTTCACTGCAGGAATCATATCTTCAAGAGCGTCATAGAGCGGTTGCAAGTACGGATCTATCTTGTCTTTCATGTCGCCTGGTAAGAAACCGAGCTTTTCTCCGGCTTCCACGGCAGGACGACTTAAAATAATCTTTTTCACCTCCTTTTCTTTCAGAGCTCTTACGGCAAGTGCAATGCTTAGATATGTTTTTCCTGTTCCCGCAGGCCCGACGGCAAAAACCATATCGTCTTTTTCATAGGCATCAACAAGCTGCTGCTGGTTTTCGCTGCGGCTTTTTATAGGTTTCCCAGATATATTGTATACCACAACGTCCTTCGCTGTTTCCTCGCTTGTCTGTTTGCCCTTCACAATGTCAATGATATCCTTCTCTGCTATTGCATTAAATTTCAGAATGTGTCGACGCAACCTTTCTGCTGCTTCTTCAAAGGCACACATTTGCTCTTCATCACCGAGCACTCTGATAACATTGTCGCGTGCCAAAATCCTGAGTTTGGGATATAATGACTTTAGCATCTGCAGATGCACGTTGTTTGCCCCGTAAAACACAACAGGGTCTATATCTTCCAATATTATATGCTTTTCAATCAAAACCTTTATGTTTATTTATTTATGATTATTTTACGGCAAAGGTACGGCATTTTTTTTTATTTGCATTATCTTTGCATGCCTAAAATAGAAATGAAATATGAAAATTTCCAAAAACAAATATCTTGCGACATATTGCGGCATTGTTGTTCTTCTTGCTCTATTTCGGTGTTCATATCCTAAAATAGCTGCCGACAAGACTCTATCTACAGTTGGTACAGGCAAGGAAAACAGTAGTGCTGCTTCTCGTGAGTATGACACTGTTAGGCATGATGCCACAGATATTGCTCCTGGCAGAATGTCGCGTTTTTATGGCTCTGATGGTAAGCCTGTGAAAAATCGTATATATAGTGTGCCTCGTTTTTGCGATGCCTTTCCTGACAGTAATAATGTGCAGTTAGAGTCTGCCCACCGTTATGGTGTAACCCCTGTACAGAATCGTGCTGATGCTGAGCACCGCATGAAAGAGCTTGTATATATAGGTGCCAGTCCATATTATACTGTTGATAAACTACACAGTAGCATTCCTTATCTCGTGCCGCGTGCGGCAATATTGCTTGGTGATATTGGCAGAACTTTTTTCGACAGTTTGCAAGTGAAGGGGGTGCCGTTGCATAAAGTAATAGTTACGAGCGTGTTGCGCACTCGTGAGGATGTTACACGCCTTCGTGGCACAAATCGTAATGCTACTGTAAATTCATGCCATTTATATGGTACGACCTTTGACGTGTGCTATAACCGCTATACAACAGTTAGCGATCCTGGCGCTCCAGCACGCCGTGCCGTGAGAAACGACACCTTGAAGTGGGTACTGAGCGAGGTGCTTCGGGATATGCGAGAAAATAATAGATGCTATATAAAATATGAAGTAAAACAGGGGTGCTTTCATATAACGGTGAGGTAGAGAGTGTCGTATAAATAGAAAGTAGCCTGATTCTTCAAAGGAATCAGGCTACTTTCTATTGGGAAATCATACAGTCCACATGCTTTTGCTTGTAACCCATTTAATGAGCTTTTATATACTCCAGTATCTGTTCTGCATGAATCTTTGTCTTTATTTCCTTAGGAGTGAAAATCTTTTCTATAATACCATTCTCGTCAACAAGATAAGTAGTGCGTAGAATGCCTATGGTTTTACGACCACAAGTAACCTTTTCGCCCCAGCATCCAAGTTCCTGTAGTAGTGTGGTCTCGGTATCAGCAATAAGAGGAAATTGTAACCCCTTTGTATCAGCAAATTTCTTTTGAAGAGTCTGCTTGTCTTTGCTCACGCCGATAATGGCATATCCGGCAGCTGCCAGTTCTTCTTTATGAGCCTGTAGTGAGCAAGCTTCGGCTGTGCATCCGCTGGTATTTGCCTTTGGATAACTGTAGAGCACAATTTTTTTGCCAAGGTAGTCGCTTGACTTGATTTCATGTCCGTTTTGATCTATTCCGAGAAATTCCGGTATTTTGTCTCCAATATTCATAGTCGTAATATTTTATTGATAATGAATTATTCGTATAATTAATATGCTTCGTCTTTTTCTATTTCTTCTTGTGTTATCCGCTTTTTGTCAATACAGCGCCATGCATATATTATATAAGCGAGAACGAATGGAATTAAAATGGAAACTATTGCCATTGTATGTAGTGTGAACTCGCTACTGCAACTGTTTGAAAGATATAGCGAACTGTGTATGTCGATGTTTGACGGATAATAGGCTGTATTGTTCCATCCTGCAGTTAGTAGCAATGCCAATACGGTAAGTACGGTTCCCGTTCCGCTATACCATATACCATTGCGGTAGAGGGTGCTTTTTGATGCCATGAAAATACCATAGAGCACAAGGACTATTCCTATAAGTAGAATGCCGGCAACCACAGGCATCTCCATCAGATTATGCATGTATTTCATGCTTTCTATGGTGATGCTGCCCGACAAGGTGCTTAACCCGTTCTTTAGAATCATGTGAATGAGGAAAGGAACAAAAAACACGATAAATATGCCGGCATTCATGGGTAGCTGTTTGGTGCACCGCTCCAGTATAGGTTTATGGTCGATATTATTCTTGATGTATAGGATGCCAAGGATGCGTGCGAGCATTAATACGGCAAGACCTAAAACAACATTCCATGGGTCAAGCAAGGCATCAAGTCCATGGCTGGCATTTGCCCATCGGCTGATAATCGGCTGCAAGTTGTTTGTTATATTGCCTTTGTTTATTATGAAGTTACTTCCGTTGAAGAAAGTTGCTACGGCTCCGCCAAGCAGTAATGGTCCTACGATACCGTTGATAATCAAGCAAATCTGAAATGTCTTTGGTCCAAGGAAATTGCCGATTTTATTTTGGAATTCATAGCTCACGGCTTGAATGACGAAAGAGAATAGAATTATCATCCAAAGCCAGTAGGCACCGCCGAAGCTCGTGCTGTAGAATAGTGGGAAGGAGGCGAAGAATGCACCGCCGAATGTGACGAGCGTGGTGAATGTTAACTCCCATTTCCTTCCGGTAGAGTTTATAATTAGCCGTCGCTCACTCTCTGTTTTTCCCAAACAGAAAATCAAGGTGTTGGCTCCCTGCACGAACATAAGAAACACCAACAAGGCTCCAAGGAGTGATACAAGGAACCACCAGTATGATTGCAAAAATTCGTATGTCATAATATTATGTCTTTTGAGGTTTTTATACTTTAGTAAATGGTTGCAGTTTATTGTATAAACTATTTGTATTCAGGACCTTTTTTTATTTGCTTCACCATTATGTTTATTTCTACGGCAAGCATTGTCGTGAAGAGGACAAGGAAGATGAAGAAGGTTGTCGCTATGCTTCCAGCCTCAACATCGGATACGGCTGCGCTTATCGGCAACAAATCTTGAATAGTCCATGGCTGTCGACCTATTTCAGCAACGATCCAGCCTGCCTCTGATGCAATGTAAGCAAGTGGGAAAACAGCTAATGCCAATAATAAGAACCAGCGGAATTTGCTTATTTCTTTCTTGTAGACCAAGAATAGGCAAACGGCAAAGAACAGAATAAGCAAGCAGCCCACACCCACCATTGCGCGGAACGCATAAAAACATATAGGAATACTTGGAACAAGTTCATTGGCGTCTTTGATGTAGCCATAGCCGAAATACTTCATGTTTTCTTTAAGAATTGGCAGAAGGGTAGGGGATTTTGTTTCCCGGTATTCTTTCAGTGCAATGATAGCTTTCTTGCCAAGTTCTATTTTCTCTTTTGCAGATGGTTCCTTGGTGCCGTCTTGCTTGGTATAACCATTCAATATGTCGTTTACGCCAGGCACGTATCCGTAGGTCGTGCGTGTGGCAAGA
Source organism: uncultured Prevotella sp. (assembly GCA_934217675.1). Taxonomy (GTDB): domain Bacteria; phylum Bacteroidota; class Bacteroidia; order Bacteroidales; family Bacteroidaceae; genus Prevotella. The sequence continues at coordinate 3,526 of CAKQCV010000062.1, read as the reverse complement.
AGCGACAGCATATTTGGAAAGGCTATTCGCATCGCTGGCTCTTGTTCTTTTGTATAGTCAGGTTGTTTGAAAGGATGTACGGCAGCTATTGCTGTCAGACTTTCATTGTTTCCTCCATTATAGAGGGCTTCCATTGCTGCCAGTTTCATCGGTTGCACTTGTGCCACCTTATAGGCAGAGTTGTCGCCTGTCATTGCCGTAAGCAAAGTAGCAATAAGACCGACAGAAGCTCCGATTTTGATACTCGCCTTTGCCAGTTCCGTTTCTCTGTTCTTCAACAGATACCAGCAGCTCACGGCAACCACGAATACAGCCCCAATGACCCATGCAGAAGTTACTGTATGTGTAAATTTGTTTATTGCGAAAGGGGAGAAGGCAACATCGAGAAATGATGTCATCTCAAAGCGCATTGTGTCAGGATTAAACTCTTGTCCTACAGGGTATTGCATCCATGAGTTTGCCACCAGTATCCACCATGCCGAGATTGTGGCACCAAGTCCGGTGAGCCAGGTGGAAGCAAGATGAAAGCCACGACTCACTTTGTTCCAGCCAAAGAACATGACGGCAACAAACGTGCTCTCCATGAAGAAAGCCAAGATGCCTTCAATGGCGAGTGGCGCACCAAAGATATCGCCCACGAACCAAGAATAATTGCTCCAGTTGGTACCAAACTCAAACTCCAGAATTATACCTGTTGCAACGCCCATGGCAAAGTTGATTCCGAACAGCTTTTGCCAAAAGCGAGCCACGTGTTTCCAAAATGGATTGCCTGTGCGATAGAAGCAGGTTTCGGTGATACCCATAATAACAGCCAGTCCCAAGGTCAATGGCACGAACAGCCAATGATAGATTGCTGTAAGTGCAAACTGGGCCCTCGACCAGTCAATTGTCGCAGAATTAATGTCTAACAATAGGTTTGTAATCATAGTATAATATTTTTAAGTTGTGATTATATATGTTATCTGTCGAGAATTTCTTCGGATACGAAATCTGCTTTGTCTTTATTTTTTGCTTTGCTGTCGATATAGTTTGGAAAGAAGAATAGTTTAAGTACAAAGAATATGATAGCAAGTTTTATCAAGATGACAATCCATAAGGTTTTGCCAAGCGTCATCGACTTGAATCCGTCATAATAAAAACGGAAAATGTTAAGAAGTAATCCTTGCTTCCTGTAAGTATGCATATCTTTGTTCATAACAATTTTGTGTTTTAATCGATATATAATGCAAAGTTGTTTCTGCAAAGATATGCAATACGCTATAGGTTGGCAATTGGTTTTTACTATCTTTGTATAGTAAATGTCTATTAAGGTTTTATATTTTATGCTTTTATGGTGCAATTAATCTAATTGCCTTTTACCTTTATTCCACCAATTTTTCAAGCAGGAGCATCGTGATGAATCCCAGCAGTAAGGCATAAGTTGCTTCCTTCTGATAACCATGGGCATGGGTTTCGGGAATCATTTCATCACTTGTGACATAGAGCATGGCACCACCGGCAAAGCCGAGCATCACAGGGAGCATCAATGACGAGATGTTGCCCATCGCATATCCAGCCCACACACCGACAACTTCAAGCAGACCGATGGCTATCGAGATGACAAATGTGCGCATCCGCTTCACTCCTGCCAATAACAAAGGAGCAATGATAACCATACCTTCAGGCACATTCTGCAAGGCAATGCCGAAGCTCACAGCCCACGATGCCTCATCGCTGTCGCTCATACTCACGCCGGCGGCAATTCCCTCGGGCAATTTATGGATGGCGATAGCCATGACGAAGAGCAGGATATGGTTGAGGGTGGCGTTGTGACGGTGCTCTTCTGCATCCAGTCCGGTGATATGATGGAGGTGGGGCGTGACGAGATCGAGCACGTTCAAGAAATATGCCCCAGCCATAGTGCCGATGGCAACAAGCCACCAGGGTGTTACTGTGGATTCGAATGCCGGGACGATGAGGCCCAGCGTCGAGGCGGCAAGCATGATGCCCGCACAATAGCCGAGCACCGTGTCATTCCACTTGTGGGGCAACTTTTTGATGGCAAAGCCCAACAGGCTGCCTATGATTGTCGCGCCGCAGAGTCCCGCTGCGCTTATCCATACGTTTGTCATAGATTCATTCCGTTTTTTGTCTGTAATACTTGTTTTGATTGGTCAAAATTACAAAATATATGCTGTACGGAAAAGAAAATCCATGCCAGTGGTCATGATTTACTGATTTTTGAGTATGCAAATGTGGTTTTACACAGCATCTGACAGTTGAAGATATGATTCTTATGCGCTTCTGCAGTTTGCCGGTTATTTTTGCTTTACCATACTTTACAAACACATAAATCACGGTCTGTCGCTTGTCATATTCAAATAAAACAATTACCTTTGTATATGAATGAATCTTTAAACCATCTTTGATTATGACAAACAGCGAAGAGAGAAGACTGCCGATTGGACTGCAATCGTTTAAGGAGATAAGACGGAACAACTATGCCTATGTCGACAAGACGGACATTGTATGGTATCTGGTCAACAAGGGCAAGAAATTCAACTATCTGAGTCGACCCAGAAGGTTTGGAAAATCTATCCTTGTGGACACGCTGCAGACGTATTTCGAGGGAAGGCGAGACCTTTTCGAAGGACTGAAAATCATGGACCTTGAAAAGGAATGGAAGGTGTATCCTGTCATCCGACTCGATATGAGCCGCGCAGGGGCTTCGGAAAAGACCATTCGCTCATATTTGAACAACAACTTCAGGGATTATGAAGAGGTATACGGCATTGTGACACATGCTGACGATTCGCTTGCCGACAGGTTTCACCGCATTATTAAAACCGCCTACCAGCAGACAGAATACGCTGTGGTAATCCTTATCGACGAATATGACTCCCCACTTCAGCACTCATGGAAAACTCCTGAGCATGATGCCTGCACAGCGGTTTACCGCGAGGTGTTCGCCATACTGAAAGCCGACGATGAATACGAGAAATTCGTGTTTATTACCGGCATAACCAAGTTTACGCAGATTTCCTTGTTCTCCGTGCTCAACAATCTGAGCAACATCAGTTTTGACGCTCCGTATGCCGCCATCTGCGGTTTTACGGCACAGGAGATTACAGAATATTTCCGTCCGGAGGTAAAGGCGATGGGCGAAGCCAACGGATGGACAGAAGAGGAGACGATGGCGCAATTGAAGGCAAATTATGACGGGTATCACTTCTGCCGGAACAACATGGTGGACATCTACAATCCTTTCAGCCTGACAAATGCCTTGGGCGACAAAGAGATAAGAAACTACTGGGCTTCTTCCGGAGCCACCTCGCTCCTGCCAAAGTTTGTCGACGACATGGAGATTAAACTGAGTGATTATGACCATTGCGCCATCCTCAACACCGTTATCGAGACATCGGATGTCACAGGGGGCGGAGCAGAATTGTTTATGTTTCAGTCGGGGTATCTCACCATCAAGGGTTATATGAACGGACTGTATTTTTTAGGATTTCCCAACCACGAGGTGCGCCAGGCACTCTACGAG
>CAKQCV010000061.1 GCA_934217675.1 uncultured Prevotella sp. | reverse complement strand
GGGAAGAGCAGAAGCATCTGAAGGACACCCGTGTCACCTATTATAATATTGGTATGCCGGAAGAGTACATTGTGAAAGTAAGAAACGACAAGGTGGGACTTATCGACCACGTGATGTCAGTGAAGGAGGATGTTGAGCAAGATAACTTCCATCGTGATCGTATCTTCGACAATTGCTTCAAAGCCCTGAATGTAGATGTACATCTCTATAAGCCCTTATTTTTCTTAGCAGAGCGGGATGTGAACGGCAAACGTCCGTTCTTAGATGAGGTAACAGGAGAACCTATCTTACAAGTAAGTCCAGTACCGCTAAATCTAGGTGAGAAGAACTTTATCGAGGCTTTCCGCCAGTATTGCCATGAGCATCAGGATGATATTTTGGCAGGTAAGCAGGTGTATCTACTTCGTAACGAGAGCAAGAAAGGCTTGGGCTTTTTCGAGGCAAACAACTTCTATCCCGACTTTATTCTTTGGATAGTGGATGGCGAAAAGCAGTATCTTACGTTCATCGATCCGAAGGGCATCCGCAATCTCAAAGGTCTAACAGACCCGAAGATTCAGCTCTTCCATTATCTGCAGACAGATGTGGCTGCACAGGTCGCCAACCCAAACATAATTATGAACAGCTTTGTTCTCAGCAATACTCCTATGGAGCAAGTTGAATTTTGGACAAAAGAACAGTTTGCCGAAGAGGTGTTCGCCAAAAATCATGTTCTATTCGAAAAAAAGGATGGAGCGTATTTGAATAAAATGATAGAAATGATATTTTTAACTTAACGAACGAATACTGTCATTTACTTCAACAGCCTTACTATCGGCACCTGAAAAAACGAGATGAGAAGATAAAAAATTCAGAGTTCCCAATAAGTGCGAAACTTGGATATAGCGATAAAAATCGGGACGAGCTTGCAATTACAAGACCATCCCGATTTTATTGTTTTTTTAGTCATCCTCTCCAAACAACGGATCCTCTGGCATCACCATTACAGGCTTTTGCTCCGAGAGTTTCAACAGTTTTTCGGATACGTATTTTTTGTCTACAACCAAGCGGAACATGTATTCATTGAACCACTCGTTTGTCATGATGAGGCAGCCCTTCTGCCCCCAGGCAGCACCCCAACTGTTTTCAACCTTCCATTTCACAGGATTGCCCTGCTGGTCGAGGTCAACAGCAGTGAGCGTCATGGCATGGGTGGAACCGCTGTCGAAAGTAGAAATGCGCTCAGCCTTTGTCATCGGGAATTTGGTAGAGAAGAGCGAAGCATAATCGAAATTGTTCACGTCGCAGTAGCCACGCTTGCGGTCGAGGAATTTACCCACATCATATGAGCTGTACATTTTCTTGCCGTCTTTCAGCGAAGCAATGGCGAGCTTAGCAATCTCGTCCATCGGCAAGTTGAGGTATTTCCAGTTGTGGCCGTCGTAAGTGTGGCGATCGAAGTCCACCTCGTAAGTCTTGTAATATTCGCGGCGCGGGTCGTTCATCACCATGATGAAAGTGCCGTTCAGCGTCTCCTTTCCGGTGAGAGCTTTGAAAAATTCGCGAGGAGTGTATTTCTTTGCCTCAAGATTCCTTCCTTTCTTATCCTTGAAAGCATAGGTGAATTCCGTAGGCGGTTCGCCAAGGGTGAGTTTCAGCATGTGGTAGATAGTGCCCAGCATCTTTGTCTTTTCGGTCTGAATAGCCTGTTTCGATTTTTTGTCGGTAACCATCTTGCGCAGTTTCAGTCCATACTCACGCAGTTTCGATGATACGAGCGATGCCATCTTGCTTGTGTTCTCGGCAGAGAAAGTCTCAGGCATCACACTCTTCGGCACCACGCCATACTTCTCTGTCAGGTCGGCAACGCCACAGAATGTACCGCCATCGTTGATTGGGTTCTTAAAGAAAAACTGCACCCGCTTGTCATCCATCGGTTTACCAGCACAATCGATGATGCCCTGCAAGAAGAGGTTAGCCTTCTCCAACTGGTCGTAGAAGAAGAGATAGTCTTGCGAAAGCTCCACCGACAGCGAATCGCTCTCCTGCGCGAAGTTGCCGCGGATAACGTTGAATCCGCTGAACATCCAGCATCTGCCACTCTGCTTCTGGTCGGTAATGCTCTGACTCTTTGTCTCCACACTGAAATGCGTGTCGAGTTCGCCAGCTGTAGCGAAGTTCTGAGCCAAATCATTAATTGAATTTGATGCAATAGCATTGAACAACGCTTTGTCTGCAGCTCCCTGCGACTGCGATTTTTTTATCTCTTGGAGCATATTCTGAGATATGCCCCCATTTTTTTGCTGTGCCATTGTATTTATAGACACGGCAGCGAGCATAAAACCCGCAAATAATAGTTTTTTGTTCATTATCATTATTAATTTTTATTTTATTTTCCACTCTATCCCGCAGATATCATTTTTCACCTCAAAATTTATCCCAAGCTTTATTATCGTCTTGTTTTGTAATGCAAAGGCAGCGGCGTAGTTTCTTTGCTCTATCTGTTCAAGTGCCTTCTGAGCAGATCCAGCAAATTTTAGTTCAATAATATATACAAAGTCGTCGGTCTCCATAGTGATGTCAGTTCTGCCTTTTGCCGTGTGCTGCTCCACGTTTATTCGGAAATTGGTGAGCAATGCAAAGACGATGTACATCAGCTGCTGGTAGTGCCCCTCGTAGTCTGTATTCCTATAGGATAAAGTTTCCTTTCCATATATTATGCCACTTTTCAAATTTGAGCGTAAAGTTATGAAAAAACCTTGAACGGCACAAATCTTTTATATACAAAAAGTTCTTCCACTCCCCCACCTCCCTCTAACATGGGCGGAGCTGTCACTCTTGTGCTTGAAAAAGCAATCATCTATTCTTGTTTTAGATAAATCTTTACCTAAAAAGATATTTTCTCAGATTGTTTTAGTATTTTTGTGGGATAATAATAAAAAGTATGCTGTGAGTTATCTGCAGATAAACCGCTACATGACTGCTGCCAATGATGGACAGATAATTCAGCTTACGGGCGATGAGTTTGCGATAAAGAGATTAACAGAGTTAATGAAAGGGTAGTATGAAAGATTTGGAAGAACATTTAGGCTATCGAACTCACGTGACTATTGCTGCTGCGTTTGTAGCAAGGAATTTTCACAAAGGGCAAAAGGATAAGGGTGGCAATGATTATTTCACTTCCCATCTATTGCCTGTGGGCTGTAGTGGGCACGATTGGAAAGAGCAGGTTGTAGGTTTCTTGCATGATGCTGCCGAAGACACGCCACATAGCGTTGATGAGGTCGTGGATGCTACACGGAAGGAACTTTATGCGTTGGCAGACTGTAAATCTGAGAATTGGATGGACGAGTTTGACATCATGCCATACCCGAACGGTTCCATTTTCTTCCCAAAAGAGGAAGAGTGGAATGAGATAAAAAATGCCCTCCATGCCTTAAACCATCATAATGCAGCTAACAGAACTGCATATATCGAGCAGGTTAAGAGAAACAGACTCGCCATCAACGTGAAACTGAACGATTTGAGAAGCAATATGGATATCAGCAGAATTCCACAACCATCGAGTAAGGATTTTGAACGTCTCGAAAGATACAAGGCGGAATATGCCGAGTTGACGGAATGTCTCAATGAGTTGATAAACAAACAGAAATAGGACAACGAATGAATGTACCGAAGATAAGATTTAAATGGCTTGAGGAGGAGTTTGCTTTTAAAAGCAAAAGAAAAATATGTTTATGTATTGTAATATATGATGCTTTTTAAAACTTTTGTGTAATTTTGCATATAGAAGATTGTAACATGAGTTTTTTTATTGAATCAAGAATAAGTATATGTATAGCTTATTGATTGTTGAGGATGATATTGCCTATTCTGTGATGATGCAAAAATGGCTCCAGAAGAAAGGTTTTGACGTGGACAAAGTGAGTAGCGTAGGAGCAGCTGCAAAGAAGATAAACTCTGACAAAAAATACCATTTGGTATTGTCGGATTTGCGGTTGCCAGACCACGACGGACTATTTCTTCTTGACTGGATGCACAAGAATAGCATAGATATACCGTTTATCGTAATGACAAGCTATGCCGAGGTGCAAAATGCTGTGCTCGCAATGAAGTCGGGGGCAAGCGACTATATCGCCAAGCCCGTTCAGCCGGATATCCTCCTTCAGAAAATAAATGATGCTATAAATGCGAATACCCGTTCTTCTGCTGCTATGCAAAACAGTGGAAAAGACTATAACGCGAAAAATATTTCCAGCCGTTCTGCCGACGACGAGGTCTGTGAAAACTCTCCACAATCGCGCTACTTAGAAGGAACGAGCGATGTTTCAAAACAGTTGTATAATTATGTGCGGCTTGTTGCCCCCACCCCAATGTCGGTATTGATTCTCGGAGCCAGCGGCACGGGAAAAGAATATGTTGCCCACCGCATACACGAACAGAGTCAGCGGAAAGACAAGCCTTTCTTTGCACTCGACTGCGGAGCTATTCCTAAGGATGTTGCCGCATCTGAATTTTTCGGTCATGTGAAGGGGGCGTTCACTGGAGCCGTTAACGACAAGAAGGGCGCCTTTGAAGTGGCAAACGGCGGCACACTGTTTCTTGATGAAGTGGGCAATCTCTCTTATGATGTGCAAGTGCAGCTGTTGCGTGCCATACAGGAGCGCAAAATCCGTCCTCTCGGTTCAACCAAGGAAATTGATGTAGATATACGACTTGTTTGTGCAACCAATGAAAATCTTGAGAAAGCTGTTGCCGAAGGTACATTCCGCGAGGACCTTTACCACCGTATCAACGAATTCACCATATATATGCCAGCACTAAAAGACCGTGGCACTGACATATTTCAATTTGCCAATCTCTTTCTTCGTCTTGCCAATGAAGAATTGGGACGACATGTGATAGGTTTCGATGCAAAGGCATCAGAGATGCTTATGCGTTATGAATGGCCAGGTAACTTGCGCGAAATGAACAATGTGGTGAAACGCAGCGTGCTATTGTGCAGTGGCGACAAGATAGGAGTGGAACAACTTAATATGGCAATGACCCACGCACCAAAGCCAACCAATCTATCTTTACACAATAGTGATGAGGAAAAAGACCGCATTCTCTCTGCTTTGCGTTCATGTAGCGGAAACAAATCAAAGGCAGCCATATTGCTTGGCATTGACCGCAAGACTCTATACAACAAGTTGCAAAAGTACAAAATTTAAGTTCTCTCTTTCATTTCTACAATAGTCTTGTGAAACTCGCCAACAATAATTTTCCTTTTTTCATCCAGATCCTTATCAGTCAACATTCTGATATTATCAGGAGACAAAGCGGTGAGTTCTTCACAAATATCTGAGCCTATCATCTTCATCAACGGCAAAGATTTATGTGCCACATGTGCAATAACATTCTGTAAATCACTTTCCTTACAATTACAGAGCATATCTGCAAACTCATGCAATTCAGAGATATAGCTACAGAATATTTCTCTTTCTGCCTCTTTATCACCATCGGCAAATGCTGTGAGCTGTAAAAAGCGGTCTGGATTTTCTTTATCCTTCAATTTTATATCTGTCCTTATCTGCAGCACCTTAACAAGTTCATCTATACCGAATGGTTTGAACAGACATCCGTCAAATCCTTTTGCCATCAGTTTGTCTTTTATGGTTGGTTCATGAGCTGTCATGGCAAAGACTTTCATTCCATCGTGCTTCCCTATTTTTTCAATCAGCTCTGTTCCGTTCATTTCTGGCATCTCTACATCAACAAACATAATATCCGGCATAAAGGTTTTTATTTCTTTCAAGGCTTCTTCGGCATGCACCGTGGTCTTTACAGTCAGTTCATTCCGTTTATCTATTCGACGAAACATCTCTGAAAGCAATTTCAGTTGCAGTTTGTCATCATCTACAACAAGTATCCTATTGCAACGAACTATATCTGTAAAGACAGAATTTGTTTTCAACTCTTTACTCTTACACTCACCGCTGTTATTGTCAATCTCTAACGGCAAGAACACAGTAAAGCAGCTGCCCTTGTCTTTCTCTGATTCAAGTGTTATCTTTCCGCCAAGCATCTCAACGAGTTCTTTTGTTATAGCAAGTCCAAGTCCAACACCTTCTGTTCCTTGTGCATCAGCAAGGCGTGTGAATGCCTTAAACACTCTGCTGCATTCATCACCTGTCATTCCGCAACCTGTGTCAGCTATACTAAATTTCATCCATTGTCTGTTGTCAGCAGTACGTGCCCCCATCTCGGCAGAAATGATTACACTTCCTTTTTGTGTATATTTTATGGCGTTACTTGTCAGGTTATTGACAATTTGCCTTATTCTGAAGGTATCGCTTTTATACACATTGTTCAATTCATCATTATCTGCATGAAGAATTATTTGCAAGTCTTTTTCTGCTGCTTGCGGCTTCATTGCTTCAACACATTCTGCCACAAACTTTTTGGGAATGAAAGGCACTGGATGTGGTTCTACTTTTCCGGCATCAAGCCTATGGTAATCAAGCAAAGCCTCAACGAGATTTAATAGATGTCTTGCCGATGCTCCTATATTATCTACGAACAAACGTGTCTGCAAATCGAGATGTGAATCTTTGAGCAGTTCTATAAATCCTGATATGGATGCTGCCGGAGCTTTAATATCGTGGGTTATAGTCAGCATCAACTGCTCTCGCTGTTTCATTACTCGTTCAGTCTCGTCTTTTGCTTCTTCGATACTCTTGCGATATTCTTGCTCACGCCTCAGGCTGCGCTTGATATAAGCAGAAAGTACAAATGCTGTAGCAATCGCAACAATGGCGAGCATTATTATCTTTAGCAACAATGCTTCTCGCGATTGCATGTCCTTGTTGAGCGACTGTTGCAGTGCGTTGTGTTCATCGGCACGTATATCTGCCATGATTTGCGATATTCTTTGTGTCAATTCCATACCGACAATTTGCTGTTGCAGTTCACTTCTTTTTATGCTTCCGCTTTTTTTCTGTTCGTTCAAGGCTTGTTGTCTGCGAATCTGCTTCAACACATCGGCAACAGTATCAGCTATATCAACATTATGGCTCAGCGAATCGCTGACATTCTTTTTTGAATGACGTGCCACATGAACAGTGTCGCTGCGCTGTTTACGAAAGGCATCTGCCAGTCTGCCCCAAAAAGTTTTCTTGGTTTTTACTACTTCATACACGGTTTCCTTGTCTTCCTTTATCTCCACCGCTTTTTGTTTCATCATCACCGAATCCTGTCCTTGACTAAGATTTTTCACCTTTTCTCTATAGAACTTGTCGGCATCGGCATTGCCCATAGTTTCCATCAGCATGCATGTGTTCTGCCACTTCATCTGCAACAGAATTTTCAATGAATCAATGCGTGCAGTATCTTCATCGTCACCAAGAGATTTCTTCAAAGAATCTGCTATATTCAATGTTTGTTCAACAGCATTATTGAATTCTGGCAGTTTGTCTGACAGTCCGAGGCAGATAGCTCGCTCCTTGTTATTAACATTGAGCACACTGTATACCAGACTGTCGGTAATGTTTCTGCGCTTCATAAACTGTTTCTCCGCCTTGTCTACAAGCATCACCGACTGTGTGTTTCCATACACCAACCATCCGGCAAGGATTATTATCGCTGCCATCAATATGTATCCTAACGTTGCTTTTCCTATAATGTCAAACTTCACCATAACCAAATAATGAATAGAAAACAATCTTTTTGTATTTCAGCTGCAAACTTACAAAAAATGTTTCAATGCATAATATCAACACAGAAAAATCCCTGCATCTACTTTCTACAAGCCGATACAGGGACAAACCAACACAAATTTTCTTAGAACAATTAATTACTAAAATCAGTAATCCATCAATACAATCATTACCTTACTTACTAATAATTAAACTTCTTATTTATGCATTAATAATCTTGCTTACCTTCAAACTTTACTACTTTGCAACAGTGGTATCTGTTTTCGTTGTATCCACAGGATCCATAAGATACATTCCATCTCCTGCCCCATTGCCCTGAGTTGCCGGTTCTACAGTGCCGGTAGATGGTTCTGATGTGCTCGTTGCAGGTTCTGATGTGCTCGTTGCAGGCTCTGCCGGAGCTGATGTTGAAGTTGTATCTGTCGTATCATTTGCCAATCCATCTGGAACATTCTCAATCATAGCCTTGTTTGCAAATACACTACTTATAGAAACCATTGCGAATGTTGCGAACGCTGCAATAAATAACTTTTTCATAACTTTTTCTCCTATACTTTTAGTTGTTGTAAAAATGATTTTATTAAATCTCTCTCTTAGAACGTACCATCGTTTGTGGTTGTTCTGTTTTACTGAGCTTGTTGTTGTTGCTCGCTAATTATAGTGCAAGCTGCGTGCCAAAACTATAATAAAATTTATAACCACTTGAATATCAAATACTTCAATATTATCAAAGAAGAATACACATTGTGGAAAATGTGGAATAGTTGTGGAAAAATTCCACAATAAGCATTCCACACTGCCAAATTTCAATTGCTATTCCCCACTCTACCGCAACAGAACAGCTAAAAAACAAACAGCATAAGCAAACTTGGCTAAAGTCAAAAATATGGTTTAAAGCATGAAAGCTGCCCGAAAAGAATAAAGAGGATTTTTCAGTACAAAACAGATAATTAGTCGTTATTTATAATAAGTACGCATAAACAACTAAATAAATCAAAATATGGAAAATAAGAAAAGCAGTTTGAAGAGTACAATTGCCGTATCTCTCACTAACTATCTCGATGCAGGAGCCATTGTGGCAGGTGCAAGTGGTTTGTCTTTGTGGCAGAATTACCTTGGACTAACAGAGGCTCACCTCGGATTTTTAAATGCTATCAGTGCCAATTGTCTTGGAGCGGCGATAGGAGCTATAATAGGCGGATTCCTTGCCGACAAGTATGGACGAAAAGCTATCTATACATACAACATGCTAATTTACATGCTTGGTGTGCTGCTCGTGGTATTCACAACAAATTTTCCGATGCTTCTGGCTGGATTTCTTATCACGGGAATAAGTGTCGGTGTTGGTGTGCCTGCATCATGGACCTATATATCTGAAAGTTCAGAGATTGGCAACCGTGGCAGAAACATAGGTATATCACAGATGGCATGGGGCATCGGACCGCTCATCATCCTTCTTTTGGGATGGTTTTTGGCTCCGCCGACAAACAATGCCGAAGCAGGTTTCTTGTTTCCACTCGTAAATCAATCGGCTACGCAGATTCTCGGCAGTGGAGCTCAAGAGGCTGCGGTAAACGTGTTTAGCTCAAGAATTGTTTTTGCATCGCTGTTCGTTGTAGCTCTTATTGCATGGCTACTACAAAGACAGCTTGAAGAGTCAGCAGAATGGAAAGCGGCAAAGGCTGAGGAGGCGAACTCTACCTCTGCAGTAAAAAGCAAAAGTGTGTTTGCTTCGTTCGGAACATTGTTCTCAAACAAAGTAAACGTAAGAACAATGCTGTTCCTTGCTGGAATGTATCTCACATGGAATCTCGTGAGCTCTGTTATGGGATTCTTCCAGCAGCATATCTACGAAACAGCAGGTGGATTGTCTAACGGAGAAGCAAATATGCTCTCTGCCGGACAGTGGGTCATCATTATCGGCATGACGTTTGTTTTCTCTATGCTGGTAGACAAGGTGAACCAAAGAATATTGTATATCGTTGGTGTCGGTGCTGCAGTTTTGGCATGGGTTATGATTGTAACCATCGGAATAGGCAGCATGAGCGGACTGCTTTTCTTCACTCTGCTTTGGGGTATTCAAGGAGGTATCAGCGTACAGGGTTTCTATGCACTGTGGGCTTCGGAACTGTTCCCTGCAAAATATCGTGCAGCAGCACAGGGCATAATGTTCTTCATGGTTAGGGGCCTGTCGGCTGCATGGGGACTGGTATTCGTGAATATATATGGGGAGCAGGGCGAAGGTTTCACTCTCGCTGCATATCTGATGATGGCACTGCTCATCGTATCACTGCTCATCGGAGCCATTTGGACACCAAAGACACGTGGTAAATCGTTAGAACAGATAACAGAGGAAAGATATGGAAAAGAAATCTAAATATAAAGCAACATGGATATGGTATCCTGGTGATTTCGAAATATGGCTCGGAAACAAATTCAACAATCGACGCACAGAGCGTGGAGCTATGTTTCCACCGTTTTGGAAACAGGACAGCCACTACGTAACGGTGGAGTTCTCTACTAAAGTTTGCCTTGAAAAGGCTGAAACGATAACCATCGCTACTGAGGGAGACTTCAATTTTATGCTTGACGGGAAGCTGCAATTTGGCATGCCGGGAAAATTTACCGTGCCGGCTGGAGAACACAGTTTGAACATAAAAATACATAACCAGGCAACTCCTCCTGCACTATTTGTCAATGGCAGAACGATAAAGAGTGACTCGTCATGGCTTGCCACTTACGAGGACAAAATCTGGATTGACGAGAACGGAGTGGCTCATGGCTCCGGAATTTATGTACCTGCTGCTTCGTGGAATTTCAACAGCATCGACACACCACCGTCTACATTCCAACTGAAAAGAACGGAAATGCAACCTGTTGACGAAGAAAAGGCTGGTGCAAACAAATGGCTGTTTGACTTCGGACTGGAAACCTTCGGCTACATCAGACTAAAGGAAGTTATAGGCAAAGGCGTTATCAACATATACTATGGTGAAAGCCGTGAAGAGGCTCTTGATATGGAACACTGTGAAACACTCGACAGACTTGATCTCAGACAAAATGAATATGAGAACGAAAAAGTGGAGATAGTGCTCGACGACAGCAAGGCTTTCAGATATGTAATGGTAGAAACAAAGGGGATGATTGCATACTCTGATGTCACCATGGACTATGAGTATTCTGAATTCACACATGGAAAAAGCGGTTCGTTTAAATGCGACAATAAAGAATTGAACAAGATTTGGGAAGTGGCTGCATACACCATGGACCTAACAACCCGCGAGTTCTTCATGGACGGAATAAAGCGCGACCGATGGACGTGGTCGGGAGATGCCATACAGTCGTATCTGATGAACTACTATCTGAGATTCGACTCCGACTGCGTGCGCCGTACTGTCAGACAGCTTAGAGGAAAAGACCCGGTAACGGCACATATAAACACTATTATGGACTACACGTTCTATTGGTTTAAATCTGTGCTCGACTTCTATCAGTATACCGGCGACATCTGTTTCGTTCGCGAGATTTATCCAAAGATGCAAACACTGATGTTATATGTGCTCGGCAGACTGAACAGTGAAGGAATGGCTGAAGGTAAACCTGACGACTGGATTTTCGTGGACTGGGTGGACTTTCCAATGCACAAACGCGGCACTCTCTGCTTTGAACAGATTCTGCTGTGTAAGGCTCTGGAAACGATGCATACATGTGCCACTGTACTCAGAGACAACCCTCTTGACAACCCTCCACAGGGTAGTATTACTACAGGGGAATACTCTGCCGACGCTGATAAGTACGGCAAACTTGCCAATGATTTGAAGGCAAAGCTGAAGCCTACATTCTGGGACGACAAGCGCAATGCATTTATGCATGCCATAGAAGACGGCAAGATGAACTGCGACATCACAGCTTTCCCGAATATGTTTGCCATAATCTATGATATGGTGGACGATGAGGACAAGAGAAAACTCATGGATTCGGTATTGTTCAACTTTGATGTTGAACCTATCACCACACCTTACATGCGCTTCTATGAACTGGAAGCAATGTGCAAAATGGGATATCAGGAGCGCGTTTTGCCGGAAATGCTTGGTTATTGGGGCGGAATGCTCAACGAGGGAGCTACAAGTTTTTGGGAGAAATACAACCCTGCCGATGAGGGAGAACAGCATCTCGCAATGTACGGACGACCATACGGAAAGAGCCTTTGCCACGCATGGGGAGCAAGTCCTATATACCTAATAGGAAAATATTTCCTCGGTGTAAAGCCTACGAGACCTGGATATGAGGAATATGAAGTTAAGCCTGTGTTGGGCGGTCTGAAACGTATGCAAGGTTCCGTACCAACTCCTTTCGGAGAGGTTAGAGTGAAGATGGATGCCCACACCGTAACAGTGAAGAGCGACGGAGGAAAGGGCATTCTGTATATTGCCGGAAAAAAATACGAAATACCTGTAAATAAAGAAATAGAAATAGAATATTAAATATAGAAATGACAATAAGACAAACATTTTTTGCCTTTGCCGTAGCTGCATCGCTGGCATCTTGCGGAAACAAGGAAACAACAGTTACCACCATGCAATCGCTACCGCAGACAGACTATGCGGCTGCGCTTATAGCCAAGAATATCTCGGAAATGCCAAAAGGCTACAAAATCAGCGTGGGCATTGCCAACGACACTGTAGGGAAACCTGCCGAAGGATTTTCTTTGCTGCGTAAGGGCAAGAAAATCAATATCATCGGAAATGATGCTTCGGGTGCAATCTATGGTGCCAACCGACTTATGGAATATTTCAAGGTAAACAGTTCGTTGGAGATTCCTTACACTATAATCGATGCTCCAGAGATGAAACTGCGCGGTGCTTGCGTTGGATTGCAAAAGACGGTTTACCTGCCAGGGCATAAGGTATATGAATATCCTTACACTCCAGAGAACTTTCCATGGTTCTACGATAAGGAGTTGTGGATAAAATATCTCGACATGCTGGCTGCCGACAATATGAATGCAGTGTTCCTGTGGAACGGTCATCCGTTTGCTTCGCTCGTAAAACTGAAGGATTATCCATTTGCTCCAGAAGTGGATGATGCCACGATGAAGAAAAACCAGGAGATGTTTTCGTTTCTCACCACCGAGGCTCAGAAGCGAGGCATCCGCATTATTCAGATGTTCTATAATATCATCGTGTCGAAGCCATTTGCCGACCATTACGGCATAAAGACGCAAGACCGCAACCGTCCTATCACGCCGCTCATCGCCGACTATACCCGAAAGAGTATTGCAGCATTTATCGAGAACTATCCCAATGTGGGATTTTTAGTTTGTCTGGGCGAGGCTATGTCGGGAATAGAGAACGACATAAAATGGATGAACGAAACTATCATTCCGGGTATCAAGGACGGACTGAAGGCTTCGGGCAGAACCGATGAGCCGCCTATCATCTTGCGCTCTCACGACACCGACGGACCACGTGTATTACATGAAGCATTGCCATATTACAAGAACATCTACACGATGAGCAAATATACGGGCGAATCGCTTACCACTTATCAGCCGCAAGGACCATGGGCAGAGACTCACCGACAACTTGCAGCCGCTGCTCCCGTGCATATCAGCAATGTGCATATCCTTGCCAACCTTGAACCATGGAGATGGAGCTCACCGACGTTTATCGAGAAAACGGTGCAGGCAATGCACAATGTGCACCATGCCAACGGACTGCATCTGTATCCACAGGCAAACTACTGGGACTGGCCTTATAC
>CAKQCV010000060.1 GCA_934217675.1 uncultured Prevotella sp. | reverse complement strand
GTGCTGCCATCGCCATCAAGCGTGGTGTAAAGACTGCTGCTGATGCTGCCGAAGCTATCGGTGTAGGTCTGCAGTCATTCTGCATCCCAGGTTCTGTTGCTGATGACCGTAAGGTTGGTCTCGGACATGGTAACCTTGCTGCACGTTTGCTCCGCGAGGAAACACAGTGCTTTGCCTTTTTGGCAGGTCATGAGTCGTTTGCTGCTGCCGAAGGTGCAATCAAGATTGCCGAGATGGCAAACAAAGTTCGCAAGAACCCATTGCGCGTTATCTTGAATGGTCTTGGAAAAGATGCAGCACAGATTATCAGCCGTATCAACGGTTTCACCTATGTCAAGACAGAGTTCGATTACTATACAGGAGAACTGAAAGTTGTTGACCGTATCGCTTATTCTGATGGTCCACGTGCCAAAGTTAATTGCTATGGTGCTAATGATGTTCGCGAGGGTGTTGCTATCAACTGGAGTGAAGATGTTGATGTTTCAATCACCGGTAACTCTACAAACCCAACACGTTTCCAGCATCCAGTAGCTGGCACATACAAGAAAGAGCGTATTGCTGCTGGCAAGCCATACTTCTCAGTAGCTTCTGGTGGTGGTACTGGTCGTACTCTTCACCCAGACAACATGGCAGCTGGTCCAGCTTCTTATGGTATGACCGATACAATGGGTCGTATGCACTCTGACGCTCAGTTTGCAGGTTCTTCTTCAGTTCCTGCCCACGTAGAGATGATGGGCTTCCTGGGTATGGGTAACAACCCAATGGTAGGTGCATCAGTAGCTATCGCAGTGGCTGTTGATTTGGCTCTGAACAAGAAGTAATAATCTGTTTATCAGGTATTTATATAGAATTATCCTCCATAGTCCTTGTAGCGATTATGGAGGATTTTTTGTGTCTATATGCCTATTGGAACTTGGCTTTTATAAGTGGGTTGAGTTTGAATTTATGGCAAATAAACCTTGTAAAAAAGGGTCTTTAATAGGTTGCATGGAGACACTAAAACACCACATTTTATCGCTTTTTCGTGGTACATACTGATGCCACTTTTGGGATCTGTAAAAAGTGGCATCACAACATGGGATAAACCATTGTATATTAAGTAGATAAGTCTTCAAAAACTTGTTTTAAAAGCAATGGAAAAACATTGTACATCGGTCTATTTCATGGTAAAGAAAACCAGAAAAGACAAAAAAGGGTTATCCCCTATCGTAGCTTACATTAGTGTTAATGCCGTTCGGGTATCTTATTACACAGGCAAAAAGATTAAAGTATCTGACTGGGACGATGAAAAGCAGTTGGTTCGTGGCAGAAGTGAAGAGGCTAAACAGCTAAACGAGTATCTGTATCAGCTCCGCAACAAAATCTTTCAAAAGGAGATTGAGTTGATGGAGAAAGGCTTTATGATTACTGCCAACCTACTGAAAGAAGCAGTAAACGACCATGTGGATGCCATAAACCAAAAGACTTTGTTGGATGTGTTTAAGGACTTTCAAGCTATGCGTAAGCCACTTGTCGGTAAGAAAATCTCCAAAGATACCTATGAAGCCAATGAACTCACAGGACGCTACATCAAGGAGTTTATGCAGGCAAAGTATCATCGTGAGGACATTTACTTGCATGAGGTGAAATTGGGGTTTATACAGGGCTTCCATACCTATCTGCTTACAGAGAAGAACAACTGCCAAAACTCATGCTCAAAGCATCTGAAGTTCTTGAAGCAACTGATGAACATAGCTGTAGCAAATGGATATATCCAGTTCAATCCACTAATATATATAAGGTGGAGCGTGAGCATGTAGATATAGACTTCCTTGACGATGTAGAGTTGCGTAAGATTATCAATTTCACTACTCCTATCAAGCGTTTTGAGCGTACACGAGACGCTTTCCTTTTCGGTTGTTTCACAGGTCTTGCCTATATTGACATCAAAACATTACGCAAAGAGCATTTTGAGACAGATGATGAGGGCCGTATCTGGATAAAGAAGAAGCGTATAAAGACAGGTGTTCTCTCACGCATCCCTCTCCTTCCTATGGCGAAACTTTTGTTGGATAAATACAACGACCCGAACAGCGATATTGTTATGCCTATTCAGGACAGTACAGATGTGAACGAGAACTTAAAAGACATAGCTACATTGTGTGGCATAAACAAGCGAGTGACTTTCCATACATCCCGCCATACTTTCGCAAGTACTGTTACGCTTGCCAACAACATATCGCTTGAAGTCATATCAAAAATGATGGGACATACCAATACACGCATGACCAGTCGCTATGCAAAGTTGATTGACAAAGCGATTGGTGAACAGATGGATAAGATTGCTGACACGTTCTAAGTTAGTTTTGCATTTGAAAACCAACGATGCGTAATATGTTAAACTTTATAGAATCAGAAAAATATATGAGCAAAATAAGAATTGAAACGAAATTTTATTTGTTATTTTGTAATTGTGATAACAGCTATGTTATTTTATTTCAGGAGCATCCGCCTGACTAAACAAAGGAAAGACGTTTTAACGCAAGTATGTCCTACTGCCAGTGAAGGGAACAGGGTATTTAGAATAAACATGTTTAACAAAAAAGAAATGCTTATGATATAAAAGTGAACAAGGAGTAGATATTATACAAATATGATTTAATCAAATTTATAGTGACTACTCTCTGTGAGCGAACAAGAAAACTTGTTTGTGCAGTTGGAGAATATTATTCACGAGGATAAGAAGCTCACTCCAAAAAGTGTGGAAGTTCTTAATAAAATTCTGTCTCCAAGAGGTTATAAAATTGTAGCCAATCCCATAAGAGAAAGGAAATTTACACAAGAACTTGCATTAAGAATAAAAACTATGTTTAATGATTTTAAAACAGATATAAAAAATGCAGAAAATCATAAGTCGGAAAGAATAGTTCGTGATAGGTATTTTCAGTTGGTATATGCTATCCTCCAACGTGAGAAGTTTGGCATAGCAAATGATAAAAATAAACTTATCAATATCTCTTGCAGTAGATTTGCATCAATGTATAATATTAATCGCAAAACACTTGCTGAAAATAAATATCGAGCAGATTTATATGTAACGCACGGTGATAAATTTAAAAAAATCAAACCGATATATGATGAAATAAGAAAGAGAATTTTAATTTATGTATAGTTTATAAAGGCTTGGAGATACGTTTCTCTGAGCCTTTTTTGTATCGGTTTCGCCCAACATATTGAGTTGGGCGTTTTGAACGTTGCCATTATTCTTTTAGGGATTTTCTTTATTTTACCTTTGCAACCATAAATTAAAAACAAAAATAACATGAAACAAATTTCAAAGATTTCCGTAACAAAAAGAAACATGGTTATCGGTTGTGGATGCGTCATGTGCGTAGTCACAGGCATCATCTGTTACAAAATCGGACAGAAGAGAAAGAAAGCTATAAAAACTTTTTCAGAAGGTTTGGTTTGTGGCTGCTGTTGGCTTAAAGAACAGCATGGTGAGTTGAGCAAGGATGTTGAATATGTAATAAACCCAAAAGGATGAAAGCAATTTATAAAGCAAATGGCAAGGCAGCGGAATACTCGCCTTATGCCTGCAATCTTTACAATGGTTGCCCTCATGAGTGTAGCTATTGTTATAATAACCACAGCTTGATGTCAAAGACATTGGGTGGTAACACAGTACGCCTCAAAAAGCAGCTCGTTGACGAAGACACTGCGTATGAGATTTTCTGTAAGGAACTCGCTCACTATCGTAGTGAGATTATTTCTTCAGGTAATCTGCTTCATTTCTCATTTGTAAGCGACCCATGTTTGAGTGAGACGATTGAGCTGAATTGGAAGTGTATTGAATACGCTATTAGTCGAGGCGTACCTGTTCAGGTGTTGACTAAAAGAGCGGACTGGCTCAATCACCATGCTGTTCAGAATGCTCTCTGTCATCGAGATTTGATAAGAATCGGTTTTTCGCTTACAGGTTGCGATGCTCTTGAACCTGGGGCAAGTCCTAATGCAGAACGTATCAGAGCTATGCAAATTCTTCACGATGCAGGAATCTGTACATGGGCAAGTATCGAACCTATCGTTGACCCTCAGAGAAGTCTTGACATGATTGCACAGACCATCAATAGTTGTGACTACTACAAAGTAGGAATTCTTTCAGGCAAAAAGAATTACTCACCACAGCAAATACGTGATTTTGTTGATGAAGTAATGTCACTCAATCTACGTTCTGTGTATTGGAAAAAGAGTTTAATTAATTATGTAAAATAAATAATATGAACATGTTAAATTTTGTTCGAGGTTCTGTAAACCTCAAAGTTAACGATGTTAATAGTGCTGTAGGATATGCAGCAATAGGTGGCATAGTTTATACTACATACCAGATTTCCGAAAAATCTCCTGCAAAGATTGCCGCAGGTTGTATTGGGACTGTTGCATTGGGACTAATCTGGTATTATACGAAAAATGAAGACCGAAAGGACACCAAAGCAAAATATGAGCATGAAGAAAAGCTTGCAAGGATAAAGCATCCAAATACTTCTATGCAAATAGACACAGAAAAGAATCTGTGTGCTTTTGTTGAACAAAATGAGAAAGAACCAGTAGGTGTTGACACCTCTTTGCCTATTCCAATCGAAGAGAATCCGAATGATATACTTTCTCGTGTTTCAACTATCCTGAACGAAACTTTTTGGACAGAAAATATTCTTCACAACAATGGTGTCAACTGGCTTACCAGTCGCTCTGGTCAAGGGAAATCTATCATCGCTGCTCAATTAGGTATTGAGGCTGCAACAGGAGGTGTTTCACTTCTTGTCCCTCATGGCAATGGCACAGCCTTTGAACCAATTCAAGTTTTCTGGTATGATGTCGAACTTGACGATGATGATATTTATCGCCGCTATTTCCAGCACGACTTTACATTTCCTGAAAGTTTCAAGAGAGTAACTGATTGTGGTTTTCCCAATGAGTCTATGTTGTTGAAAGACATAAAGACACGAGTAATGACCAACAATAAGGACTGTGCTGTAATCATTGACAATCTGACCAGTATTGTACCAACCATTCAACCTGCCAAGATGAATGAGTTTCATCGTAATCTGAAGCAAATCCAGAAAGAAGCAAAACAGGTGGGCTTTTCTGTTACATTCTTGGTTGTTGTTCACACAAAATCTGGGGAAATGTGGGAACCTATCACAGATAATTCTTTTGCAGGGTCTGTTCAAGTGGCACGCTGCGCAACCACTCTGACAGCTATTGAACCGACAAGAAATGCTGACGATATAAAGATAATCAAGAACGTAAAAGACCGTAAGAATGCTAAAGACCCAATGGTACCTTTGGTAAAATTGGTTGAATCTCCATATCTGCACTACGAATATTTAGAAGAAGCTAAAGAATTGGATGTGCTTGCCGTAAAGCCCAAAGCTACCAGAACAGCCTCTTCTAAAAAGACTAACAAGAAACAAAAAGTCCGCAATGAAGATGTTGGGTGTATAAAAGAAATGAGAGCAGAAGGAATCGCGGTTAAAGATATTGCTAAAAAATTCGAAGTTTCAGGAAAAACTATATACGAAAAACTTAAACTGTGATGATAAAAAGGCGAACCCCCATAGAGAGGTTCGCCTTTTGTTATCTATTCTGCCACTTTCTTCTGTTTCTGAAATCAATCCATTTTTGGCGTTCTGTTCCGAATCTGTCAGCATTATTGCGATAAGCATATAGCACTCGGTTTTCGATGTCTGATTCTGAAACGGCAATCGCAGGGTCACGAGTATAGAGATAGTTCAGTTTCCACAGTGCTATATCATAATGAACACCGCATAAGCATAGTATGGTTGCCTTTTTTATTAGCGAGTTGTTTCTGTTGCCTATTATGTAATCCTCTGGATGTTTACTCCAACTATACTTGTCGATGTAATCCATAAGTGCCTTGTCTTTCCATGTCGCTTGAAACAGACTATTCATCATTACCATATTCTGGGTCATTGGAGAAACACCTATGAAGCCTTTGCTTATAGCTTTCTTAATTTTCGTCTGTTGCGTTATATTAGGTGCATACTCAAAGTGGAAACTCTTTGATTGTGGATTGTAGTAACTGTCACCATCGTAAGAGAGAAATGTTGCACGAGACAAGTCATGCACACCTTTATCTGTATAAGGAATGTTGCCAAATAGTTGTAGAAGTTGGGCATACAGATTCCAATGAAACTCTGGACGCACATTGTCATGTTTAACCAATACCTTATAGCCATTTCCTGATGGTGATATGAAAAGATAATGTGTCAGAGGATGGTGAACAAACATTTCTCTTACTTGCGCCATTTCTCTTGTCGGTATATGGTCAAAATCCAATGCCGTAACTTGGTTATATACGGTTATGCCATCATCACAACGATGCGGAAAGACACCATTAACTGTAATGTTAGGCAAGCTGCTTTTTATATATTGCCTCTGCTCTTCATCCGATGCACTGCGTAAAGCGTCAATCTTTGACTTCATTTCATTAGAAGCAATAAGTTCTCTTAATTGTTCAAAGGACACAGTGGTATTTGATGCTGTAGTCCAAATGTTAGGGTAAATGCTGAAATTCATTTTGTTTTGATTAAAAATCCGTTTGCTCTTTTGTTAAGTCCTAATGATATTTTGACATCTTCAAGGTTGAAATATTCCTGCAAGTCTATTGCCTTTGCAGTCTTGTTAATATGACAACGCCTGTATATCTCTGTCAGAGTATCTTTAATGTATTTCTTAGAATATCTTTCGCCAATGACAAAAGAGTTGGTAATCTCTGGCGTTAGTAAATACTGTTCTTTATAATGTTCATAGTATTGCTCCAATGCTACCATATTATAACAGAAGGCTTTCAGACCATTCGAGCCATAAACATAGTAATAGTTGTAGAATTTACTTGAAATGTTGTGTATGCCATTAGAGTAATCGAGCAAATCGGGATATGTATCAAAGAACTGTGCAAAGTACATCATTCTTGTGTTGTCATCTTCAAGTCTGTAAAACTCGTCAATAAACGACAACAGCATCGGTGGCAAATCAGGATTGTCTGCCATTTCAAAGCCATTCCTGACAATGACACTTTGCACGCTCTCATGTCTTACATAGATTCTGTCCCTCATTTCCCATGCGTGTTGTTCCGCTATCAAGGCATTCACACAGTTCTTGGCAATTCGCTCTCTTGTCAAAGGGTCTTCATAGATTACGCCATACGGACATATATCACGCTTCACTTCCGTTGCTGCAAGTGCGCCTTGTGACAGTTTGTTCCATTCGTTGCAAATGGCTTCAGATTGTCGCCATTTCATTTCTTGGTCTGCATAGAATTGTTCCCTACTTGTTGTAGTGCCGACAGTTATCTTTACATAAATCGTACATCTTTTTCTGAAACGGTTTTCTGCTAACCGCTGCCGTCCTACAATTTGAACCAAGTCCAAGGACAAGTCAGTACACATAGACTTGACATTTGAATCCGCAAATACATAGGTACTGGCAGATGTTGAATAGAAGTCCACTCCGAAGTATGAACACTTGGAGCAAAATGTGTAGGTGCAATGTGGTTTGCCTTTCAACGGTATCTTGCCAAAACCGAAACCATTTCCAAGTTCTTTGATTATCTTTTTGTTTTTGCTGTCATTGGCAACAAGAATATTCACCTCAGATGCTTGCAGCTTGTTTTCTGTTATGACCTTTGCTATATCCCTGACATTGTTTACAAAAAATATTGCCTCAGTGCTTTCATAGCAAATTCCATTCTCAATGATGGTGTCAAAGAAACCATCATTCCTGTAACGACTTATAATTTTGCCAATTTCATCAACAGTTGAAGTCATCGGGAGATATTGTGTTTGTACTTTCATTATTTTGTCTTCAGACCATTCCAACTCTATATATGGCAGATTTTGCAAAAATTCCATTCTATCAAGATATTCTTCCAATATGGGTGTTGCTGATATATACCATACATTGCACAGTTTATAAAGGAGTGAAGACACCCTTTCTATGACATCAGGTTTTAATGTGTAATCTTGAAAACAGGCTTGATGTTCATCTACTACATACAGAAAGTCTATGCCTGAGTCTTTAAGAATTGGATATATAGTAGGCAGGGAATCATACGTTACGATAACCTTTGGCACAGTATGGCATGGATTGAATGGATTTTGCCAATTTATGTAATTACGCAAATTCATAAAGGTTTTCTTATTTTCTTCTTTCTGCTTTTCCCTGTCGGTCTTACTGCTCGGTCGGAAGTAAAAGCATGATTCATGTTCCTTCTCCATTTGTTCAACTTTGTTCTCAGCCAAATACCTTCTTGGGACACACAAAACGGTTGGAATGTTATTGTGTAGTGTCCAGTAAGTCAGTCCACAGCCAGGGTATTTCTTGTTGATGATAACCTGTCCTTGTGGAATTTCATTTTCAAATCCTACCCAATCAGAAATGTAATTTACATTATTGGGTACATGAATAATCTTCTTTTTCATCTTTTATTATTTGTAATATGTTATGGTTAATGCCACTTCGTGACAAATACAAGGATAAGAGATTGAGGTGTCCTATTTTTACAGCAAATCCATTAGAAGCTATATAAAAGAAAAAAAAGGACAGTTGAGGATAAAAAACTTCTTCTCTTTCCTTGCAATCCTCCGTAGGAGGCGTTAAACATAACGCTTAGTATTGCATTTAGTAAAGATTTGGGCTATTTTATAGGGTGTCCAGTTCCATGTTCTCGTTTTTGATTGCATTTTGGTAACTTAAAGCGTTGATGGTCAGCAAATTAAATACAAAATATAAGACAAATTTAGCTATCAAATAATCTGATGGAGATTCGCATAAGATTATAGTTTTCTTAGCGAATGATTATCAATGATTTAGATGGTTGTTACATTGTTTTTGATACTAAAAACAGGAACACAGAACTGAACACCCTAGCTATTTTACAAGCCCAAATCAAATACTTCATAAAACTCATAATAGATGTTTGCACCTTGTTCATTACATCTATGCCAATTAAAGTAATCAACAAAAGACTTGTAAGCCTCATGTCCTTCTATTCCGCTATCTTTGGCTCTGTATGCAAAGAATCTTGCTGCCGCTATAATTGAGTTTCTTCGCCTTAGATTGAAATGCTGCATAACATCTTCTTTCAAATCGTCAAGTGTTGTAAATGCAGAAAGTTCAGGCTTCATTGCGTTATAAGAATCTTTGGTTAGTTTTACTGTAGTTTTAAGATTGTTGATTTCCGGTCTGAAATGGAAAGTTTCACATTGGTCATTTATAATCAGCTTGTCATCAGACGATATAGTGGCTGAGTAATAGGAACTTTCACTATATGCCCTTATCTCCCATGAGCAAGGCGACTCTGACATATTTGCTATTTCTTTTTCAATATGTGTGCAAAGTGTCTTGTGTTGGCTTGGGTCTGTATTGTCGTGTTTGCAAACAAGTAAAGCACATTCGTTGTAAATATCAGCATAAGCAGCATATACAAATGGTATCTTCTTTGCGAACTCGTCTCTTGTTTCATTGCCATTAGCAAGATAGCCATTACAGAAGTTTGGTACTCTTACCGCTACCATATTCGAGTACGACAGAAAGCAGTTGTTTTTGACTACACCAGAGTAATTGACTTTTGGTATATCTTGGATATAATTCCATTTGTCAACACCAGAAATCTTTTCACCATTCTCTTTGTAGTTTCTGTATTCATCACTATTCATAATATTAAAGAGTACAGTTAACATATCCGTCTCTGTAGCTTTTTTGTCTTTCGGATTGATTATTGTTATCTTATCCGATAAAGTAATAATTGAATTTTTTACTTTTTCCATATCATATAAAATCCCTCATGTTGTTTAGTTGGAAGCATTGAGGGGAATCAACTTCCAACTATAAAGATTTTGACGGATAGAAATGGCATTTTTTGACTTTTTACCCTTGACAAAAAAGAAAGAGACCAAGCTATATTGCTTAATCTCTTGTGCTTTTACATTACACCATTTCTTGTGTTTAGGTTATTTACCTATTCTCTATAGGTAAAACTGCAAATTATTGATATTCAATTTGTTTGCGATGTTTTTACCTATTCTTCAAAAAATGCCATACCCCTATATAATCCCTAAAACCCATATATGCCAATTTTTTATTTTTAGGTAAAAGGCATTATGCGTTTGCTCCAATTATCTTAATCTCCAGATAATGTTTGCCAAAGTTTATCTTTATATCCTTAGCTTCCTCAGA
The DNA here is from genome assembly GCA_934217675.1 of uncultured Prevotella sp. GTDB lineage: Bacteria > Bacteroidota > Bacteroidia > Bacteroidales > Bacteroidaceae > Prevotella. Next base: position 3,453 of record CAKQCV010000060.1, on the reverse strand, counting down.
TAGGCGTTTTAGGTAGTGTCTTTTAATGTTGTCATCGGCAGCATACCAACTTCCGTTATACGCTATCAATCCCCAATATCCATTATCCAACCCACCAAAGACTTTCGGGAAGAAACACTCTTCTGTCAGTCCTGTTATAAGTTGGCAGTCCTCATTCTTTATCCACCCACTATCCAGATAGCTTATGGAATTTCTCTTGAACAGAATGGTAGCAGTATTGGTGCATGGATTATAATCATACGCAACTCCCTTAATGTCGATTTTAGAGTATAAAGCAATCGCCAAGAATGATAATTTGTCAGACAATTCTTGATAGTCCTTTTCAATATCTGTGTCAATGTCATAATTCATAATCGTAAGTTTCATTTCTTGTCCTCCTTAATTTTAGTTTTTTGTGAAGTTACATAAAGAGTACAATCGAACTCTTTATTAAGATAGTCTGCCAGGCTCTTATACGCATCCACCCTTTTACGGTCACGAGGCATAAGCACCAATGCAGATTTCAAGTCCAGCACGATAGCTTCTCCTGCGACCAACGAGTAGCCAGCATCTTTCAATGCCTGTATATCGTGCATAAACTTTGACTTGACTACTTTATGTTCCTCGGCAGTAGTCGTAGCCTGTTCACTGGAAGTTACTGTGCTTCGCTCCCCAGTGACTATTTGAAGTAAGTTTTCAAACATACCTAATAGATTTAGTCATAGGTAAGAACATCATGGTCGTAGAAGTGAGTTTTATAGCGTTTTTTGTCATTTTTTTCTTCACCGTCTGTAAAACCTTGATACTCTTATAATTGAAATAAAAAGTCAAGATAACATTCTTGACAAACTTCAAAGCATAAAGAAGGGATTGCCCGATGATGAATTGGGATTAAACATGAACTTTGGCTTTGGCTGGGATTATGGTACTTATGACGCTACCATTCTACAGGTCAGGCTGATGCTTGGAGTTATTATTATGAGGTCAAAAACAAAGTGTTTTTTGAACCTCTTTTTTTGTCTTTTCTGTTATCGCTTAAAAGCCTTAATAATAGTAATAGACAAAACAATTTAATAACAACGTAAAATATCAGAAAATATGAACATCAAAAAAACTCTTGTGATTGGCTACCGTGTACTTTGTGTAGCTGTCACTTTAATCGAAGCCGCAGACCTTGGGAAAACCATCTACGGCAAGTACAAGAACAAGAAGTCGGTAAAGCCAACAACAACGCCAACCGACACAACAAACAAAGTCGAGACTGTATGTGACTAAAAACGAAAGACTCGACACAATAATTACCCTGTTGGAGGCTATAACATTTTTCTTCAAAGGGTGGAAAAAATTATCGGGAGCAACCAGTAAAATAAAATCTGGAGGCTCCCATAGTTCTAACTGTTCAAAATGTAATAAATATGAACAAAACGAAATCAGAACTTATCATCAGAGCAATCAATAAGAATGGCTCTGTTACACTCGTGAGAAACATGAAGGCAAAGATTATACGCTTTCCTTTCCTCCCACGACTAAGTTACTTTACAGTTTGCTAACAACTTCAAAAACAATAAAAACATGAAGAAGAAAGAAGCAACTACAACCGTGATTGTTCCTACAGCAGGGACTATCACATCAGACATAACATTAGGTCTCGAAAACGCAGATGTTATCGAGGCAGAAGTTATTGAAGAAGATTGGGGTGACAATCATCCTAACTTCATAGAGAGCAACACCCAGGCTATCACGCTTGAAGAGTTGCAAACAAAGAACGTAATTCCTACTTTCATAGATGGCACATTAACGTTATCACATCAGAATTTTATTGGTTCTGTAAAAAGTGTTGCCGAGAAAGTATTTGGAGAACTAACACCTGTTGAGTGCAGGGTTTCTCATCCTATTATCGGGAGAATTCCATCAGCTCAATACAAAAAATCAAGTGAATTGACAGATGCAGACAAGACCGTATTTTATCAGAGATTGGCTTTTTGCTGCCACGTCAAGAACCTTACAAAAACTATCAATGGGCAATCAGTTCACTTATGTATTGGTGGAGTGAGAGCTTATAACGAAGACAAACTCTATAACAGACCAACCGCATTAAAATTCAAAGTATTTGTAGGTTGGCAAGTAAGAGTGTGTTCAAATTTAATGCTGACCTGTGACGGAAATTCTGGAACCATCGACTGCATGACGGAAGCAGACATAATGCAGAAGTCATTTGAACTATTCAATGGTTTTAATCCTCACAAGGACGAAACATTACAGCTCTTGGAGAATTTGCAATCAACCGCTATCTCCGAAGAGTTATTCTGTAAGATTATCGGTCGAATGAGACTATACCAGTTTCTTTCGCTATCTGAACAGAAACAACTGCCATCGCTAACTATCGGTGATCAAGCCGTAAATGCTATGGTAAAAAACTATGTGTCTAATCCCAATTTCGGCAAGAAAGATGGAGAGGACATAACAACTTGGAATCTACTACAGCTCGCTAACGAATCTGTAAAATCCGCTTATATAGATAAGTGGTTAGATCGAAACCAGAACTGTACTGATTTTGCATTAGGAATCCAAAAAGCCCTCAAAAATGAAGATACCGAGGGCTATTCTTGGTTCATCAACTAACATCCTTCACTCTAAAAGTCTGGAAACTAATAGACCTGGATGTTTGAGAGATATACATTTATCAACGAAAGAAGATTTTTGTGTATCTCTCTTTTTGTTTATCATTAGTATTCACAACAACTTAAAAAATACCGCAATGTGTAAATTTAAGAAACCAGAAATGCCTGCTAATATAACAGCAGACGAGCGTAGAGCAATAATGTTCAACGCTCTTAGTTCTCTTGACCTTAACGACAAATTGGAGAAGAGAGAGAACGACAAACTCAGCTATCTGTCTTGGGCTAACGCTTGGGCAGAATTTAAGGCTGCATATCCAAGTGCAACCTATCGAGTAATTAAGAATCCCGAAACCAACTTACCTTACTTCATAGACCCGAATGTTGGTATTATGGTATTCACAGAAGTTACAGTTGATGAGCTAACTCATTCAATGTGGTTGCCAGTCATGGATGCAAAAAACAAGGCAATGAAGCTCGCTCCATATTCCTATCAGGCATGGGACAGTTACAAGAAGGCTTACATCGAAAAGACGGTACAAGCCGCTACAATGTTCGACATCAACAAGACACTCATGAGATGTTTAGTGAAGAATCTTGCTATGTTTGGCTTAGGTCTTTACGTTTATGCTGGTGAGGATATTCCAACAGACAATACATCAGACGGACAGAATGATAATACAACATCTACTGCCAACACAACAAAGAAAGCGGCAACAAGAAGAACTGCCACTAAGACAACTACTACGGCACAACAGAAATCCCTCGACAAGTATGCTGGGATTAGAGCTGCCGTAAACTCTTGCATTAGCCAAGACCAACTTGCAAGCCTTTACTATCAGCACCAGAATGAAGT
>CAKQCV010000059.1 GCA_934217675.1 uncultured Prevotella sp. | reverse complement strand
TTTACCTGCAGCATAACCCATTGCCATACCTGTACCTGAATCTGGTATTCCGCTACAGCAGTCTACTTCAACAGGATCTGTCTTGGCAAGATTGTAGCCATTGTCAAATCTCACTTGTTCAACATTGTGCCCTTCGTAGGTTGATGTAGGAAAACCATAGTATACCCAAAGGAAGGAACAGACTTGCAGTTTTTTGTTTGCCTTGCGCAACTGTTCCATACCATCTGCTGTTATCTTTATGATTTCGCCAGGTCCAACCTCATAATTAGTTTCATAATCAAGATTCGGAAATGACGTGGACTCACTTGAGGCTGCAAAAGCCTCTTCTTTCTTTCCTATAATAATAGGTGTACGCCCCCATGAATCACGTGCACATATAATACCGTCTTCGGTAAGAATGAGCATTGAGCATGAGCCCTTAATATTATGAAAAACATTCTCTATTCCTTCTTTAAAAGTCTTACCTTGAATAATGAGCAATGCAACAAGTTCTGTTGGATTGGTGCTTCCTGATGACATCTCTGCAAAATGCATGTTTTTATCGAGGAGCTGTTGTGTCAGCTCTTTGATATTCACAATTTTTGCCACTGTACAAATAGCAAAGCGACCAAGATGCGAATTCATGATAAGCGGCTGCGCATCAGTATCGCTAATTACACCTATTCCTGATGTTGCACCTTCAAACTTGTCGAGATTAGCCTCGAACTTAGTGCGGAAATAAGAATTTTCGAGATTATGAATTGAGCGTACAAAGCCTTTTTCCTTACTAAAAGTTGCCATACCTCCTCGACGGGTACCAAGATGCGAATTATAATCTGTACCGTAGAACAAGTCTGCCACACAGCTTTTCTTTGATATTGTTCCGAAGATGCCTCCCATAAAATTAATTGTTTTTTATTGCTAAGATGATTTTATTTACTATATGTTGAAATTGTATTTATTCTATTTTAGATATGTTTGAAACAGCTGTTCAAATCTTTGTTTACCTGCAGAAAAAGAGAAATGAGAAACAAAACTTTTCGCAACATCCTCATGACAATGGTCAAGTTTCACTATACGGCGCAGTCCATTTGCAAATTCCTCCTTCGTTGAGTACGGGAACATGTAGCCATCAGCAATTATTGATTCATAGCCACGTGTTGAAACTTTATGCGCAAGAATTGGCAACCCTACTCTTAACGCATCCATACATCTAAGTTTCAAGCCACCTCCTGTATGTAATGGACATATATAAAAATTTCCCTTTATAACTTCTGCTGTAAGATTGTCAGGATTAGGAACTATACTTATATTTTTATAAGCAGATGCTGCGGTGACTATTTCTTGCGATGGATTTCGTCCTGTTATCAACAGTTTTGCATTTGTACATACAGAATTAAGTACAGGCATGTATTCTTTGAGAAACAGCAATACTGCCGATTCTGTCTGCTGAGCACTCATAGAACCAGAGATTACAAACAACAACTCATTGCATGTGCTAATATTACATTGTTTATAATCTTCATACTCAAAGGTTCCTATCGTATGAAAGCTTTGTTTGCAGTCTGGATATTTTTCTATAAAAGTTGCCTTATCGTTATCTGTAAGAGTAAGATTCAAATAACTATGTAAAATTGATTCACGCTCTGCCTTCAATGCAAAATAATTATTGGGGATTCGATAAAGTATGCTTGGTTGATTATCCTTTATGTATTGAGATTCAACGTTATGATGCAGCGTTATTACTTTTGCACCTGTTTTCAATGCACTTTTCAATACTCCTGACGAAGCCGTAAAAGAATGATCAATAAATATTACATCAAACGAATGAGAAGAAAGATACTTCTTTACGAAAGGGCCAAATCTGTGAAGTCGTCCATAATACATGTCTAAACATTTATGCCATTTTGACCGATTATCATAAACCGGTTCAAAATGCAAATTGACACATTCTTTTAGAAAAGGTAACTTACTTTTATAACCATTATGTTCCGGATAAACAAGAGTTGTATCTGGATTTATTTCAGCAATAGCACGAATAAATGCTTTAGAGCAATTTGGTCCTCCTAGCATTTCATCAAGATAATGACGGGTTACAAATAGAATTTTCATAATACGACAATTAATAAGATGTCAGTCACTACATTACAAGAACTCAAATATTTTATACAAATACTTTACTGAAATCATAAGCGAATTTGTATACAATCCATATGCCCGACATGCCTTCACATCTTCTTTTGTTATAAGCAATCGATTTTTTACATTCTTTGTACTTACACCTCCCGTACGCATAGTAACAAAATCTCGCTTCAAATATTTATAGCTTATTCTTTGTTTGTAAAACAGCCTAACCATCATGTCATAATCTGAGGCAATTTTATAATCCAAAGAGTATCCACCATATTTCATATATACTTCACGCTTTACATAAAACGACGGATGGGCCGGCATAAATCCGAATCTAAGCCAAAAAGGCTTGAACATCGCCGAGGAATAATAACGAACAACTTTATTCAAGTTGTTGTCTGCAACAAAATGAATATCTCCAAATACTGCGTCAATATCATTGTTGCAGAAAGCTCTATTAACATCCATAAGCACATTCTCATCTGTAAAATAGTCGTCTGAATTAAGAATACCTACGATATCACCTGTACAATGTTTTATACCTTTATTCATGGCATCATATATACCACGGTCTTTTTCTGAAATATAATGCATGCAACCATTAAACTTGTGCTCATATTCCTTTATGATATCAACAGTTTCGTCATTTGACCCACCATCTATAACCCAATAATCAATATCCTTAAACGTCTGAGACAAAATAGACTCAAACGTTGACCTCAATGTCTTTGCACTATTGTATGTAGCTGTAATAAGAGAGATTTTCATATTCTGAAGATTTTTCATTAATGATTTTCCATCCATTTCAACGTTTCACGTATTCCTGTTATTCTATCACATGGCGGATTTGGCGCTATCTCATATGTATTTTCCAAAGGAATAATATTATTAGTAGTCATGTTCTTCAATCGGAATGATGTCATTGGAAATTTAATTCCTACCTTTTTTAATATATCGCCAAAACATGCTGCTGCTTTTATTAAAGAGATTGGCATAACAGGTATTTTGAACCCAAGCTCATGCCCTATTTGATTAGCCCATTCTGTTATATTTATCGGTGGGTTATCTCCTATGAAGAAAACTTTTTTATTTTTATCTTCAGTATTTTTCATCAGGATATTCTCTATTTGGTATATAGAATTTCCTATATAACCATAAGTTTTTGTACAGCCCTCATGACCTATATGGAAATAAGCACGTTTCTTTACGATATTAAAAAAATTACGATAAGGTTCATGAAACCATGGTCCCCAAATAGAAGTGGGACGAAGAATAGCCCAATCGCATTCTAAATTTGAATTCCATGTCAATCTTTCTGTTTCAACTTTACTCTTTCCATAAAGAGTTGTTGCTGAATAATCAAATTGGTTTTTAGGAATATAGCCAACATGACACACAAGCATAGAAGACGTAATGACTATTTTCTTTAAATGTGGCAACATCTTTGCAATTTTCAAAAGATTTTCCACACCTTTTGTATTTGCTGAATAATCATCAATAGTTTTCCCCATCAAATCTGTTCGTGCTGCAAGATGAAGAATATAGTCTGGCTCAAATTCAAGAACTGTATTTTTGAATTTATCATAATCCAAAATGTCTATATCTTTCCAATATTTCAAATGCTCTTCAATCTGAGGCTTATTGAAATCAATATTTATAAGTTCAAAATTCTTGGAAAAATGCTCTATCGCATTTGTTCCTATAAATCCAGACCCACCTGTAATAATCAGTTTCATATTTTATTATTTTATTAACTATAGTATATAAAGCCACATTGCTTGCTATTTCATTTTTGCAGCAAGTTGTTCATAAACTAATTTTAGTTCCTTTGATATTGTCAGCCATGAGAATTCTCCATCATTATTGTATGCTGACTTTATTTCTTTAGCATATTCCTTCGTCAAATTGGGATTAGAAAGCAAACTACAAATTCCTTCATATAAAGACTCTACACTCTTTTCTTTTATCAGCATTCCATATTTACCATTCGACAACATCTCTGGCAACCCTCCTACATTTGTAGCAATAACTGGAACTCCAAAAGCAAAAGCCGACATTATAACACCACTCTGTGTGGCATCAGTATATGGACAAACCATAAAACAGCAATTCTTTATTAACGCAACCAACTCTTCATCTGGAATAAAACGATTACGAATATCTATATATGAAAGTTTTTCATATTCCGACTTATCAAAATAATATTTCCCGCCACCAGCAACAATAAGTTTTACATCAGGATACTGCTCATGTACTTTTTTCATAGCCGGCAACAAATAATCAACCCCCTTATATTCAGAAATCTTACCAGAAAACAGTATATATCTTTCCTTTGGCAAACTCTTATAATCAGGAGTTACCATATCCAAATAAGTATAACAACTAAGTCTACTATTAAAAACTGCAAACGATGGCAGTCCATAATATTTAAGAAATTTCTCACGCTGCGCTTTATTCAAGATAATAAAATACTTAATAAAACGAAAAGCCATTTTCCTGCGAAGTCTCACAATTTTTGTATCCAAACCCGTATGCGGAAATGGATCATGGACTGTAAGAATCATTTTCTTTCTCAGAAAATAAATAATAAACTCATATACATTTGCAGGCCATGTAAGATGAATAACATCAAACTTGTTTTTTATAAGAAACAACAACAACAGTAAATTCGTCCAAAAAGCCTTAAACTGCCAAAGTTTTCCAAAAGTATTGACCACATAAAATTTATCAACATCAATTATTTTTGAATACTTTTCAAACTCAGGATAAGCATCTATCGCTTTGAAGATTCCTGTATGTGGATATATTTTTTTTATATTATACGCAGGTCCTTTTAGGAAACGTGGCGTAACCTCCATTATATAAGTTATGTCTGATAAATTTTGAGCAGAATTAAGATAAGACAAATCTGCATCAGACAATTGAATTTTTCCTATATATGCAATCTTCATAGAATTATATTTTATGTTAAACTTCTTATACTGAAATAAGTCCATGCCAAATTCAATCCTTAAAATTCTTATTAAACATAGCTTGTCGTGCTTGATAAGTTTCAGGATTTATCAACATATTATTGTACTCTGCTAATGGATTACGTGTATGTCCCCAAATTCTCAGAAAGCTATATAAACAAATAAAGAGTATAAACAATCGTCGATTATTTGCAAAATTGAAGCATTTCAAAAGATCCATCCAAACAATCCAATATCCAACTCCAAACAATATAGACATTCGCATACTTAATGTAACGAATTCATGCAGCATGAATGTCATAACAAAAAATAACAGAATGCAATTAATATAGATATTCGCATCTTCACGAAGTTCTCGAAGCTTATCCATATAGCACAGCACAAGTACACCTGTAAAGACCTGTTCAAGGAACACAAAGTTTATACCAGGAGATTTTGCTGCAACTTCATCAAGATAATAACGCACCTTTTCTTCCATGTCCGGATTTACAAATCCGAGTAGGAATGATGACAAATTCGCGAATAATGAGATATTAAGCACATATAATATTACTCCGGCAAAAAAGATACATCCAAAAACTTTCTTACTTGGTTTTTTATATGCAAAAAAGTATAACGGAATAAAAAGTGCTGCCGAATAATGAAAAGATATTGAAAGAGCCACAAGTAAAAAATACTTCACAGGTTTTCTCTCTTTTATATAATCTATCGCATTTATAAATATAAATACAGCTAACGCATTACGCATTAAGTCCGTAAACAGATAAAAACAGCCAAAGATAGTGCTTATTAGCAATGCAAGAGGATAATTATCCGTGTGCTTAATTAAAAAGTTTGACAGAAGAGCAAGGTTTATAAAAGAACAGATAAAAGCAAAAAAGATATAGTTATCATAAAGTTCTTTACATGCTGTCATCAGCACACAAAACCCCGGCTCTACGGTTCCAATATTGCTTGAAAAATTTTCTATTCCTGATTTTAGAAACATTGGATAATATGACATCCAATCATAAAAGCAGAAACCACGAAATCCCCAGAACAAAAGTGTTATGATGAAACACAACACTATGTTCCAAGGTCTGGAATAAACATTCTTTGTCTGGCTATACCATAAAGCCATAACCCCATAAAACCCAATAAGCAAAAGATATGGAACAGAATATATCATTCGTTATTATAATACGTAAAATTAACTATTAGACAAGCATTTATTATGCAGTCAGAGATGTATCTCCATCTGATGTTACAAACGACTTCTTCTTCCTCAAAACATCCTTCAAGAAAAGAACCCATAAAGCATTTATCATTATGGCAATAAATACAGTTATAATAATAATCATTAATCTCGGCATGCTTGATGGTTTATATGCCATCTTCGGAGATTGAATCATTGTATATGCAGGTGTTCTTTCCTGTATCTTTGCTCTTGCATTCTGAACTTGTGTTGACATTTGGGTCATCAATGTAAAAGCTGTCTGCATATCGTTTTCCAACTCATCGCGTTTTGCCTGGAAACTTTCCAATATTACATCTTGGTTGGCATCACAAAACGAAGCATATTTTTTCTGTGCTTTGAGATATTCTCCCTTTGCATCTCGATATAGCTTCGTGTAATACTTCAAATCATTCTTGGCTTTTTTAGTTCGATATTCTGTTATATAATACTGCAAACGACTCTGTATGGTATCTGCAACAATTGCAGCTACCATTGGATCCTGATCTGTAACAGAAATAAGTATCACACTCGTTTTCTTGTCTATCAAGCAACTTACATTCTCTCCTACAACACTACATACATCAAGCTCTATCTTTGAAGCACGAAAAGGATCAGGTTTTGCAGGTTTCTTCATATCTGCAATATCTTGCTTCGATTTCAACTTTTCCAACCACAATTTTGGGTAATCCCAAAACGGGAATTTTGTATCTTTCAACAAATGATCATAATATGTACGTAAAGTAGGATCATTTTTCAATCTTACCTCAATAGGAAACAAAGTACTTATAAAATCATACGAAGACAATATCTCAGGATAAATCTCAGGATAAAGAGCATCCATATTCTTACCGGCAGAAGAAATATCTATCCCGAAAGAAGATGCCATATCGGCAAGATTGTCAGAAAGTCCTAAGCCACCTGATGACATTTCAGGAGCTAATACAACAGAGGATGTAAATTGCTTTGGAATAGACAAGGCTATCACTACACCAGCAACGGCACCTGACACAAGTGATATTATTAATGATTTCTTATTGGAAAATATTTTTCCAGCCATACTTAACAAATCAATCTCTTTCATATTTTATATTTACTATGGTTCACATTTATAATCTAAATTTTCATTTCTCTTACCTATTATTTTTGCTGGAATACCACCAACAACAGTATACGGAGGAACATCTTTTGTAACAACAGATCCCGCAGCAATAACTGCTCCCTTTCCTATTGTTACATTTTGTAATACAATTGCTCCACAACCAATCCAAACATAGTCTTCTATATTTATAGGTTTGTAGTTTACAGGGAAATTTACGGCATTTATATCATGACTACCAGTCATAAGCATCACTCCATGCGAAACAGAAACACTATCTCCAATATAAAGTCCACCTCTAGCATCAAGTGTGCACATTCTATTTATATGACTATACTTCCCTATACTTAGTCTGTTTGGATCCATAAAATAGCAATGTCTATTTATGTAAGTACCTTTTCCTGATTTCATCCGTATAAGTCTAAGGGCAAAACGTCTCAACTGCCATACTGGGACATGCGAAAGTATAGTATTTGTATATGTTTCCAAGACAAAAGTCCTCAAAACTTTGTACAAAGGTCCATGAGTAAGAACAGCAAGGACAAAAGCTATAATAAACTTTAGTACTTTCTTAAATGTTATTCCATCACTTGTCACTATTTTATAATTCAGCCATGAGCTTTTTATTGGATGATTTGACATACCATCCACTTCATAAGTCTCAATAAAAGCATCTGTTTTGACAAATCGGAAATTCTTCTTGTATAAGCAATATATCAAAAACCAATCAAGCGCATATCCATATTTTTTCTTTTTTGAAAGATCAAATAGATTATCCTTATGGATTTGTGTTCTTACCAATGAAGAGCCATGCCTGTAGATTGGAGCATAGTCAAGTCCCGTTATGTCATTTGAAGCAATATCATTGATAGTATGCCCAAGTTGCCGACGAATAGAATTTCCATAAATAATATCTGCTTCATCAACGCAGCAATTATTCATAGCATCACTAAGAGAAGTATTCGAACAATATTCATCGCCACAATTAAGAATATTTACCCAATCTCCTGTAGCATGCATTACTCCTTTATTCATTGCATCATACACGCCTTTATCCTTCTCTGAGCACCAATATCCAAGCCTGTCCGAATATTTTTTTATTATGTCAACCGTACCATCCGTACTACCACCATCTATGACAATAAGTTCCTTATCTTCCCATGTTTGTGAAAAGAAGCTCTCAATTGTCTTTCTGATGTTAGCAACATCATTATATACGACCGTTATAACACTTATCTTGTTTGCCATACTTATTATTTTCTACTTATTCCATATACCATTAGCTTTTTTCTTTATCAAAAGGCGACACTGATATAAATGAATCACCGCCATCATAAAGTAACTTGCAGCCATTGCCAGAACGATACCCTCTATACCTTGTTTTCGTCCAAATATTGGCACTACCAATACATACAGAATTGTAAAGAACAAGGATGTAATAATCTGTACACGAATTTTATTAAAGCCATTTATCAGATATGTAGCACAATTGTTAATATTAAACATACAAACATATATAAATGTACATACAGATACCGACAACGGAATCTGCACCTTATCACCAATCCATAGCTCATAAAAGAAACGGCAACAAAGAAGCATCAAAATTCCTGCGGCAACAGATAATACCCAAAAGTTCAAAGCTCTTTTAAAAGTTTTTTCAACCCATAACATATCACCTTTTACATAAGCATCTGTATAAGCATTCCACATTGGAGCAAGGATTATTGTATAACCTATTATTTCCAAATTAAAGTATTTATATGCTATATTGTATGTAGTAACACTTTCCGGTCCACAATACTGTGTAATGAAAATATTTGCAGCTCCAAAAAGAACAATACAACTTGTTATTTGAATTACGAAAAAACCTATACCCTTACCTATTATTTCCCTACTTAGATTCTTATCAAAAAATTTTATCGACGGTTTCAATTCCGGATGTTTTCTGAATAAAGGTATAGCAGCCAAGACGAAAGCCAAACAACTTGTCGAAGTATAAGCCAATACAACATACAGCAAATTTCCGCTTGTCACTTTAGTCAAGACAAATATTATTCCAAGAGATATAACATTTGCCGAAACATTAAGAAAATCATTAACTGCATATTTCTGCATTGCAACATATATAAATCCGATATTCTTAACAACAAAGTTAACAAGAGTGAACCCTACAGCTATAAACATTGCACTTCGCAAATCTACATTTTCTACAGATTGTGTATTGAAGAATTCACAAAAATTCATCTGCGATATTGCTACGAATCCAATCAACAACAATAATAAAGCAATGATACTCAACAGCAAGAAAGTTGTACTGATATATTTACGTCCTAATGCATAATTTTGCTTTGATATGGCTTCGGTAAGGTAATTACGCATACCATTACCCAAGCCTATATCAAAACCGCCTATCCAAAACAGGACTGATGTCATGGTCATCCAAATTCCATAGACCTCACTATCCAAATATTTTATGGTCACCGGTACTATCAATAAAGAAGTACCAAGACCAATAATCTTCAATATAGCAGAAATAAGGATATTTGTTTTAAGTATTTTATTTCTGTCTTCAACCATTGTCATACAATCACTCATTTTCTTTTACTCTTGTTATATCATGTTTTTTTACTTCTGCAGGATATCCAACCAACAAACAATTTTCTTCAGAAAATGACTTGTTTACAGTTGTATTAGCCCCAACTACACATCCTTTTGGTATTGCAGAATTCTTTAACACAACACACCTTGCACCTATCCATACATCATCACCTATAACAATTTTTCCATCTGCACAGTTGCGAGTCATATCACAAACATTTTTTGTCTGATGAAAATCGGTATCCATCATTAAAATATCCCAACTGGTAAGAACATTCTTTCCTATAGAAATGTTATTTTTACAGATAATCTCAATCATTGCCGAGTTTTCAAACTTACCGTCAAAAGATAGAGTACCACCACTCATAATGCAAAGTTTACCACCTTGCCCAACCATAACCTTCCCTGAGCCAAGCTCAAGCGTACCATCAATCTGAACAATACTACGTTCATATTTTTTATCGAAAATGCCAACGCTTTCAAATCCAACAGTCATCATCATCGGTCTAACTGGCGCAAAGAATTTTACACATCCTTTTAATGATTTTATTTTGCAATTATATCTAACCATTATAGGTATATGCAAAGCTTGCCTTAACGGCATTAGCTTTACACATAAGTAGAAAGACTTTGGTATCGATAATATTTTCTCAAAAAAGTACTGCATTCGTCCTCCTTACACAACATTTTACAGTATATTAGCCAACGTTGCAATCATTGTTGCAATAGAAGCCACTGAAGTACCAATAGTCATAGTCTCGGCAACACTCATCTTTGTAGTAGCCTTGGCAGGAACCACAATTTCACAACCAGGCATAGGTTTAGCATTGTGAGAAACCTTTGCCACCGTACCATTCATATATATAATATACGACTGGCGCTTCTTTGCCTTGTTACCATATCCTCCAGCCTGGTCGATATAATAACTTGCTTTCTTACCCTTAACATAACCTACGGTATTTGGATACATCACCTCACCATTTATCTTAACAGTTCCAGTATACTGCGGTACAACAATTCTGTCACCTTCCCTAAGCACGATATCCGCATCACTGCCAGGATTTGCAAGAGCCTTGTCAAGTTCAATACCAATAGAGTAAGTATCTTCTATTTGGAATTTCTTTATACGTTCACTGTTAGACATATCTATTTTCTGACCAGTACGTGCAGCCTCTTCGGCAGCAACAGTTTCATACTGTTCAAGAGCCATTTTCTTTGCAGCTTCCAAGCGTTTACGCTCGCTTTCATTAATCTTTCTAACCAATGTTGCACCTGCGGCATATCCTCTGTCATTTATTCCGCCAGCAGCCTTGATAACATCACTAAGTCTTGTGTTTTTCTTAGACAGCGTATAAGTGCCGCTAAACATCACCTCGCCGTCAACAATAATATTCTGCTGCTTGTAGAAGCCCGGACTTTTGCGCACATACACCTCATCAAACGGCATAAGTTCAAATCCAGATTTGCCATCAATAACAAAACCATCCTTCAGAGAGAAAGAATAGGTCTTTGCTATAATAGAATCATTGGTCAGAGCCTTTGGATTTACAATTCTACGTGCCACATCCACTTTAACTGTTGAAGCTGAATTTTTCAAGCCTCCAGCCTGAAGAACGAAATCTTCAAGAGTTTCATTTGAAGCATATTTGTATATACCAGGATAATTAACCTCTCCATGAATGGTTATAGTCTGTTCTTCCATCAGCTCTTGCTTGGTTGGAATAAAGAGCACGTCATTTGGCTGCATAGGCATATCTGCAACCTTACCCGACAGAATACCCTCCACGTCTACAGGCAATACCTCAAGAGTGCGGTCTTTCTTCATTCTGTGCATCACGGCACGAGCAGTAAACGCCTCTTCCTTCAATCCGTCGGCATGTTCGATCAAAGTGCGCACACTATTTATATCGCCACCAACCTGATACATTCCAGGACGGAATACCGCACCTTTCACCTCTATCATATTTGCGAAACGTGGCAAGATTGAATCAACACTAATTGAATCTTCGTCGCTAATATGGAATGCGCTCATGTCAAACTCGTCTACGTTGTATACAGAATATTCCTTGCCAGTTTTTCTTACCACTCTTACAGATTTTGTATAAGCATCACCTGTAAATCCTCCTGCATATTTAAGCACAGAACCAACACTTTCGTTCTTTTTCATTTCATACCACATCGGACGTTTTACCTTTCCTGTGATATTAACCAAACAATCATACGGACCAACAACGATAACATCATTGTCTGCAAGTCTCACGTTACCCGTAAGTTTACCGTTCAACATATAATCATATATATCAACGACCGAAACCAACCGATTGTTTCTATACACCTTTATATTACGCAATGTTCCAAGGTCGTTAGTTCCACCAGCCATATACAAAGCATGGAACACAGTAGCAAAAGCCGACAGAGTATAAGTACCAGGAGCTTTGACTTCTCCCATAACATTAACCATTATCGAGCGAGTTTCGCCAACAGAAAGCCTTATCTTTGAGCTACTATATCTGGAACCCAATGTTGAGCGCAGCTTTGCATTTGCCTGACTTACAGTCAAACCACTCACTTGCACTGGTCCATACCCTTCAATCGTTACATACCCGTCTGGAGAAACAGAACTTTCCACAGTCTTCTGTGATGCACCGTAAATATCAATAAATACAGCATCACCCGGACCAAGACGATAGTTCTGTGGTGTTGCTATATTCATATTTGGTTCAAAAGTAAGATTTTTGTTATTAAATATATTGCGTCCAAAAACCTTTTTCTTTGTCTTCTCTGCCAACAACTTGTTCAGCATTGCCGCAGTGTCAGGAACAAACTCATCGAGTTCATTGCGCATATCCACCCAGTCTTCATTTGTATCGTTATAAACTCCAACCGAAGAATTATTTTTTCTTCCATCTTTTATACGATACTGCGACTCATACTCAGACCTGTTGTCGTCTATATTATCATCATCATTACCAGTTCCTTTTTTCTTGCCTGTTCTCAATCGTGTATCATTTTTGCCACTTGTTGAACCAGACACAGCGCCAAGTCCTTGCTCTTTGACAACACGTTCATACTTTTTCCTTACGCGCCGGATTTGTTCAATATTGACGCCATTTTGCATCAACTTTGTCACTATCTGCGCTTGAGACGTGCCAGAATTATGCTCCTTAACTACAAATTTCATAACCTGCTCATCAGTCATAGACTGTGCCAATGCCGCCATTGGCATTAAAACCGAAAGGAAAAATGCGATAATATATTTTTTCATGTTGAAAGCTGTATTTCTATTAGTATTTTTATTAAAATTTCTTTCCACTGACAATACTCATGAATGTCTTTGCCACGATACTGGCATCAAGAGCCAACGAGCGTTTTTTCAAATAGTCTGTATCCATACGCAAACGTATGAGCATCTTTTCCATAGTATCCGTATAGCCATTATATAGCGTTGCCTCAGATGTCAATCCCGGACGCATCTCATATATCAGCGTATAACTTTTATCATGTTCCATTATTTTGTCTATATAAAATTTACGCTCCGGACGCGGACCGACAAACGACATATCCCCTTTCAGGACATTCCACAATTGCGGCAACTCGTCAAGATGATGCTCACGCAAGAAGCGCTCAGTCTTTGTCGACTGTCCTTCCGAACATTTTGCTATCAACTGCGGTTCAGTTTCCGGTTCACTCATAGTGCGGAATTTATATATTATAAAAGGTTTTCCACCATATCCTATACGTTCTTGCGAAAATATCACAGGACCATTTTTTTGTTTTTTCAGCATAATAGCAATTACCAGATATAATGGAGATAATAGAATTAACCCTGCAAGAGAGAAAACTATATCAAAGAGCCTCTTCACTACTCTTTGCCATATTCCCATTGCATCATGGCTACAGTCAAGGCCGTCAACCTCATTTATTGTTTGTTTGCTCACTTCTTTAAATTTTATTACTTATTAATAACCGCAATTATTCTTTTTTATTGCATAAGTCATGCAAAGGTAGCATTTTTTTATAATATTCAGATTAAAAAGTACAAAACATTTTGACATATCACGATTAATCTATACCTTTGCAGTGCGTTATCATTTTATATAAAGCGCTAAATTCGGGGTTGACTGGATTTGACAGCGGGTTGGAATGGTACGTAAGCATGCGGAGCGCAGTCTGCCGGCTCCTTAATCC
>CAKQCV010000058.1 GCA_934217675.1 uncultured Prevotella sp. | reverse complement strand
TCCACATTGCAGTGATACATCTGTCCCTCCTTGTCAGGCAGCTGTCCTGTTCCATATCCAGAAGCCTCATTAACCACGTAAGGTGGTTGTATCTCCAAATATCCACTTTTTCGAGCTTCCTCAAGGAAGAAAGCCTCAAGTGCACGCTGCAGTCTTGCCATTTTTCCCACATATATAGGGAATCCTGCTCCAGTAATTTTTACTCCAAGATCAAAGTCAATGAGATTATATTTTTTGCACAAATCCCAATGGCACATAGCATCCTCTGGGAGGTTAGGCATTGGTCCACCTTCTTTCACTACGACATTGTCAGATGCGTCCTTTCCTTCCGGAACGTCATCATTAGGAATGTTAGGTATAGAGCAGAGCAATTCTGTTAGTTTCTGCTGTATATTATTCAGCTCATGCTCAAGCAGTTTTGACTCCTCTTTCAGAGCAGCCACACTTTCTTTGATGGCATTAGCCTCTTCTTTCTTTCCCTCTTTCATGAGAGAACCAATCTGTGCAGCCTTTTGCTTGCCTTCTTGCAATTGTTTGTCAAGCTTCTGTTGTGTCTCTCTTCTCATCTTGTCGAGAGCAAGAACATCATACACAGCCTGTTTTGCACCATTGAAGTGTTTCTTTTCCAGACCTTTAATTACACGTTCAGTTTCTTCACTGATAAGTTTTAGTGTAAGCATTTACCTATTATATTTATAATGTTTAATATTTCTTTATTTTATTGGCGCCTTGTCGTTGGTTATATTTTCATACCACAAACGCTCGCCCCATATATTTCAATATGCAAAATTACAATATTTAGCTTAAAAATCGCATTTTAAAGTCTGATAATTTGTTTTACCCCCTTTATTGCTCTTAATTTTTTTATCAGAATATTCAATTTTGTATTGTCTTCTACGTTAATCTCAAGATTTCCACTGAATAGTCCGTCATGACTGTCTATATTAATACTCCTCATCATTATTTTCTCCTCTTTAGAAATGATGCTTGTGATATTGTTGACAATACCGATATCATCATTTCCGATAATTTTCAGAGTCGTCATATACTGTGCTCCGTCTTTTCCGCTCCATTTAGCTTTTACAATTCTGTAACCGAAGCGTTTTCTCAGTTCCGGAGCATTAGGGCAGTCACAGCGGTGTATCTTTATACCTCCGTTTACGGTAACAAATCCAAACACATTGTCACCATATATAGGGTGGCAACATTTAGCCAGCTGGTAGTCTATGCCCTTCAAGTTCCTGTCAATTACGAGCACATCGCTGCCACTGTTGGTAAGCTCTTCTACAGGACTTTCAAAGTTATATTCATCCGCACTTCTTGTCTGAGCCTGCGGTGCAACAGTATTGTTGTCATGCTCTTTCACCTCCTGATATTTCTCTATCACATGGTTGATGTCGAGCGTCTGGTCAGCAATCTGCTTATAGAAGTCGTTCATCTCCTTAAATCCCAGCTTCTTTATCAGGTGCGACATGGTACTTTCATCCATATCGATTTTCCTGTTTTTCATTCTTCGCTCAAGCATCTCCTTGGCATAGAGTCCATCTTTGATTTGCGTCTCTTTCAGTGCAAGTCTTATTTTAGCCTTTCCGCGACTTGTTTTCACGATATTCAGCCAATCCTGTTTCGGCTTTTGGTTTGCAGAAGTCAGCACTTCTATCTGGTCTCCGCTTTTCAGCACATGCCTAAACGTAACAACCTTTCCGTTGATTTTTGCTCCCACACAGTGGTTTCCCACGTTCGAGTGTATTCTGTATGCAAAGTCAAGCACAGTAGCCCCTTTCGGAAACTTCATCAAGTCGCCCTTTGGTGTAAACACAAATATCTCGTCCTCGTACAGATCCATTTTAAACTGGTCTATAACCTGTCTGTCGTCGCTGTTTTCAAGAGCACGCCTAATGCTTGTCAGCCATTCGTCCATGCCGCTCTCACCTTTAATGCCCTTGTATCTCCAGTGTGCAGCAAGACCTCGTTCGGCAATCTCATCCATTCTTTCAGTTCTTATCTGCACTTCAACCCATTTGTTTTCAGGTCCCTTCACTGTGATGTGCAGACTTTCATATCCGTTCGACTTCGGCACACTCAGCCAGTCTCTCAGTCGTTTAGGATTAGGCTGATACATATTTGTAATAAGAGCAAAAACATGCCAGCATTGCACTTTTTCCTGGTCCAATGGTGAGTCAAGAATGATGCGAATGGCAAAAAGGTCGTAAATACCCTCGAATTCACATTTCTGCTTTTTCATTTTCTGCCATATACTGTGTATGCTTTTTGTTCTTCCCTTCATGTGGAACTTCAGCCCTTCATCCTCCAGCTTTTTCTTTATAGGTGCGATAAAGCTTTCGATATACTTGTCTCTGCTTGCCTTTGTTTCGTTCAGCTTATCCTTAATCATATAATAAGCATCATGCTCAAGATACTTCAGACTGAGATCTTCGAGTTCGCTTTTCAGCTTATATAGTCCCAATTTATGTGCCAAAGGAGCATATAGATAACTTGCTTCTTCGCTTACGCGATGTTTAGCCTCCACACAAGTTGTATCTCTGATTTGTCTCATCAGGTTCACCCTGTCTGCAATCATGATAAGTATAACCCTCATATCTTCAGCAAACGAGAGCAGCAGATTTCTGAAGTTTTCGCTTTCAATTACAGGATTCTTTTTGTATAGTTCTTGAATATGAACAAGTCCCTTTAATATGCGCGCCACGTTTTCTCCAAACGTTTTCGAATATTCCTCAAAAGCGTTCTGTTCGTTTTGTGCCACACACGAGTACAACAGGACAGCCATTGTTCCGTCACGTTTCAGTCCGATGTCCTCCACGGCGATTAAGGCAGTCTGCAAGCTAAGAATGATAGGATTAAGTCCAAATATATCTCGTTGTATTTCGTTGTTGACAATAGATTTCCGAAGATGTTCGAAAATGCAGAGTTCATCCTTACGTGTTAGCGCATATCCTTTTGCAGACCTCAGATTTTTTATTAAATCTGTCAGCATTAATTTCTCCTTTTGTGTAAAAACAAGTTTATTGTCCATAAGCATTTGTTTTAAACTATATAAAAGACAATGCAAATCAACAGCAATATAAACCAAACATGTTTGGATTTATTGCTGAGATGCAGCTTAGCTTATGCAAAGATAATGCAAAATGTCGTTAGAAAACTAATTTCAACATTATTTTCTCTAAACATACTACAATTCTTTGCATAAAAAGATTTTTTTCCTCCTAAAATTATAATAATTAGCAAAAAGTACGTACATTTGTATCGGATAAACAAGAAACTTTAAAAATTAATACTTATGTTTTCACCAAAAGATTTAGAGCAAATTGCCAAGAAAGGCATATCAGAAGATCAAATTGAAAAACAATTGGCAGAGTTCAAAACAGGTTTTCCGTTTCTGAAACTTGAAGCAGCAGCAAGTGTTGACAAGGGGATAATGTCTCCTTCTGAAACTGATATTGAGAAATACGTCTCAGAGTGGAACAGATACAAAGAAGCTGGTAAGGACGTTGTGAAATTCGTTCCAGCAAGTGGTGCTGCCAGCAGAATGTTCAAGAATATGTTTGCTTTTCTTGATGCAGACTACGATGTTCCTAAAACAGACTTTGAGAAACTTTTCTTTGATAGTATAGAAAAGTTCGCCTTCTATGATGCCCTTAACGAAGTTTGCAAAAAGAATGAAGGAAAGGGAGTTAAGGAACTTATAGGAGATAAAAACTTTAAAGCTGTAGTTGCCAATATGCTTGAAGCAAAAGGCTTAAACTACGGTCAGTTGCCAAAGGGGCTTCTACTATTTCATAAATACGAAGACGGAGCACGCACTCCTTTAGAGGAGCACCTTGTTGAGGGTGCTTTGTATGCCGACTGCAATGGAGTTGTGAAAATCCATTACACCGTCAGTCCTGAGCATCGTGCGCTCTTTGAGCAGAAGGTCAGCGAGACAAAAGGCAAGTATGAAGAAAAATACAATGTAAGATACGACATAAGTTTTTCTGAGCAGAAGCCAAGCACCGATACTATTGCTGCAAATCCTGACTGCACACCGTTCCGCAATGCTGATGGTTCACTATTGTTCCGTCCGGGAGGTCATGGTGCACTTATCGAGAACCTGAACGAAATTCCTGCCGACGTTATATTTATAAAGAATATCGACAATGTGGTTCCCGACAGACTTAAAGATCCGACCGTCAAGTATAAGCAAGTGATTGCTGGTGTGCTTGTATCTTTACAAGAGAAAGCTTTCGAATATCTGCGTCTGCTTGATTCTGGTAAATATACCCACAGCCAGTTGGAGGAGATTATCCGTTTCTTGCAGCGCGACTTGTGCTGTCGCAAGACCGACATCAAGGAGCTTGAAGATGCCGAACTCGTAATCTATCTGAGAAAGAAACTGAACCGTCCTATGCGTGTCTGCGGTGTTGTTAAGAATGTTGGAGAGCCTGGTGGTGGTCCGTTCCTCACATACAATCAGGACGGCACAATAAGCTTGCAGATTCTTGAAAGCAGCCAGATAGACAAAGATAATGCCGAATATATGAAGATGTTTGCAGAAGGTACACATTTCAATCCTGTAGACTTAGTATGTGCTGTAAAGAATTATAAGGGCGAGAAGTTCAACCTTCCAGAATATGTTGACCGTTCCACATGTTTTATCAGCAGCAAGAGCAAGAACGGCAAGGAGCTGAAAGCTCTTGAGTTGCCAGGTCTTTGGAATGGAGCAATGAGTGATTGGAACACAGTGTTTGTTGAGGTTCCTCTTTCAACATTTAACCCAGTAAAGACCGTAAATGATTTGTTGCGTGAGCAGCATCAGTAAAGCATAATATACAAATAGAGAAAAGCGGTTCGATATTAGATATTGATATCGAATCGCCTTTTTGTTATTTGACCTTTACGTAAAAATAGGGTGGTAAATAATAAAGCGCAAACCTATACTGTAGGCATTGCCCATACAGATATACAAAAAAAATGAGGTAACAGCAATATTAATATTAACCATTACCTCATCCCAATCTTCCTTTTACCTTATACCAATTTATCCAAGATATTTCATCAAGATTTTAGCATTACCGCTGTCTCTCAGCTTGGCAATGCTCTTCTCGCGAATCTGTCTCACACGCTCACGTGTAAGTCCGAGCTGATCTCCAATTTCCTCAAGACCTTTTTCCTGACATCCTATACCGAAACATTCGCGTATGATAGTGATTTCCCTATCTTTAAGCACCTTTCCCAAAACCGAGTTAAGTTCCAGTGCCATAGACTCGTGGTCTACCACGCGGTCTGTACGGCTGTCGTCTCCGCTTGGCATAACATCAAGCATACAGTTATCCTCACCGTCCTGGAAAGGAGCATCAATGCTCACGTGATGCCCGTCGGCAGCGAGCGACTGTCCTATTTTCTCCTCGTCAATTTTTGTAGCTTCAGCAAGCTCCGAAACAGAAGGATGACGCTGGTTCTTCTGTTCAAACTTGTTTATTTCGTGATTGATTTTGCTCAGCGATCCAACCTGGTTCAGCGGCAGTCTAACAATTCTGCTTTGCTCTGCGATAGCCTGCAGAATGCTTTGTCTGATCCACCACACTGCATACGAAATAAATTTGAAACCACGTGTTTCGTCAAATTTCTGTGCAGCCTTAATCAGTCCGATATTACCCTCGTCTATAAGGTCTGTCAGAGTTAATCCTTGGTGCTGATATTGCTTTGCAACAGATACCACAAATCTCAAGTTTGCCGTAACCAATTTATCTTTGGCACGTTCACCCTCTCTTCCTCCTTTTTTTATTTTCTGTGCGAGTTCGATTTCCTCGTCAATAGATATTAGAGGTGCACGACCAATCTCTACGAGATATTTGTCGAGGGCTTCACTTGAACGGTTTGTAATACTTTTTTGAATTTTTAGCTGTCTCATTCCTGATAATTTCTTTTTAACCTTATAAGTTCCTGATTATTAATGCTTTAATAGGATTTTCCCGAAAAACGATGCAAAGGTAGTAAAAAATACGATACGTGTCAATAGTTTTAACATATTTTTTACTTATGTTCACGCTAACGGTAGTGAACAATTGTAAAAATCATGCCAAGGAATTAAAAAAGGAGGGGAGGACTTAGCATCGTGTTGCCTGTGCCCTTCCCTCCTTGTATTTAGATTGTTATTTTTATTAGTCAAGCCATTTTACGTAGCAGAAATCCTGACGGTGAGGCAGATTGCTGTTCTTAGGATACATTCTGATACCAGTTTTGTATGAACCAGCCTCGTCAGCTTCAATGTTTGCCTCGAAGGTATACAGGTTTCCGTTTTTACCAGTCATGGCAAACTGATGCTTGTTGAATACATACTCCTCGCCATTCTTGCGTGTCTTTACTACAACCACCTCAAGACCGACAGCGTCGTCAAGTCCCTGTTCGTCGATTACATACTTAACCTGATACTTCTCGCCAGTAACCATTCCCGTTGATGGAACAGTAGACTCCTTTGAAACTACATGGATAGAATCCCAACGCTCAGCCACTGTTTCCTTCCACTGTGCAATTTCTTTAGCCAATTGGTTGTCGTTGGCAGTAAGCTTGTTAAAGCGTTCAGCTTCTTTGCAGTAGAACTTGCTGTAGTAATCGTCAAGCTGGCGCTTCATTGTATAGTGCGGTGCGATTTGTGCGATAGAGTTCTTGATAACCTTAACCCATCCTTCACTATAGTTCTTGTCGCCCTTGTTATAATAAAGAGGTATGATTTCGTTTTCGAGCAAGCCATAGATTGTGGCAGCATCAAGTTGGTCTTGATAACCCTGGTTTTGATATGTGCGTTTTTCCGTGAGTGCCCATCCTGCGCCCTCGCGGTATCCTTCGAGCCACCATCCGTCGAGTACCGACAGGTTAACCACACCGTTCATTTCAGCTTTTTCTCCAGATGTTCCCGAAGCCTCAAGCGGTCTGGTAGGAGTATTCATCCAGATGTCCACACCCGAAACCAGTCGGCGTGCCAAACGCATGTCGTAGTCCTCCAAGAAGATAATCTTTCCAAGGAACTCAGGTCTCTGGCTTATTTCGTAAATCTTCTTGATAAGTCCCTGTCCTGCGCCGTCAGCCGGGTGCGCCTTTCCTGAGAACAAGAACTGTACTGGATGCTCTGGGTCGTTTACGATTTTTGAAAGTCTGTCAAGGTCTGTGAAGAGCAGATGTGCACGCTTGTAAGTAGCGAAGCGGCGGCAGAATCCAATCATCAGAGCATTAGGTTTAATCTTGTCGAGCAGTGAAACCACACGTGAAGGGTCACCCTGGTTCTTAAGCCAAGTTTCGCGGAATTTACTTTTGATATAGTCAGTAAGTTTTTTCTTTAGTGTCATTCTCGTGTCCCAAATAACATCATCCGGAACATTGTAGATTGCCTGCCAGATCTTCTCGTTGCTTTGGTCGCCCATGAATGTCTCATCGAAATACTGTGCATACAGTTTTCTCCACTCTGTGGCAGCCCATGTAGGGAAGTGCACACCGTTGGTAACGTATCCCACGTGGTTCTCCTCAGGATAGTATCCGTTCCAGATGCTGTTGAACATCTTCTGGCTTACCCATCCGTGCAGTTTGCTCACTCCGTTTACCTCCTGACAAGTGTTGCATGCGAATACCGACATGCAGAATCTCTCGTTGTGGTCATCAGGGTTGTTGCGTCCCATACCGATAAACTCATCCCATGTAATTCCGAGCATCTGTGGGTAACCGCCCATATATTTTCCGAACAGCGCCTCGTCGAAGTAGTCGTGTCCTGCAGGCACTGGAGTGTGTACTGTATAGAGCGAAGATGCTCTAACGAGCTCCATAGCCTGGTTGAAGGTAAGTCCTTCCTTCACGTAGTCGCAAAGTCTCTGCAAGTTGCAAAGAGCAGCGTGTCCCTCGTTACAATGATATATATCCTTTTTTATACCGAGCTTTTTGAGCATCAAAATACCACCCATACCGAGCAGAATTTCCTGCTTCAGTCTGTTCTCCCAGTCGCCACCATACAGTGAGTGGGTGATAGGGCGGTCGAACTCCGAGTTGAGCTCGTTGTCGGTGTCGAGCAGATACAAAGGCACACGTCCAACATTTACTCTCCACACATACGCATGTACATGATAGTTCATGTAAGGCACATCAACCACCATTGGTTCTCCGTTGGCATCGAGCTGTCTTTCGATAGGCAGTGAGTTGAAGTTCTGTGCGTCATAGTTTGCAATCTGCTGTCCGTCCATGCTCAGCGACTGCTTGAAATATCCGTATCTGTACAGGAATCCTATACCACACATGTTCACGTTGCTGTCAGAAGCCTCTTTCATATAGTCTCCGGCAAGCATTCCAAGTCCGCCTGAATATATTTTCAGAACCTGGTTGATACCGAACTCCATGCAGAAGTAAGCCACCGAAGGGCGTTCCTTGTCCGGCTCCACATCCATGTAGTTGCGGAACAGTGTGTAAACATCCTTCACGCGTTTCATGATAGCCTTGTCTTTCACTATCTCCTCTTTGCGCTCATAGCTGAGCTGGTCGAGCAGAGCCACTGGGT
Organism: uncultured Prevotella sp.; assembly: GCA_934217675.1. Taxonomy (GTDB): domain Bacteria; phylum Bacteroidota; class Bacteroidia; order Bacteroidales; family Bacteroidaceae; genus Prevotella. The sequence continues at coordinate 5,988 of CAKQCV010000058.1, read as the reverse complement.
TGTGTTCCACTTCCTCATAGAGGTCCTCGTCAAGGCTTCTCCAAAGGTCGCGAGCCTCATAGTTCCATGCCCACCACATGTTGTGTGCCAATTCATCCAGACATTTCAGCTGTTCTGGAAGCTTAGATTTCACTGTCACTTCTTTCCATTGCGGAGCGTTGACATGATCTGCTTTGATTTTCATTGTGTTTATTATTTTGGGTTATAAATTATATTTCTTTTTGTCAGGGGATGCAAGCTGCTTTCTCTCCTCAGCTTTTTTCAGAGCCATATCGTAAGCCTGGTGGTAGAATTTGATAAATTCGCTCCACAAAGCTTTTTTCGACATATTGAAAGCCTTTGTCCGTATAGCCTTTATCTGCTTGTCGGTCATGTTTGAGAATTCCGCCACAGTATCTTTTATAGAGTCAGCCACCTCAGAGTAGTTGTAGTCAGTGCGGTGCACCACTTTCACTCCATCGGCAATCTCTCCATAGTGTCCCAGTTCGCTGTTCACCCACAGTCCGAATCCAGCCAGGTCGGTCGTTATGCACGGCACCTTGAAGGCAATTGCTTCAAGCGGAGTGTAGCCCCATGGCTCATAGTAGGAAGGGTAGATGCAGAGGTCGTTGCCAAGCACTATGTCGTAGTAGCTGATGTTCAGTATGCCATCGTTTCCGTCGAGATAGCACGGAAGGAAAATCAGCTTCACTCTGTCGTCCTTGCGGTTCTGCATGTCGAGATACTTTAGCATTCCGAGCACATTGTCGTGGCTCATATTGTGGAGCCAGTGCGTAATCATCGGCACATCGAGCGGAGTGTCGTATTTCTTTCCCGACTTCAAGCGTTCTATCAAGTCTTGTCTCGGTTCTCCACACCATCCAGGCACTTCTATAAAGGCTACAACCGTTTTTTTCAATTCCTTGTCTCTCAGCAATCTGTTCATTGCTTCGATATACACGTCCACGCCTTTGTTTCTGAATTCATACCTGCCGCTTGTAGACACAATCATTGTGTCGTCGCCAAGGTCTGTGCCGAGCAGTGCATTAGCCACCTCAAGGATTTTCTTTCTTGCCACCTTGCGCTTTCTTGTAAATGCAGCTCCCTTAGGTATGAAATCATCTTCAAATCCGTTGGGCAGCACCACATCAGCCGGTTTGTCGAGCAGTTCCTTGCATTCGCGTGCCGTTATCTCACTCACAGTGGTAAAGCAGTCTACGTTGTGTGCTGTCTGTTTCTCAATCGAGTGTTTGCTCTGCATGTTCAGCTCTCCAGCCATCTGATCGCCGTTGTATGCAAAAAGATAGTCGTAGAGTGGTTTGTTGTTTCCGGCAATGCTTCTTCCTATGCTTGTGGCATGTGTAGTGAAGATAGTTGCGATTTGCGGCATATACTTCTTTATGTACAGCAGTCCCAGTCCGGTCATCCATTCGTTTCCGTGGTATATCACTTTTTGTTTGCTGTCAAGATAGAAGTTGTAGAAACTTTCCACCACCTTTGCTGCGGCATACGAGAACATCGAAGCCTCGTCGTAGTCGCCATAGGCATGCAGACTGTCCACCTGAAAGTCTTCCCACAGCTTTCCGTAGATGTCATCTTTCACCTTATAATATTGCTCAAAGTCCACGAGTATGGATATTGGGGCTCCCGGGATGTTCCATCTTCCAACTTTCAATACAAGTCCGTCTTTCTCTGCCTTTTCTTTCCATTCTGCAAAAAGGCTGTCGTCTTCAACAAAATACGGATTCTTTTTTTCGTGCCAGCAGTCAGGACCGATAAAGACCACTTTATCTTTCATTTCCTTCTGCATGGTGTTGGCTCTTGTCGACAATACGGCATAAATTCCGCCAACTTTATTGCATACTTCCCAACTTGACTCGAAAATATAATCGGGTTTTAATAGATTATTGTTCATACTAACATATATAATGTACGCTTGCAAAGATAATACAAAATTACTAAAGAAAAAATTTTGAGCTACTTATTTTATAGTATAAATGCCAAATATTGATGTGAAAACGTTTGACAAACTTGATAAACGCCGTCGTTGGCACACAAAAGACGACGGCTAACACGGCGAAAGCTGACCGCCAAACACTGGAGAAGTGCCGCCATGATAGGTAAAAGGAAGTGGAAAATTCTCCATTTTCAGTTTGTCAGAGAAGATGCATCCCGAATTTTCGTTTTTTCGAGTTTGCGCCACTTACGCCACTTGCGCCATTGCGCCAAATACAGAAAATACAGTAAAAACCCCCATTTTTAGCTATTTTGGCGTAATTGGCGCAATGGCGCAAGTGGCGCAAGTGGCGCTATTTTGTAAAAATTTTATTCTTCTCCATTTCATTCTCCCAGTACCAATGCCAGCATCTTTCAGCAGTTGCACGAACTGTAATCATGGAATGAGATTTTATACTGGTGCAATATTGCATGTCATAATTTTGGTTGTTTAAAAAAAAACGCTAACTTTGCACCGCAAAAGCTCGTGGAGGAGCGAATACGCTTTATCAGGAGCAGAAAAACAACAAATAAACTGAAAAGAAGAATGAACAAGAAAATGTTTCGCCTTATGTCGGCATTTGCTGTTGCTGCATTGACATTTGCTTCATGCAACAAGGAGGCACAGAAGGTTGACGAAAAAGCACAGGCAGCAGCACCGGCACCGACAGGAGCCGTGAAAATCGCATACGTTGAAGTTGACTCTATAATGTCGCAGTATAAGTTCTGCAAGGAATATTCACTCATTCTGCAGAAAAAGAGCCAGAACATAGAAAACACTTTAGCACAGAAGCAACGCTCGCTACAGGCAGCTGCTGCAAAATTCCAGCAAGATGTGCAGAGCAACAAGTATACGCAGCAACAGGCAGAAGCCGTGCAGGCAAGCTTGCAGAAGCAGGGTGCCGACTTGCAGGCTCTACAGCAAAGACTGGGTGCAGAGTTCCAGAATGAGACAAACACCTTCAACAAAGCTTTGCGCGACAGCATCCAGCATTATCTCGCAGCATATAACAAAGACAAGAAGTATGGCTTGATAATAAGCAAGGCAGGGGACAATATCCTTTATGCCGACAAAGCTTATGACATTACAAACGAGGTTGTTGCCGGACTTAACAAGGCGTATAAATCTACGGCAAAGAAATAAAGCAAAATATCGTCGGGATAAATAATGGTGTAGAAAACAAATACCATTTGATGGCTATTTGAAATGCTATATGCTATTATGCTTTACTTGTAAAGAAGCTCCACCGTGGAAACTTACGGTGGAGCTTCTTGATTTTTTAACAGGAGACCAAAATGGTAAAAGAATTGCAGATAAGGGTTGCGCCACAGGTGGCGGCAACGGAAAGCTTGCTGAAAAACTATATCGCAGAAGAGTGTGCCATTGATGCACGCACAATAAAGGGAATGAGGATACTGAAAAGAAGTGTTGACGCAAGGCAACGCAATATCTTCATCAACCTGAAGGTGAGGGTATACGTGAACGAGAATCCTCAAGACGATGAGTATGTGCACACTGAATACCAAAACGTGGCAGGGAAAAAGGCGGTAGTCGTGGTTGGAGAAGGACCTGGCGGACTGTTTGCCGCACTAAGGCTGATTGAGCGCGGATACACGCCCATAGTGATTGAACGGGGAAAGAACGTACGCGACAGGAAGCGCGACCTCTCGCAGATAACAAAGACACAACAAGTGGACCCTGAGAGCAACTACTGTTTTGGCGAAGGCGGAGCTGGAGCTTACTCCGACGGAAAATTATACACAAGAAGTAAAAAGCGCGGCGACACGGAAAAAATTCTCAACGTGTTCTGTCAGCATGGTGCATCCACGGCAATCCTTGCCGATGCGCATCCGCATATCGGAACTGACAAACTGCCGGCTGTGATCGAGGCAATGAGAAACACCATATTAAAATGTGGTGGCGAAGTGCATTTCCAAACCAAAATGACGGCACTTATCATAAACAACGGGCGAGTGGAAGGCGTTGAAGCGGTGGAGCTTACGACGGGAAGAGAGGTAAACTTCCGCGGTCCCGTGATTCTTGCCACAGGTCATTCAGCAAGAGATGTGTATCATTATCTGAACGATAAAGGAATTGACATCGAGGCAAAGGGTATTGCTGTGGGTGTGAGACTTGAACACCCATCGCAGCTCATCGACCAGATACAATACCACAACAAGCAGGGCAGAGGGAAATATCTGCCTGCAGCAGAATACAGTTTTGTTACGCAGGTTGAGGGTAGGGGAGTGTACTCCTTCTGTATGTGCCCCGGAGGCTTCGTTATACCGGCAGCAACCGGAAAAGAGCAAATCGTGGTGAACGGTATGAGTCCGAGCAACCGCGGCACACAGTGGTCGAACAGCGGAATGGTGGTTGAGGTGCGACCTGAAGACATAGAGGGCAATTCGACACTGAAGATGATGGATTTCCAAACAAGACTGGAACACGACTGCTGGATAAACGGAAACATGAAACAAACGGCACCGGCACAGCGTATGGCGGACTTCGTGAACTCGAAGCTCAGCTATGACCTGCCGAGAACTTCCTATGCACCTGGCGTAATTTCAAGTCCGCTCCACTTCTGGCTACCGAACATGATAAGCCGAAGACTGCAGCAGGGCTTTAAAAAGTTCGGAAGCATGAGCCATGGCTTCCTCACCAACGATGCTGTGCTAATCGCTGTGGAAACAAGAACATCCTCGCCAGTAAGGATATTGCGCGACAGGGAAACGCTGCAACACGTAACAGTAGAGGGACTCTTCCCTTGTGGAGAAGGTGCAGGATATGCAGGCGGAATTGTTTCGGCTGGCGTTGACGGCGAGAGGTGTGCCAATGCTGCTGCCGACTATATCGAGCGGCTGTAAACGAGAAAAAGGATACAAAGAAGTAGGCGCAAAGGGATGTGTTGGAATATAACCGGCAGATGTTCCGCAGAAACAGTAGTTTTGTGGAAAAATATTTGTGTAAACGGCTATTTTTTAGTATTTTTGCGCCCAACAGAAAAGGAAATAGTAAAATATACATTATAATGAATATATCTTATAAATGGCTAAAGGAGTATGTTGATTTTGATTTGACTCCTCAGCAAGTGTGTGATGCCTTGACATCTGAAGGACTTGAGGTAGACGCTTTGGAAGAAGTGCAAAGTGTGAAAGGCGGACTGAAAGGACTTTTCGTTGGAAAGGTCCTGACATGCGAACCTCATCCAAATTCAGACCATTTACATGTTACAACTGTTGATTTGGGACATGAACAACCATCGCAAATCGTTTGTGGAGCACCTAATGTGGCTGCTGGTCAGAAAGTTATCGTAGCAGACCTCGGATGTGTGCTGTACGACGGTGACAAGGAGTTTGTGATAAAGAAATCGAAACTGCGCGGAGTGGAAAGCTTCGGAATGATTTGTGCTGAAGACGAAATCGGAGTGGGCACAAGTCATGACGGAATTATTGTTCTTCCGGAGGATGCCAAAGTGGGTACTCCTGCTGCAGAATATTACAATCTGGAAAGCGACTGGCTGATAGAAATAGACATTACGGCAAACAGGGCTGATGCTCTCTCACACTGGGGAGTGGCGCGCGACTTGTATGCGTGGCTGAAAAGAAACGGATATGAAACATCGTTACACAGACCTGACTGCAGCGCGTTTAACGTTGACAACAACGATATGCCTATTGATGTTGACATCGTATGCACAGAGGCTTGCAAAAGATATGCCTGCGTCAGTCTGACGGGATGCGAAGTGAAGGAAAGTCCGGAGTGGCTGCAAGAAAAATTGCGCGTGATAGGACTGCGCCCTATCAACAATATCGTAGACATCACAAACTATATAATGATGGCTTACGGACAGCCGTTGCACTGTTTTGATGCCGATATGGTGAAGGGACACAAAATCGTTGTCAAGACAATGCCGGAGGGTACACCGTTTGTTACTCTTGATGGCGTTGAACACAAACTCAGCGAGAAAGATCTTGCTATCTGCAACGAGGAGGAGCCGATGTGTATCGCAGGAG
>CAKQCV010000057.1 GCA_934217675.1 uncultured Prevotella sp. | reverse complement strand
ACTTGCGCCATTGCGCCATTTGCGCCAAAATAGCTAAAATGGGGTTTTTTACTGTATTTACTGTATTTGGCGCAATGGCGCAAGTGGCGCAAGTGGCGCTATTTTGTAAAGATTTTATTTTCTTCTCTTTTTTGTTTCCCCTATATCAACCACGGCATCTTTCACCATTTGGACGAAGAATATTTAATGATAAATGGTGTAACAGCCTATTATAATATTAAAAGATGTAAATGTTACAACTTAAAGAAAATGTTTTTTATTGACTTTATAAGTCGTTGTAAATCAATGACGATAATGCTGCGTTTGTATACTGTTCGGCGTGAAACAATGCGTTTGAATTAATGTGAAACATTTTCGTAATACAATTTTTTTTATTATCTTCGCAATCGAGAACAAATCTATAACAAGTAGGACGGATGAAAAAACAGGAATATGTGGCATTGCCTCTTTTCGTATTCTTGCTTATATTTCCAACCGCTTGCAATTAACAACAGCGCAATATATTATCGTTGATTTTCGATGATTCCCCTTCTCCGCCTTGCGGAAAGGCTGCGCATGAAAATATATTAATTATGATATTGAAGAAAATAAAAATTGCTGTAGTTTCATTATGTGCCTTTGCTATGCCGGCAATGGCAAACCAGTTGCCCGACAACGATAATGACAACCAGCAGCAAATTGACGAAATTGACAATTTTGATTTCCTTTATACCAATGATGGGCATATCGACAATTATGATGTAGCCTCGATGGAAAATCTTATGGATGAAGCCTTTTCGCTGATAGGAACACGTTATCGCTCAGGTGCATCAGGTCCAGGAGGCTTCGACTGCTCAGGTTTTACAAGTTATCTTTACAGGCAAATGGGAATAGAGCTTAACCGCTCTTCACGAGGACAATATGCACAAGGAGAAGCTGTTGACGACAGTAATTTGCAGACGGGAGACCTCGTGTTCTTTACCAGTCCACGTTCTGGAAAGTCAATAGGGCATGTGGGTATTGTAGTAGACTATGACCCAATGAACGGAAACTTTAGTTTTATACATGCCAGCACAAGTGGAGTGAAAGTGAGCAAATCCAATGAGCCGTTCTATTCTCGCCGCTATGTTGGGGCGCGAAGAATATCACACTAAAAACAATGAAAACAATAGCTGGACTTCTTATATTTGTAGGCTTGTCAGTAGCCTGTACATCAGCGGGCACGGAACGGAAAACTTCCGTGCCCGCTGATGTTTCAGAATCAAATGAATTCAATACAGTTGCTGCCGAGTTCGGTGACTCGACAATTAATAATATTCATCATTCGTCAGATACCTTGTTGCTTGCCTTTGTTGGGGATATAATGCCAGGGACAACATATCCGGAAAAGAAACTCCCCGAAAACGACGGAAGGGATTTGTTTCGTGATGTGAGTCATCTACTCGCTAATGCTGATGTGGCAGCTGGGAATATGGAGGGGGTACTTGCCGATACAGGAACAACGACAAAGAAAAAAGGTGGTATGAACTATGCTTTTCGAATACCTGTACGTTATGGAAAACTGTTGAGCGATGCCGGACTTGATTTTATGAGTATGGCAAACAATCATTCTTTTGACTTTGGACTGGCAGGTGTGAAGTCGACTGAAGCTACATTGGCAAGAAGCGGCATTGCTTATGCTGGAATTTCAGGTAGAACAGAAAGTGCTATAGTGGAAAGAAACGGAGTGAAATATGGTTTCTGTGCATTTGGTCATAACTCCTATACAATGAAGCATGCTGACACGGCAAAAGTAGCAGAAACAATAAGAAATCTCAGAACCAGAGCCGACATCGTGGTTGTGTCGTTTCATGGAGGAGCAGAAGGTACGGCACATCGGCATTTGCCTCAGGGAAAAGAAATTTTTCTTGGAGAGGATAGGGGAGAGTTGAGAAATTTTGCTCACTTTTGCATTGACAATGGAGCCGACATAGTGTATGGACACGGTCCACATGTGGTACGTGCCATGGAGCTGTATAAAGGTCACTTCATAGCTTATAGCCTTGGAAATTTCTGCACGCCAAGCGGAATAAACATATCTGGCATCTCTGGATATGCACCAGTTTTGCAACTGTGGATAAATGCAACTGACGGAAAATTCATGAGAGGAAAGATAAACTCTTTCAAGCAAAAATGGAGATGTGGACCAAGGTTCGACAGCACAAATGCTGCTGCTAAGGAAATTCGTTCTCTCACACTTTCCGACATTTCAGGTTCAAAAATACAAATAAATGATAATGGCGAAATATTGAGACGTTGATAAAAAAACAGGCATTTCTTTTGGAGTGCCTTTTTTAATGTCTAACTTTGCCTACATATAAATAAATACTTATAAAAACAAAATGCAAAACAAAATTTCATTGACATTCGTTGCGGCAGCATCGCTCGTTGCTGTTTCATGTGCATCGCATTATAAAATGACAAATGTCAGTCGCAGTCGCATCTTGATAGACAGTCGCTATGACAAGGTACCAGACGCAGCTGCCGAAGCTTTTATCGCACCATACAAGGCTAAGGTGGACAGTGTGATGGGACCGGTGGTTGGTAGAACTGCTCGTCCGCTTGACAAATATCAGCCAGAAAGTCCTCTTTCAAATCTTATGGCAGATATTCTGGTGTGGGGAGGCAAGCCGTTTGGCGAGAAGGCTGATTTTGCCGTTTATAATGTAGGCGGAATACGTGCAGCGTTTCCTGCAGGAGACATTACGTATGGAGATGTGCTCGATGTTGCTCCGTTTGAAAACAAAATATGTTTCTGTTCGCTCAAGGGAGAGAAAGTTACGGAACTGTTTCAGCAGATGGCAGGCTTTGGCGGACAAGGGGTGAGCCATGGCGTTGAGGCTGTTATGGATGCAAACAACAAGCTTGTGAGTCTGAAGATAAACGGAAAGGAGATTGACCCACAGAGAGAATATCGTATCGCTACTCTTGATTATGTGGCAGAAGGTAATGACAAGATGCTTGCATTTAAAAGCAAGACAAATGTAAATAGTCCTACAGATGTGAAGAACAACGTGCGCTACATAATAGTAAATTACTTTAAAGAACTTTCATCACAAGGCAAAGCTGTTGATGCAAAGGTTGAAGGACGCTTTGTAAAGTTAAAAAACTAATGGTATTAGATTTATGAAGAGATTTATGATATTAGCATTGCTCGTTGTCGCTTTCTTGACAGGAGCTGATGCAAGGGTAAAGCAACTTTTGATATTGCATACGAACGATACGCACAGTTGTATTATGCCGTTGAAGGAAACACTTGCCGATACGGCGAAGGCTGGAAGAGGTGGCTATATAAGGCGTGTGGCGATGATTAATCAGGAGCGTGAAAAAAATCCGAACTTGCTGTTGTTTGACAGTGGTGATTTTTCGCAAGGTTCTCCTTATTACTCAATGTTTAAAGGCGATGTGGAGCTTGGTTTGATGAACATGATGCACTATGATGCTGCCACAATCGGAAATCATGAGTTTGATTTTGGACTTGAGAATATGGCGCGTTTGTTCCGTATGGCGAAATTTCCTATAGTATGTGCCAATTATGACTTTACCGGAACTTGTGTTGAAGGGCTTGTTAAACCGTTTGTTATTCTGAAAAGAAACGGAATGAAAATTGGAGTGTTTGGTTTGGCACCAGAAATGAAAGGTCTTGTTTCCGACAAGAATTGCATTGGAGTAAAGTATCTTGACCCTGTGAAGAAAGCCAATGAGATTGCAGATTTCCTGAAGAATAAGGAGAAATGCGACCTTGTCATTTGTTTGTCGCATCTTGGTTGGAGCACAGGCGATGATGACGACAACAAGATGATGAAGAATACAAGGAATATCGACATTGTGCTTGGTGGGCATTCTCATACATTCTTCAAAACACTGCGGTATGTTAAAAATCTTGACGGAGTTAATGTTCCGAACGACCAAAATGGTAAAAGTGGCATCTTTGTAGGGCGCATTCTTGTTGATATGAAGAATTAAAGCCTTTGTGAAGTAAACATAAAGAAGGGCAGAGTGGTTAAAATATTTTTCACTCTGCCCTTCTTGTTATGTTTTTATTCTATTGTTTTCTTCTGTACAAGATATGAAAACTTATTTTATTTCTTCCAAAGCTTGCTCATGTCTTCAAGAGACTTGCCCTTGGTTTCTGGCACAAGTCTCCATACAAAGATGGCTGCAATGATGCAAATCGCACCGTAAAGGCTATATGTGAACCAATGACCGAAATTGTCACCTGGAGTAATGTGCATGTTGAACATCGGCACAAACGTAGAACTTACGATAAAATTGAAAATCCACTGGAATGCAACAGCTATGGCAACAGCTGCACCGCGAATCGTGTTTGGAAAGAGTTCGGCTATAAGAACCCATGCTATAGGTCCCCAGCTGAACATGAAACTTGCACTGTAAACCATGATGCTAACCATTGTCAGAGTTCCAAGATTTGCGTTTCCGAATGTCAGTGCAACACCGATAGCTCCAATTGCCATTCCAATAGAACCCCAGATAAGCAATGGCTTGCGTCCGAATTTCTCTACGGTAAACACAGCAACAAGTGTGAAGGAAATATTCACGATTCCCATAATTACGGTTTGCACCATAGGATTTTCCATGCCCATATCCTGGAAAATGCGTGGAGCGTAGTAAAGAACAGCATTTATTCCGACTGCCTGTTGGAATACACTGAGCATAATGCCAACAAAGATGCAAAGGAAACCATATGAAAACAGCTTCTCTGTCTTTACCGTAATTGTGTTCTTTATGTCGTTGATAATCTCGTCAGCAATAGCTGAACCGTTTATGCGTGCCAAAATATGGCGTGCCCTGTCGTCTTGTCCTACCATAACAAGATAGCGTGGTGTTTCTGGTACGAAACAGATAAGAATTGTGAACAGACCGGCAGGTACACATTCGCTTCCAAACATATAACGCCATCCTGTTTCTACTGTCCACTGGCAGTCTGCCCAGTTTGCAATCTGCCCCATAGCATCATACAGAGGGTTGGCATGCGAACCGAGGATAATGAAGTTTACAAAATATACAACTAATTGTCCGAAGATTATAGCAAACTGGTTCCAGCTTACCAGCATACCACGTATATTGCTTGGTGCCACTTCTCCGATATACATTGGGCATATTGCAGAAGCCATACCCACACCTATGCCGCCAAGCACGCGATAGCAATTGAATACAACAAGCAGATTCCAATTTGCCTTGCCCTGTGGAAGAATATATGTTTCAGGTTCCATTGAACCCCATGCCGACAGGAAAAAACATATTCCTGCAAATATAAGTGAGCGTTTTCTTCCGAATTTGCTTGCGAAGATTCCAGAGAGTGCACTACCGATAATGCAGCCAATAAGAGCACTTGACGATGTGAAGCCGTGCATTACATCCGTATATTCAAAATCATTTGCACTTTTGAAAAAAGCTTGCATACCTTTCTCGGCACCGGAAATGACTGCTGTATCGTAGCCAAAGAGCAAGCCTCCAAGTACAGCAACCATTACAATAGAAATCAGGTAGGATTTACTACCTGTTTGATTTTGTTCCATTTTCTTTTTGTTTAGGTTAGTATTAATTTGTTTTTTATACATAGCAAAGGTAGCACTATTTATTTGAATAGAGTATAATTGCATTGTTCTTTTATCAGAAAAAGATTTAAAACTTTTGTTTATTACTCTTGTTTTAATAAATTTTCCACCATAAAAGCTTTATGGCTGTTTGTTTTTTAGAAGAAAGAAAAGAAAACTCAATATTTTTTAGTAAGTTTGCAAAAGGAAGATGCGTAATTGGCATAAAGATGTGCTTGATACTCTTTCATAATATCATAATATAGGAAAATGAAATTTAACGAGGTAATAGGACAAGATAATATAAAACGGCAACTTATGCAACTTGTTGCAGAGGAACGTGTTCCACATGCAATGCTGTTGTGTGGTCCTGCAGGATGCGGAAAAATGGCTGTTGCACTGGCTTTTGCTTCGTTTTTGCTTGGAGAAAGGGATGCCAACGACCCTTTTGAAGCTAATGCAATGAAGGTTCTTCCTAAATTGGGCGTTGACAGAACACGCAATGTTGAGGCTATGCTTGCTAAATGGGCACATCCTGATTTGATATTCTCTTATCCTGTGATAAAACCGGCGGGAACCGGTTCGGATCATAAAATGTCGAGCGATGATTTTGCAAAAGAATGGACTCAGATGCTGATGCAAGGACCATATTTCTCGGCAGAGCAATGGCTGCAAGCTATGGGGGCTGAAAACCAACAGGCAATAATAGGAGTGGGGGAGAGTAGCTCACTCATCCGAAAACTTAGCATGAAGTCAAGTCAGGGAGGTTTTAAGGTCTGCGTTATATGGCTTCCTGAGAAAATGAATGGAGAGTGTGCCAATAAACTTCTTAAACTCTTTGAAGAACCGCCAGAGCAAACGATTTTCATTATGGTTTCGGAAGAACCGGAGAAGTTGCTTGAAACTATACGTAGCCGTACTCAGCGGTTTGATATGAAGAAAATAGACACGTTGGTTCTTGAAAAGGCTCTCGTGGATAAGAGATATATATCTGCAGAAGTTGCACATAGGGTGGCACGTGTAGCAAATGGCAATTGGCTTAATGCTGTGAAGGAACTTGATGCCGGTAATGAGAACAGGTTGTTCCTTGACATGTTTATCATGCTTATGCGTCTTGCATATATGCGCCGGATAAAGGATTTGAAAAAATGGTGTGATGCTGTGTGTACATACGGTAGAGAAAAGCAAAAAAGGATGTTGACATATTTCATTCATCTGATAAGAGAGAATTTCATGTATAACTTCCAAAATCCGGAGCTTGTTTATATGACAATCGAAGAAGAGGAATTCTCAAAAAAATTTGCAAGGTTTATCAATGAGGCTAATGTAGTGGAATTGTCGGAATTGTTCGACCGCGGAATAAGGGATATAGGACAAAATGCGAACTCTAAAATCGTTTTCTTTGACATTGCCTTAAAGACAATTGTTTTGCTTATACAGAAATAGTCATACTGCTTATACATAACAAAATAAAATATAGGGAAAAGAAATATAAATATGGATTTCAAAAATATGAAATATGAGGTTGGCGATGGATGCACCCGTGGACTGTGCTGCAGAGGATGTGGGCGTCAGGATCGACAGCTGAACACTTATGACTGGCTTGCTGATGTACCAGGAAATGCAGAGAGCACAGATCTTGTGGAAGTGCAGTTTAAGAATACAAGAAAGGGATATTATCACAATGTTAACTGTTTGGATTTGAAGAAAGGTGACATTGTTGCCGTTGAGGCAAATCCTGGGCATGACATTGGAGTGGTTACTCTCACAGGAAAACTTGTTAAACTACAAATAAAGAAGGCAAATCTTAAATCCATGGATGATATAAAACGTGTGTATCGTATTGCGAAACCTGTGGATTTGGACAAGTGGAATGAGGCTAAAAGCCGAGAGCACGACACTATGATACAAAGTCGGCAAATTGCAAAGGATTTAAATTTGCAGATGAAAATAGGAGATGTGGAGTATCAAGGTGATGGAAACAAGGCTATTTTCTATTATATTGCAGATGAGCGTGTTGATTTCAGACAGTTGATAAAGGTTCTTGCTGAAACTTTCCATGTGAGGATTGAAATGAAACAGATAGGTGCCAGACAGGAAGCTGGACGCATTGGCGGAACAGGTCCTTGCGGTAGGGAACTTTGTTGTGCCACATGGATGAAAAACTTTGTTTCTGTAAGTACTGGAGCTGCAAGATTTCAGGATATTTCATTGAATCCGCAAAAATTAGCTGGAATGTGTGCAAAACTGAAGTGTTGTCTGAATTATGAGGTTGACAATTATATAGAGGCAAGCAAAAAACTACCAAGTAGGGAGGTCGTCTTGCAAACTATGGATGGTGATCATTATATGTTTAAGACAGATATACTTGCAGGACTCGTAACATATTCAACAGACAAGCGTCTTGCTGCTAATCTTGAAACGATAACTGGGCAGCGTGCTTTGGAAATTATAGAGATGAATAAGCGTGGAGAGAAACCTGAATCTTTGACTGGAGATGAGGGGCATAGTGAAACATCAAAGCAGGTGGACCTTCTTGCTGGAGAAAGTCTGACGCGCTTTGATAAAGCTAAGAAAAAGAAAAAGCAAAAGTCACGTGCCACAGCAAAATCTCAGACTGACAGACAGCAGTCAAATGCACAGGATAATAAAAAGACTGACAGACAGCAGTCTAATGTGCAAGATAACAAAAAGACTGAAATGCAGCAGAATGAAAAAGTAGGCAATCAGAAAAACAACAAGTCTGAACGTCAACAGCCAAATCGACAGCAGCCAAACAAAAAACAGCAAGTGGCTGACTCTGCATTTGCTCATGGGGGAAATGCTGCAAGTTTGGATGACAAGCAAAAACAGCCAAAGCAGCGTGGACCGCGTAAGCCACAGCGACAAGGTTCACAAAAAAGTCAGAGCCAGAGCAAGAATGGTAATGGGCAAAAGCCTGAGAATAAAAAAAATGATAACAAGGAAGCCTGATAAATGCAACATAGGTATACCTTATATAATATAGTTACAGTTATGTTGTGTATGATAGCTATGGTTGTAGTGTCATGCACAACTAATACTGTATTTGACTCTTATGCGCATACACCTTTGTCGGGATGGGAAAAGAATGACACATTGACTTTCAATATCTCCCCCCTTGTTGTTGATGGCGCATACTGTGAGTCGGTAGGAGTGAGGATGACCAATACTTTTCCTTTTACGAGTATTAGTCTTATTGTAGAACAGCATGTATATCCTAAAGGATCTGTGTTGACTGATACAATAAAGTGTCAGATAACAGACCAACGCGGTAATTTTCTTGGTTCGGGAGTCAGTTCTTATCAGTATTCATTCCCGTTAAGAGAACTCATTTTGTCGAAAGGTGATTCTATTCATATTAGTGTAAGGCATAATATGAAGCGTGAGATTCTTCCAGGTGTGTCTGATGTCGGATTGAAGATAGATCTGAAATAAGAAGTGTATGCAATGTGTCATAATATTTAATGACACATAATGGAATGATATATAAAATTAAATCCTTCACTATATTGTTACAGCTGAACAATGACAGTGAAGGATTTTTTGCTTTATTGTTGTCTTTCCATATTTCTTGCCGCATCAATTCTCAAGAAAATAAACAGCAAGATTGTGAATCCCCAAAGTGAGGAACCGCCATAACTGAAGAATGGCAAAGGAATTCCAATCACAGGAGTTAATCCAAGTACCATTCCTACATTTATGAATACGTGGAACAAGAAAATGCTCAGCACGCAATAGCCGTATACTCTTCCGAATCTGAAAGGTTGCCGCTCCGACATTTTTATTAGTCTGAATATTAAGGCAAGGAACAGCAACAGAACTACAGCTGAGCCGAGGAACCCCTCTTCTTCACCTACTGTGCAGAAGATAAAGTCGGTATCTTGCTCTGGCACGAATTTCAATTTAGTTTGCGTACCATTTAAGAATCCTTTCCCTTTAAGACCTCCTGAGCCGATAGCAATTTCGCTTTGGTGCACATTATAACCTGCTCCTTTTAAATCTTCGTCAAGTCCAAGTAATACATTTATTCTCACTCTTTGGTGAGGCTCCATTACGTTGTTCAGCACATAACTTGCTGAGTAGAAGAAGGCAACAGAACCGATGGTGAACAATAGTATTAAAAAGTAGTTGCGCATTCTTGTATACAGTGCTTGATACAGAAGATAACCGATAAGAACTATTGTTACTGCTATTTGTACATACACAATATTAAACGGTAATACAAATTCTGCAAACAATACTGCCAATATTGTGGCAATAATAGAATACATGGTGATTTGCCATGCTTGTTGTTTGTTCTTGCAATATACTCTGACCATGCCTGCTGTAAATAGCTGTACAAGAAGTAGTACGACAAAAGGACCAACAGGTGTCTGTGTGGGATAAATCATCGTCTCTCCATATCTGATTCCTACCACAAAGTATACCACCATGGCAACACCTGTGAATAATATACTTCCCGGCATACCTTCGCGGTAGAACATAAGAAAAAATGAAAGGTAGACAAGAGCTGAACCTGTTTCTTTTTGTGCGACAATGAAAAGCATAGGCGTCATTACCACAGCACATGCCACAACAAAATCTTTCCATCGATGTATGTCAAAGCCATAAGTGCTCATTAGTTTTGCAACAGCCAATGCTGTAGCAAATTTTGCAAATTCGGCAGGCTGAATACGTAAAGGACCCAGAACGAGCCATGATCTTGAGCCTTTTATCTCATGAGGATTGAATATTGTAGCAAACAGCAACAACAGCAGAATTCCATAGATAACATATGAAAATGTGTCGTAAAATCTGTTGTCGAGCATTAGCAATACAAATCCAAGTGCTATGGATGTTCCTATCCATACTATCTGCATGCCGGATCGTGCTCCAAGACTGAATATATCATTGTCGCCGTATGTATAGCTTGCGCCACACACACTTATCCAACCGAAAATTAGTAGTGCAATATATATGCCCACTGTCCACCAGTCTAACGATTTAAGTACGCTTGGTTGTTTATCTGTCACTTGAGCCATAAGATATATGTCTATGTTGGAATTCTTCTGCCTGCTTTTGTGAAGCAGGAGACAGTTTTCCGTTAATATACTGTTCCATCATAAGTCCGCCGATAGGTACTCCATAGTCGGCACCCCATCCACCGTTTTCTACATAAACGGCGATTGCTATTTTAGGATTGTTCATAGGAGCGAATCCCATGAAAACAGAGTGGTCATGTCCGCGGTTTTGTGCCGTACCGGTTTTTCCGCATGGTTCGAAATTGTATTTCGACAGCATCTTGCATGTTCCGTCTAATGCTGATTTCCTCATACCTGCCACAATGTAGTCGTAGGAACGGCGGTTTGCCTTTGTATAATGTCGTTCGCGGAACTCTGGCTTCAAGTATTCTCCTTTTACGTTCTTTACGACATGTGGAGTATAAAAGTAGCCTCGGTTTGCGATTGTTGCTCCAAGGTTAGCTATTTGTAGTGGAGTGAGGTTTACCTCTCCTTGACCTATTGATATACTGATTATTGTCAGTCCGTTCCATGAACCTTTATATGCTTTGTCGTAGAATTGCGCATTTGGTATTAAGCCTCTTTTTTCTCCAGGCAAATCTATACCGAGCTTATATCCAAATCCCATGCTCACCATATAGTCGCGCCACGTGTTCATGGCATCTTGCACGGTTTTGTATTTTCTGCGGTTCCCCATCATATAGTAAAGCCCCCAGCAGAAGAAACCATTGCACGACGTACCTATTGCCGGCACGATACTAAGAGGTGATGCATGTCCGTGGCATCCAACGTGCAGTCCGCGATAACTGAATCCGTGATGACATGGAAATGCTGTTGAAGGTGTTATTATTCCTTCCGACAAAAATGTCAAACCCTGAGATGTCTTGAATGTAGAGCCCGGAGGATATTGTCCCATTATAGAGCGGTTCAGCAATGGGCGCCATGGATCTCTCATAAGATACCTGTGCATCTTTCCACGCATTCTTCCTGTCATCAGTCTCGGATCGTAACTTGGAGACGAAACCATGCATAAAACTTCTCCTGTTGACGGTTCTATGGCAACGATACTTCCAATTTTTCCTTGCATGAGCTTTTCGCCTAATGCCTGGAGGTTCAGATCCATTCCCAAAGTAAGATCCTTTCCTGCAATAGGTTTTGTATCAAGTTTGCCATTTTGGTAGCTTCCCTGTATTCTTCCATGTGCATCGCGAAGAAGAATGTGCACACCTTTTGTTCCTCGAAGTTCTTTTTCGTAATATTTTTCTAATCCAAGCTTTCCGATGTAGTCGCCAGGCTGATAATAATTGTCTTCTTCGATATCGGCATCATTAACTTCGCCTACATCTCCGAGCATGTGGGCTGCATACGGATAAATATATTGTCTAATGCTTCTTTTCTGGATATAGAATCCTGGAAAACGGTATATTTTCTCTTGAAATATGCTAAACTCGTCCGTTGTAAGTTGGCTCATGAACAGTTGTTGGGTAAACCTTGAATATCCCGGATTTTTTGAACGGTCTTTGATATCGTTCATTCTTTTTATGAAATATTCCTTTGTTATTCCCAATGTCTGGCAGAATGCTGTCGTGTCAAGCCTGCCTCTTTCTTCATTCATAATGACCATAATGTCATAGGCATGTTGGTTGAACACGAGCAATTTACCGTGGCGGTCGGTTATGGCACCACGTGCCGGGAATTCTATTTTTTTCAGAAAAGCATTACTGTCGGCATTCTTTTTGTAGTCCTCGCTCATTATCTGCAGTGTGAATAACCTTATCAGATATATGATGATGATAGCTGTAGCGACACCGCCAATAACGTAGCGTCTATTTTCCAGTCCAAAGTCCTTAATCATTTTTACTGTAATTTTTTAGAGGTTTAGCTCCTTTTTACATTTTCTACAACGATTATTAGAATTACACTTAATATAATGCTTCCGATGATATTTGATATCCATTGCATCCAATTGAAGAAACTAAATGTTTCTATAGTGAAGAACACAATACTGTATATTGACATACAAATAGTTATATATCCTATGTATTTTCCCGGACCTATGGTCTTAAACGTTGGTTTAAGGTCATCTTTATTGTCATGCGAAATAAACAGGTTGAGGATATATGGTTGCAGCAATGCTATAAATGTTAAAGACGATGCTGTTAGTCCTGGAGTGTTTGAAAAGATATCAATGCATAGTCCTAAAGCAAATCCCCAAAGTAATGTTGCCCATTGTGGATTGTATCTGTTAAAACGCAATACGAAATATACGTATAGCAGTGGGGTGGCACATCCAAGCAAATGGATATGGTTTAGAACAAGCACTTGAGCAAGAACCAGCACTACGAAAACAAACAAATTCTTTATAATGTCTATACTCATTTCCTTTTTATATCTCTTTTACGTTTATTTCTTGTCGTCTTGTCTTGGTCTGAGCGAGTCTTGTGCCGCTTTCAGCAAGATTGCTTTATCTTTCAGCATGCTGTTGTCTATTACACACACATGTCGAAGATTTCCAAAATCTGTGGTGAGCCTTATCTGAACACGATATGAAAGTCCGTCTGCTGAGTTAAATACATGCAGTATCTTTCCGACCATTATTCCTGGTGGAAATATTGAAGAATATCCGTTTGTTACAACTTTGTCGCCAAGTGCAAATCTTGCATGTCGTGGCACGTCATCTATATATGCTATATCTGCAGGCTTGTTCTTCCAGTGCAGAAAACCGAAATATCCGCGCTTTTGTATTGTTACGCTGATATTTGAGTTTATATTTATTACAGGAATAACAATGGCATAATGCTCTGATGCCATATATACAACCCCCACGATACCTGTTCCACAGGCTACTCCCATGTCTTCTTTTACACCGTCGGCATATCCTTTATCGATAGTTATCAAGTTATCTTCTTTATCTGTCGAATTGGAAATGACTTTAGCGGGAATTAGCTTAAATCCTGTCAAAGCTTGTTCCTGACATTTTTGCAAGATCAATGAATCGCCATTCTGTTTTGCTATATATTGTGAAAGTGTTCTTACTTGTTGCTCAAGTTTTAGGTTTCTTTCGCTTAGTAGCTTGTTGTTTTGCGACATGTTGAAAAATGTGGTGACAGCGGAGTTATATTCATATACTTTTCCAACTACTGCATTGGCAGATGAAAAGAATACGCTTCCTTGAAAACTGTTAAACCGAAACAGCAGTACAAAGCTTATTACTTCAAGCAACACAAATACAAACCAACTGTTGTATTTTGCCAGGAATGCTAATAAATTGCGCATTTGCTTTTTGAAACTGGATATGGGAATGAATGTAGAAGCACCGTCCTTGCCACATTCCTTTTATTCGTGGGGACGATGCTTCTTTTTTATATTATTTACTTAATCGTTTTATTACCAAAACTATTATCTCATCAAGAAAGAGAATCGGTCTACATTTTTAAGAGCTATGCCAGCACCCTTTGCCACACTGTGCAATGGATCTTCTGCAATATGGAATGGTATGCTAATCTTGTCGGTCAAACGCTTGTCAAGACCTCTAAGCAAAGCTCCTCCACCGGTCAGATAAATACCGTTTTTAACAATATCAGCATATAGCTCTGGTGGGGTGTTTTCTAATGCCGACAATACTGCATTTTCTATCTTTGCGATTGTCTTGTCTATGCAGTGTGCGATCTCTTGATAACATACCGGCACTTCCATTGGCAATGCTGTAATACGGTTAGGACCATGAACGATATAGTCTTCTGGAGCTTCATCACCAAGGTCTGTAAGGGCTGAGCCAACATGTATTTTTATACGCTCAGCCATACGCTCGCTCACTTTAACATTGTGTTGGCGGCTCATATAGTCCTGTATGTCTGCCGTCAAGTCATCACCAGCTGTGCGGATAGAATTGTTTGAAACGATACCGCCAAGCGAAATCACGGCAATCTCAGTGCTTCCGCCGCCGATATCCACAATCATATTGCCTTCCGGAGCTTCAACGTCTATGCCGATACCGATAGCTGCAGCCATAGGCTCAAATATCAGGTATACGTCACGCCCATCGGCATGCTCTGCAGAATCGCGCACCGCACGCAGCTCAACCTCGGTTGAACCTGACGGCACACCAATAACCATGCGTAGTGATGGTGAGAACAAACGGCTGCCTGTATGTACCATCTTTATAAGTCCGCGCATCATTTGCTCACATGCTGTGAAGTCTGCAATTACTCCATCGCGCAAAGGGCGGATAGTACGTATGTTGTCGTGAGTTTTCTCATACATCATTTTTGCTTTTTCACCAACCGCAATCATCTTGTCTGTGCGGCGGTCTAAAGCTACGACCGAAGGCTCGTCAACAACGATTTTGTCATCACTGATGATGATGGTGTTGGCTGTACCAAGGTCCATTGCTATTTCCTGTATAAACGAAAAAAATCCCATTTCCTTCTTTTATCTTGTTTCCTCTTGTTTATTATTTCTCAAACCAAGCATGGATGGCGGTATCATAATGACTACTTACACCGAAAGCGCGTGTTGCAAACATGCGGCGCTCCTCAATGTCAGTCTGGGCACCTTTCTTGTTAAGGATATTGAGCAATTCTTTATATTCTGCCTTACTTGGTATTATTACGACATCTTTAAAATTCTTTGCTCCTGCACGGATAAGTGATATACCACCGATGTCAATTTTCTCTATTATGTCAGCCTCTGAAGCACCGCTTGCCACGGTATCTTCAAATGGATAGAGGTCTACAATTACCAAATCAATCTCTGGTATCTCGTATTGCTC
>CAKQCV010000056.1 GCA_934217675.1 uncultured Prevotella sp. | reverse complement strand
CATATTCAAATGTGTATAAACAAAAAACGCCTCGCACGATTTGAGCATTGTTAAGAGGCTTGGCGAGGACTGACGCTGCAAAGATACGAATAATCATTGATAATACAAACTTTTTAGCAAGAAAAATTACGCGAAAGTGGATTTCTTGGAGCTTTTCGTACAACGAAGCCTTTTGTCTGAGGATGATTCTTGTTTGCAGCACTGCGATTGTAGTTGGTTGCTCTTGCTTACCTTCCTCTACAAATAGGAGTAGCCTTCGAAGCAGGTTCTCCTTCTGCTTGTCTTGATCAATATGCTCATGCGACCACTCTCCATGCGGAAAAGTATATTGCCTGTTGGTTTCCCATTGTTTATATTACGGCAAAACGCCATGAAAGTGCACCGTCTCCAGTATGCTCCTCATTGGTATAGTTGCAGCGACCGCTCACCCATATATAATAGGTGGCGGTATCCATGCGGAGCTTTATTGATTTTGGTTGCTTTATTTATGCTAACAAGCTGGAAACACAGCCACATTAACGATTGTCGTTCCTATTGAATCTGTTAGACCTTGTTCAAACATAGTCTGTGCAATGGCTAAAGCCTCGTTTTCGTCATAAGCATTTACCAAGACGCTAATGGTATCTATCTCAGTAGTGATGTCTATTTGGTACAAATTCATACTATTATTTCTTCTTTTTAATATAGTCACTTAATTTTGTCCGAACCACTTCGATGTCAAGGTCATGATTCCTATTTAATCGTTTTGTCGTACCGAAGTCGTTATAGCTAATCAACATAATGTTGATACCATGTTTCGGTAACTCTGCTCTTCGTCGTTCGTCATACATACGTCTTTGTTTGCCTCTTGGAACACCACTTACAGTTTCCTTCTTGTCAAAGAAAGGAGTCGATAGCGTATGCTGACTTTCCAGATATTCAACTACCAAATTCAAATCTTTGTAGTAAGCATCAACTGGCAGCTTTATACCGCTATCTCCAACAAGAAAATCAAAACGATGCTGCTGTGACGCTTTTAGGCCAAGAACCTCATTGCATAGCCCAATTACATAATACTCATCTGAGTCCATGCGGCCACCTCGTTTCTTACTATTTGTGTAATTTGCAACATGCGTTGTGGGCTTGATGGTATCAATTGGTTCTAAACGACCTTGGATGTCTGTCTGTGGCTTGATAAAGAACCATTTTTTATTTACCGCCTTCATTTCTCCGATAGCATAGGGAATATCTGAAAGTCTATTCTCGCTATCGAGTTCTCTAAGAAGTTTTCTAATAGGCAAACCATCTCTGCAGTCTTTGTTGAAGATACCTTTCTTTATAAAAAGTCCCATAAACTCTTTCGCAGGAATGGGGCTTTGGTTCGGATTGTCTTCAAAGTATTCCTTCAAGACTTTGTTTATTGCTTGTATACGAGTATATCTGTCCATATCTATCAAGTATTTTATTACTTCTCTTCCGATTTTCTCTTTCCAAGAGGTCCGCTGTAATTTTTTTAATCAATGCAGCCCTCTTTTACATAGTGCTGTGCGAGCGGTTTTCAAATCCCTTTCATGACGTTAAAGGATTTTTGCTTGACAAATTGGTATGTGCATCGTCGGATTTCTCCGATTGCAGATGCTAAGATATAAAAAATAACGAGAAAACTACAACCTTATTGCGAAAAATTGACAATCTTGCAATAAAAAAACTGGATTTCTCCCTTAGGAAGGCTTTTGAATCAAGTTTATTGGAACTTTTTGAACAAAATGCAACAAGAAACGACAACCAACACCTTGCTATCACAAATTGTGGACAAAGAAACTTGAATCAAAAAGCCCAACGACTCTTAAATATAATTAACTGCTTTCAATTAAACTTTTGACAGTAAATTGTGTCTTATATATATGTAATGCTGATGAAAGCGATTCGTTTGAAATACAAAGGCGAATCTATAGAATAAGAAACATTTATCAAAACATTTAAAAACAAAAACAAATGAAACGCTTACTGTCAATAATCTATTTTGTGACTGCTGTCTGTACTTGGGCGATTGCTTCCGATATGGATGATCGTTTCTCCCGTAACACATTTACTTTCGGACAATTCAGTCTGCCATACAGACAGGCAGATATCTGTATGAACGAGATTGTGAAGCCAATCTTGGTGTTGTATTTGCATGGTGGTAGTTCTCGTGGAAGCGACAATGAGGCGCAGTTGAACGAAGCCGCAGTTTCTGTGGTGTACAATTATCTCTCTTCACGCAATATTTCGGCAACAATGATTGTGCCACAGTGTCCGGCAGATGGTGGTTGGACAAGCCAGAACCGCAAGGTGGTGAACGAGCTAATGAAGAAATACGCTTCTGACGGTATTCATGATGCAGACCGCGTATATATAATGGGTGGTTCAATGGGTGGCACCGGCACATGGTGTCAACTTGGAAGTTTCCCGAATTTCTATGCCGCTGCGATGCCCGTTGCCGGTAATCCTACAGGACAGGATGCCGTGAATGTAGCTACGACACCAGTGCGTACAGTAATGGGAACGGAAGACAACTTGATGAGTATCCCGGCAGTGGAACAGTTCCAAACAGAGGTCTTGGCTGCCGGTGGAACTCTTCTGCTTGATATTGAACCCGGTTGGTCGCATCCTGCCACTTGCGAACAGAGTTATACCGATGAACGTCTCGACTGGCTGTTTGCAAATGTAAAAGGCATTCCGGCGGGAATCGGTAAAATAATTAAAGAATCAGATGATACTTCTGCAATATTTTATGACCTTAGCGGGCGTAGGGTGATTAGTCCGACAAAGGGAGTCTATATCCAGAATGGGAAAAAATACGTGAGATAATCAAAAATCCTTCAGAACAGCCGTACCGTTGGTATGCAGCATTTTGTTCTGAAGGATTTTTTTATGTTTTTAGTTTATTCGTCAACTCCAAGTCCGAACAGGGCAAAGTCGCCTTTCAGCGGATCATCGGGGAAAATCTCAAGCATACAGTCGGTCAGTCGGCGTGCAGTACTCATGGATGCCGTGCGACTTTGCAGCAATCCCATCCGTTGTGCCTCCTGCACTACATGAGTGTCGAGCGGCATGATTAGCGACCGACGGTCTATGATGTCGGTCCACAACCCTAAATCAACAGGCGAATTGCTCCGCACCATCCAGCGTAAAAACATGCATACACGTTTGCAAGCCGACGATGTGTTCTTTGGGATAATCTTGCTTGCATCGTGACTGGCAAAGAAACGGCAGATGGCTGAGACAGCCTCTATTGCTGTGGCTGCATTGTTTTGGCAGATAAATTCCTTCATGCTTCCGTATTCAATAAGCATCGTTTGAAAAGCCGTGAGCAACTGATGCATGTCGTGGCAAGTATAAAGCCGATAATAGCAGTTTGTGGAGTCAGGGATACTCCTTTTCCATTCGCCTGAGCGCACCCAGTGGTCAACTTCTCCTTTGGCAGCATCGAGCATGAACTGAATTTTGGGGAAGAACTGTTTTCTTGAACCATAGCTCAAACAGGAGGCGAGGAACGCCATTGCCTCCTGATTTGCTTTGCCCTCCACCTTATGCATAAAAGAACTTGGGTCGGCAGGCAAGAACTCTTCAGTCTCGTATTTGTCAGCGAGACGTATGATGAGTTGTTTTAATTCGTTGTTCATGAAAACTCCTCATATATTAAAGTTCCACGCTTTCAATTTTCAGCTTTATCATTCCGGCTGGCACACGCACATCAACCACATCGCCAGCTTTTTTTCCCAACAGAGCCTCGGCGATAGGTGACTTGATAGAAATTTTTCCTTCGCGGAGATTTGCTTCATGTGGGCTCACGATAGTATAGTCCATACTCTTGCCGGCTGCAACATTCGTGATTCTTACTTTGCTGAGCAACCCTACACAGTCGCTCTTCAACAGTGATTTGTCTATAACGCGTGCATTCTCAAGTATGCGCTGCAGAAAGCGTGCCCTTCCCATCAGTCTGCCTTGCTCACGTTTTGCAGCGTGATATTCAAAGTTTTCGCTTAGGTCGCCTTTGTCGCGAGCCTCTGATATAGCGTCTTTAACCTGTGGCAAATCAACAGTTTCCAAGTGGTGAAGCTCTTCGGCAATTTTGTCGAAGCCTTCTTGTGACATATATTCCATTATGTTTTCTCTTTTTGTTATGTAAGCCAATAAGTCCTGTAATACAACAGAATTCATAAGATAAACATTTGCAAAGTTAAGTAAACTTTTCATTATGAACAAAAATAGGGTAGGGATATTACCTTAAAGTAGGTATTTATAGATAAAATAATGAAAAAATGCCACTAACCTTTGGAATGTTATGAAATAAATAGTAAATTTGCATAAACTATAAGGATATAGAACATGAAGAAATTGTACAACATCATATTTGCATTAGGTCTTATGGCTGCCCCGTTGGCTGTTCATGCTGTGCCGGCAGTTGAGATAATCGAGAATGATTACGACGGGCAGAAGGGTGGCATCTCGCTGAGGGTAACAACCGATGGCAATGGTCAGACACGTCTGCGTGTATCTAATGCTACAAATCAAACGATACTTATTTATGATATCTCTGGCGCACCGATTAAGAAGATAAAGGTTGACGGTGCCGACAGGGTTTACGAACTGAATCTTAGAAAAGGTTGCTACATCGTGAAGGTGGGCAATGTGGTAAGAAAGGTTTCTGTGAGCTGAGAATTCTGCATTTAAGAATATAAGGACAAATGCGGCAAGGGTGGAGTAGTATGTACTTATCCTTGTCGCTTTATTTTTTTTGACTATAAACCATTACTCAATATGGCATTATCAAACATAGAAAAACATTACAACAAGCATCCAGAAGATTTGCGCCTGCTGCGCAGACATGGCATTGTGGAGTTTGAAACCACCATGCATCATTTGCATCGCTTCCTGAAGCCAGATATATTTATTCTTGACATAGGTGCAGGAACAGGGCGTTACACTTCGGCTCTTATGGCAGAGGGGTATAAAATAAAGGCTGTAGAGCTTGTGCGTCGCAACATTGATGTGTTTCTCAAGCGCGAGCCAACGGCAGATGTGGTGCAGGGTGATGCACGGAACATGTCGTTCCTACAGTCAGATTCTGCCGACGTAACTCTCTTGCTCGGTCCGCTGTATCATCTTATCGGTGATGACGAGAAGTTAAAGGCGCTGAACGAGGCAAAACGCGTGACGAAACCGGGGGGACTGATTTTTGTAGCCTATCTGATGAACGAATACAGTATCCTTTCCTACTGTTTTGATGAGGATAGAATAGGAGGACTGCTGGAAAAAGGACTGGTGGACAAGAATTTCCATATACAGGCACAAACCGACGAACTGTATGACTATGTACGTATTGACGATATAAACCGCCTTGACAAAGAAGCAGGACTGGAGCGTGTCACCATCTTCTCGCCAGACGGCGCTGCCGACTATATGCGCACTCGACTAAACCGCATGAGTGATGAAACCTTTGCCCATTTCATAGAGTATCAGAAGTGTATCTCTGAGCGTGCCGACTTGATAGGTGCCGGCAGTCATGTGGTAGATGTGGTCAGAGTGCCGGCACTTGGTTAGTCTTTTTGTTATGCTTTCGTTTTTTGCGTGTTAGGCAGCAATCCTGCAATGATTCCTAACAATGGTAAAAACGCACTTACCTGGAAGATAAACTCAATGCTCGTTTTGTCGGCGAGCCATCCGAAGAATGCCGAGCCGAGACCACCCAAGCCAAACATCAGTCCGAAGAAAATTCCGGCAATCAGTCCTACTTTGTCAGGCATAAGGTCGGTGGCATAAACCACTATCGACGAGAAAGCCGAGGCAATTATCAGTCCGGAGAGGAAGCAGCAAATGATGGTCCACGGGAGATTGACAAACGGCATGGCAATGGCAAATGGTGCAGCACCGACGATAGAGAACCATATCACGTATTTCCTTCCGAACCTGTCGCCCAACATTCCTCCTGCCACGGTGCCTATGGCAAAGGCAGCAAGAAAAACGAAGAGGTACAGCTGTGAGGCAGCTACCGACACACCGAACTTGTCAATAAGGAAGAACGTGAAATAGCTTGTGATGCACGAGGTGTAGAAATATTTTGAGAACACGAGCAATATCAGTATAGCTAAAGCTCCATATTTCGCGCGGCGAGAGATGTTGGTGTTCAGTCCCGTTGTTGTTTGCGGATGGTTGGCAGCGAAACTCAGCCTTGCCTTATACCATGCACCAAGGCGAACCATTATCAGAGCCGCAAGTAGTGCAGCCAAGGCAAACCATGATATGGAGTGCTGACCGTATGGCAAGATTATAGCAGCTGCGAGTAGTGGTCCCACAGCCGATCCGCCATTGCCGCCAACTTGGAAGATTGACTGTGCCAGACTTTTCTTTCCGCCAGATGCAAGCTGTGCTACGCGAGATGCCGTGGGATGGAACACCGAGGAGCCGAAACCAACCACGCTCACGGCTATGAGTATAGACAGGTAATGCTCTGAGAAGGCAAGCACGAGTAGACCAACGAGCGTGAAACACATGCCAATGGAAAGGGCGTATGGCTGCGGACGCTTGTCGGCAGCCAATCCGGTGAAAGGCTGCAATATAGAAGATGTCATCTGGAACACCAGCGTTATTATACCAATCTGTGCGAACGAGAAGTCGAACTTGTCCTTCAGAATTGGGTAGATAGAAGGAATTATCGACTGAATCATATCGTTCAGGAAATGCGATATGCTGCATATTATGAGCATTGAATATACAGTACCTTCAGTCATCTGTGGTGTTCCGCTTATTTTCTTTCTTATTGATTTCAGTTTCATTGTATTCTGATTTATAAAAACTCACATCCTTTATCCGTAAATCGTGGCAACAATCTTCCGTTCACCGCCATAATTACGAAACTCACACAGGTAGATGCCCTGCCATGTGCCTAAATTCAATTTTCCGTTTGTAATGGGAATGTTGAGGCTCACCCCGAATAGCGAACACTTGGCATGAGCGGGCATATCATCTGCACCCTCCATCACATGATCGTAATACGGTTCATTCTCCTTCACTATGTGGTTCATTATCTTCTCCATGTCAGAACGCACGTCAGGATCGGCATTCTCGTTGATGGACAGCCCACATGATGTGTGTTTCACAAAGAGATTCAGCATGCCAACTTTTGGCAGCGGTTGTGGCAAGTGTTCAAGAATCTCGCGAGTTATCAAGTGGCAACCTCTGCGTTTAGCAGAGATACGGAATTCTGTTTGCTGTATCATATTATTCCTTTTTTTGTTTTATCTTCTTTTTATGAATACCCATCCCATGCGGTGCGTCTTTCCTTTCTTTGACAGGGAACGCATGATATACATTCCATCTGGTATATTTTTGATATTCAGTATCTTTTCATATTTCATTGATGCTATACTACATCCTGTAGCACTTTCCAACACTACGTATTCAATGTCGAGAGTAGATGGCATTGGCGGAAGGATGACAAGGTTTCCGCTGTTGCGAATCAAATCTTGTTTGATGGCATCTGTTCTCATGTCTTCGCCATTGTTGCTTTGCAGCGGTATACTTTCCTTCCCGTAGCGGTCGATAGCCGTAACGGCAAAATATTTGGTCAGTTTGCTCCGTGGAACGTTGAGGCTTGTGTGGCTTGTCCTTGCAGCAATAATGTTGCGTGGATCACTTATGTCTACTGGAGCCACATCGCTGGCATACACATTATAATATATACCGTGTACATTAGAGCCGTAGCCGTTTTGTGCCACATCACCGTCATTCCATGTCAATTTATAAACATCATTGTTTTCCTCCACAGAAAGGTTTCTTGGCATTGCCGGAGCCTCGTGTTCATACCAAGTCATCTCCGGCACGAGGGCAGGGTAGAGGTTTTGCTCTTGCAGAGTGAAGTCATACAGTCCTTTCACGTTGTCCATCAGAAACCTGTTGCGGAACATTGCCGTACCGATGCCCATCTGTCGGCACACGTTCATCTCTCTCTGAATCTCCTCGAAGTTCCAGTCAGCCTCTTTCGGTGAGAGAAAATAGATGCCCAGTCCGGCACTAACCGTCTTGCCGTGGCTGCGCTCCTTCCAGTCAGCAGCAAACGGAAAGAAATTGTCGCCCCGGAAATACATCATCGGATAGATTTGGTCCATCCATCCCTCGCTCATCCATCGCTGCACGTCCTGGCATCCTTTCTCCTCGGCATTCCATCCACGGCTCCAGTAGCGGTTCAGGTCGTTTCGTTTCCCTATAGGCGAGCAACTCATCTTGACCCACGGCTTTTCAGCCTTCACAGCATCATGCACCGTTTTTACTATGCAAGATATGTTCTGTCTTGCCTGAGTCTTTGAGATAGTGAGTTTCATAGTTTCCGGATAGCGGATATAGTCAAGGTGAATACCGTCGATGTCGTAGTTGTGGGTTATCTCACGGCAGATATTGGCTATATAGTCAGCCGTTCCTTTCTTTTCCGGTCGCATAAACATTTCATCGCCAATCTTCATCAGCAGTTCCGGATGTTTGCGCTTTATATTTTTAGGTCCGGTGCCGTTAGGTCTGCCCACTGGTACGCAAACCACCCATGCATGACATTCCATGCCTCGCTTGTGGCATTCTTCAATGGCAAACGCCAAAGGGTCGTAGCCTGGTGATGTGCCCGGATTGCCCGACATGCAACCGTCCCATGGCTCATAGACAGAAGGGTAGATAACAGTTCCTCGTATGCGTGTCTGCAAAAGAACAGTGTTGAAGTTAGCCCTCTGCAAGCGGTCGAGCAAGACTCTGAGTTCCTGTTTCTGCTTTTCTACAGTGCGCGGAGTGTGGGCATAAGTTCGAGGCCAGTCCAGTCCGCCGATAGTTGTCATCCACACCGCCCTCACCTCGCGTTTAGGTGGAATCTCGCTGTAACTGTCTTTATTGAAAATCTGCGCCATAGCTGTGGCGCAGACAAAAAAAATCATTGATATAGTTATGAATACATTTCTTTTCATTTCTGTTAAAGCCTTTCTTTATATCCATGCAAAATTCTGTTGCTTCAATTCTTGCAATAGTGGCATGGACTGCAAAGGTACAACAAAAGTTGAGAGCCTACAAAAAGATGATACAAATAAAAAGCGTTTTTTAGAGAGTAATGGTAAGATAATTGAAAAAAAATATGTAAGTTTGCTGACGTTTTAGAATATAACACTACAAAAATATGGATTGGAAAAAACTACAAAATGGCTCCGACATAAGGGGTGTAGCGCTCGAAGGTATAGAAGGAGAGCATGTGAATCTTACACCAGAAGCAACTGAAATAATAGCAAAATCATTTGTAAAGTGGCTCAGAAAAGTATCTGGAGCCGACAACATCACAGTTGCCGTTGGTACAGATTGCCGATTGTCGGGCGAGAGCCTAAAGGCAGCTTTCATGAAGGGAGCTGTAGAGGTAGGTGCGAATGTTATAGACTGTGGACTCGCATCAACGCCGGCAATGTTTATGACAACCGTAACAGAGCAGACAAAAGCCTCGGCTTCGGTTATGGTAACGGCGAGCCATCTGCCGTTCAATCGCAACGGACTGAAATTCTTCACTCCTAAGGGCGGACTCGACAGCAAGGATATTGCAGCAGTGCTTGATATTGCAGCAAGCGGCGATTACGCTTTCGATGGAGCTAAAGGCTGCTGCACGGCAATTGATTTCATGTCAATTTATTCACGCCACCTTGCCGATTATATCTGTAGCGGTGTGAATGCCGAAGACTATGCACATCCATTATCGGGGATGCACATCATTGTTGATGCAGGAAACGGCAACGGCGGATTCTTTGAGAAAATCCTAAGTTCGCTTGGTGCTAATACTGCAGGCAGCCAGTTCCTGACACCAGACGGACACTTCCCTAACCATATCCCGAATCCGGAAAATGCCGAAGCCATGGCGTCGGTGTGCAAGGCTGTTGTGGATAGCCATGCCGATCTTGGAATAATCTTCGATACCGATGTAGACCGTTCGGCAATCGTAGACCATAAAGGTGAACCAATAAACAGAAATGCACTTATCGCACTTATTGCAGCCGTAATACTGAAAGAGCATCCAGGCAGCACGGTGGTTACAGATTCTGTAACATCCGACGGACTGGCGGAGTTCATACAGGCAAACGGAGGCAAGCACCACCGCTTCCGCCGTGGCTATAAGAATGTGATAAACGAGGGCATACGTCTGAACAATGCCGGTGAGGAATGTTGGCTTGCCATCGAAACGTCAGGACATGCAGCCTTGAAAGAAAACTATTTCCTTGATGATGGTGCTTATCTTGCCGCTAAACTAATAATAGATGCAGCAAAGCTGAACAGAGAGGGAAAACAGTTGCAGGATCTCATCTCCACGCTGAAGCAGCCAAAAGAGAGCAAGGAGATAAGAATAAAGCTGACACAACCCGACTTTAAAGCGTATGGCGCGAAAGTGCTTGAGGAGATGAAGGCAAAATTTGCAGCACAGCCAGGCTGGAGCCTTGTGGAACCAAACTACGAGGGAGTGAGAGTGAGCTGCAGCAATGCCGATGAAGATGGCTGGCTACTCTTGCGCATGTCATTGCACGACCCTGTAATGCCACTTAATATAGAAAGTAACGTTGAGGGTGGCGTTGAAGTAATCGAAAACAAACTGAAGTCTATCGGACTGTTATAAATTTCTCAAGAAAATGGCTATGGACAGCAATGACATTACAATCCGTCCGATAGCGTATTTTCATTCACCGTTCACATCGAAGTTTGGCATTCCCAAGCAGAGCGGACTTGTTGAAGAGCTTGAGGGATATATAGAGTTTGTTCCCGATTGCAGAAACCGCGACATGCTTCGCGGAATAGAAGATTTTGACTATCTGTGGCTTATCTGGCATTTCTCGGCTAATCCACACAAGGCTAATAGCCCACTTGTTCGTCCGCCTTTACTTGGCGGCAACGAAAAAGTGGGCGTCTTTGCCAGTCGCTCGCCATTCCGTCCAAATGCTTTAGGGCTGTCGTCGGTGCGTCTTGACCATATCGACTATGACCAAAGAAACAGTCCGCTGGTTTTTGTTCGTGGTGCCGACCTTATGGACGGAACACCGATCTACGACATTAAGCCATACGTGTCGATTGCCGATTGCCACCCAAATGCTCGTTGTGGCTTCGTTGACAAGAATGAAATACAAAAGCTAAGAGTGGAAATACCGAAGGAGATGGAAAGGCAATTCACAGCCGACCAACTCTTTTCGCTAAAGAAGGTGTTGGAACTCGACCCGCGTCCGCACTACCACCATGATGCTGATAAAATATACGGTATGCCATACATGGGACTTGACGTGAGGTTCAAGGTGGATGGCAAGGAACTGAAAGTTGTTGAACTAAAACAAAAGAACACAAACGTAGAATAAACACAAATGGACTATAACATGATTGGCACGGCATGGTCGCTGTTGCCACCCATCGTTGCCATAGCATTGGCACTGAAAACAAAAGAGGTATATTCGTCGCTTTTCATCGGCATCGTGCTCGGTGCAGCACTCTACAGCTTTTCTGTGGGCACGGGCATAGATGGCTTTATTGCACATCTGCTGAATGACACCGTGGGTAACGGAGACGATGCAAAGACTTACGGCATGATTCATTGTCTTTCCGACCCATGGAATGTGGGTATACTCGTGTTTCTCGTTTTGCTTGGCTCTATGGTGTCTCTGATGAACAAGGCAGGAGGCTCTGCTGCCTTCGGGCGTTGGGCTGTGAAGCATGTTAAAACGAAAAAAGGTGCACAGATAGCCACTATACTGCTCGGCATACTGATATTTATAGACGACTATTTCAACTGCCTGACCGTTGGCTCCGTGATGCGCCCGATAACCGTGCGCCATGGTGTGACGAAAGAGAAACTTGCATACCTCATTGATTCCACTGCTGCCCCGGTGTGTATAATCTCGCCTATTTCCAGTTGGGCTGCTGCCGTTTCGGGATTTGTCACTGGCGACGAGAACGGACTGTCGCTTTTCTGTAAGGCTATACCGTTTAATTTCTATGCAATATTCACGCTGGTATTCCTTTTCTGTATAGTGCTCTCCGACTTCGATTTCAAGGCTATGAGCAAATACGAGGCAAGGTTCAAAGAATGGTATGAACGCACCAATGGCGGAAAGCTCGATGATGTGAGTGGCACGAAACTACATGTGGTGGAACATGGAGTGAGTGCTGGCAAAAAGGAGATGGAGCAGAACAAAGGTGCCGTTTCCGACCTTGTTGTTCCTATCGTCATGCTGATAGTGTTTTGTGTGGTAGGAATGATATATTCCGGAGGCTTTTTCAATGCATCGAGCCATAATTACATGAGCTTTGTCGATTCGTTTGCTGCAAGCAACGCATCTGTAGGACTGGTAATAGGGTCGCTTGTATCGCTTATACTCACAATAGGAATGTTTGTTGTGCGAAAGACTCTGCCTTTCGACGAGGCAATGAGTAGTCTGATAAAAGGATTCGAGGCAATGGTTCCGGCAATACTTATTCTCACACTTGCATGGACACTGAAGAGCATGACAGATTCGCTTGGTGCCTCAGAATATGTGGCACATGTGGTGGGCAGCAGCGCAGCCGAACTGCAGATGATGCTTCCGGCGATAATATTTGTCGTGGCGGCGTTTCTTGCTTTTGCCACAGGCACCTCGTGGGGCACATTCGGTATTCTCATCCCTATCTGCATAGCTGTGTTCCCGGCAGCAGGAGCATTGCGCATAATATCTATCTCGGCATGTATGGCAGGGGCAGTATGTGGCGATCACATATCTCCGATTTCCGACACTACTATTATGGCGAGTGCTGGAGCCGAGTGTAAGCATGTGCATCATGTATCGTCGCAGTTGCCGTATGCTCTCACTGTGGCATGTGTTTCGTTTCTTACTTTCATCGTTGCTGGGTTCACCCAGGGGATGGGACTATGGGTTAGTGCCATCGTGTCGTGGGTGTTCGGTATAGCAATGCTGTTGCTGTCGTTGAAGGTTATAAGGAAGAGAAACACCAGAGGGGAAGCCTGAAAAAGAAAAAATTAAAGTTTTTGGATTTATATTTTCCCCTCCCCCGCCTCCCCTTGTCAGGGGCGGAGCAGTTACTCTTTCTGTTTGAGGACAGATACATTTACCAGTAAGAAATTGCTGATAGATTTATTTATGATTTGTTTGATTAGATAAATACAGACAAGCATACAAGTTTATGGCAATAAATACAGACAAGCAAGTTTATGATAATCAAGAGTAACTGCTCCGCCCCTGTCAAGGGGAGGTGGGGGAGGGGAAGATTATAAATCAGAAAGTTTAGTAATTTTTTATCCTTTTTGTTTGTATATATAAAAGTAATGTGTAAATTTGTAGCGCCAATTGATGACTCTGTCATTTTTTATTGGCGAACATTATAGTGGAAGCGTTTAGCTTCGTTTCATTGCTTGTGAATCTCGACAACTCACTGGTGCCTTGAAACGATGAAAGACGCTCCCTCTTGGATTGATATATATGCCCGAAATGTATATATCCCCCAAGAGCGTGAGCAAACTTTTCATCTATTGGTATCCAGGGCAGTCGAGAGCCTACAAGCAGATAGAGAGAAAGTTAATAGGCTCACGCTTTTTCTGTTTTGTTCCGATATACAATAATCTTTAACTTTCTACCAACATTGAATGCCTTTTTGAGCCGGAACTGACATTGTATATACACAAAACTTCGATATATATATTATGAAAAAATTACTTTTGTTTTTAATGTTTGTCGGCACTGTGTTAAACACTTTTGCCGACACTGTCCTGCCCAAACCCACTTCCGACTATATATCGGTAAACGATGTGACAGTTGTGCCGGGTAGTAATGATGAGTATGAACTCATCATAAGTCTTGAGGGGTCGCAAATCTACACCGCCTATGAGATGGATATTAAGTTTCCACCGGGATTGGATGTGGTGATGGAAGATGGTTATCCTATAGTTGATATCTGCAATAACGACAAGGTTTATCCTCTTGTGCAGAGAAAGACAGACCATACGGTTACAAGTTCCTATAATAAAATAGGTGAAAGCGTGTTGCGCCTTTCGTGTATATCTTTAAAAGGCTTGAATTTTGTAAAAGAGAAGGGGACTATTCTTTCTATTATATGCAAGGCCAGTCCATATCTCAAGCCTGGTACTGTCGAACTAAAGGTTTCCAATTTGCACCTCATTACGAAGGAGAATGGTGCACAGCAATACAACTGTGCTGACCAGACGCTCACGGTGAACGTGGAGAATACGAGCACGGCAAGTATAGCAGTAAGTCCCACAAACAAATGGGGCACATGCGTCCTTCCGTTCACTGTTTCACCATTGCCTTCAGGGCTGAAGGCTTATTCCGTTACGGAGCGTTCGGAAGATGCACATTATGCCATACTGAAAGAGGAAAGCGAGTTGCGCGGATATGTACCTTATATATTATATGCTGAAAATGGGTTCAGTGCTGATGGCTTGACAGGCACGGTAGATGCCAGCAAATATGCCGAGGTGGTAAACGAGGGCATTCTGTATGGTGCCGTTGCGCCGCAGAAGGTTGATGATGGCTTTGTGTTGCAGAATCAGGGTGAGGGCGTGAAGCTCTACAGTATGTATGGCACAGAGTTCAACATTCCTGCCGGAAAGTGTTGGGTTAAGCCTGCAATAGACAATGGTGCTAAGGTGATGGAACTTACTTTTGCTGATACCGATGGTATTGCTGCGCCAACGTTGGCAACCGATGGTTCGCTGAATACAGATGGAGAGGTTTATTCTGTTGGAGGGCATAAGGTTGCCCATCCTGTGCCGGGAAACATATATATCATAAACGGACAAAAAGTTTTATGGATGAAATAATTTTACCTTAAAGTATTTAGATTATGAAAAAGTTATTTTTATTAAGTTTGTTCGTCTGTATCGGCATTTTGCAATGCCTTGCTGATGATTTCAGTTATACGGACGATAATGGTGTGACGTGGGGATGTTATGTTACGTCAGAGGATAACAAGACTGTTACGATTAATTACACGTTAAACTCTGGCGATGTGGTAGTTATACCTGAAAAGGTTTATAAAGGAACATCGGATGAATATACGGTGACGGCCCTTGGATTTTCTTTCAGAGACAATAAGACTTTGGAGAGTGTGACGTTGCCGAAGACTGTAACTGTTTTAAATGGTAGTTTGTTTAGTGGTTGCAGTTCCTTGAGAGAGGTTTTGAATACTTCTCAACTTGAGGGTATTGGCAGTGATGTTTTTAGGGGCTGTTCCAGTTTGACGAAAGTTGATTTAAGTTCTTGTACATATATTGGTGATTATGCATTTTATATATGTTCAAATCTTGTGTCTGTTGGTAATTTGAAGAATTGTACTACGATAGAATCCGATGCTTTTAATGGATGTATTTAGAGCCTTATAACTAACAATAACTTACTACGACCAACTAAACATAAAGCCTTGATTTTCAATACTCTTTGATTTTTAACACTTTCTGAGTGCTTTTTGGCAGTTCCCGATTTTCCACATATTTTT
>CAKQCV010000055.1 GCA_934217675.1 uncultured Prevotella sp. | reverse complement strand
AACGTGTTCGGGAGAATACATTTTTTCATAGGTTAGTAGTTTGATAGATTTAAGGTAAAGATTATGTTATTAGATTTAAAACGATGATGATATTTATGATTATAGCGTTTTTATAGTTATGTTCATAAAATCAATCGTTAGAATTGTTTTCAGGAGGTTAGTGTGAGTGATCATATTATCCTCTTTTTTTTGTCTCTATACGAACCTCTCCAACTTTGTATTTTCAATGAGTCATATTGTTTTTATTAGAACAATAAAGGCAGAATTAATATTTGTTTTGATATTAATCCTGCCAGAAGCGTTGTATTTTATATTTCTACTATTTCTCCGTCGTAGGCAAGTCTTATATTGTCAGGCAAAATTTTGTTTACCTCTTCATGCAGTCCGATATCATGTCCCATGTGTGTGAAGAACACATGTTTGGCACTTGTTTGTTTTGCAAAAGCCACAGCTTCGTCAACAAGCATGTGTGAATGGTGCTGTTTTTTGAAGCGCAAAGCATTTACAACGAGATAATCAATATCTTGCAGCAATGGAATCTCATCTGAAGGGATGGTCTTCATATCCGTTATATACGCCAATTTACCGATTTTGAAGCCGAGAATAGGCAACTTGTCGTGCATAACCCTAAAAGGCATTATGCATAACTCGTTTATATGCAGTTCTTCATGCCTATCAATTTTGTGCAAATTGATTTTGGGTACTCCTGGATACAGATGCTCAGCAAAGCAATATGGCATCATTTGATGAAGATTCTTTTCTGATATAGGGTCGGCATAAATGTTTATGTCGCCAAAAACACAGAAAGGGCGCACGTCGTCAATCCCGCCCACGTGGTCATAATGTGAATGTGTGATAAGTATTGCATCAATCTTGCGGAATTTCTGATGTAGCATTTGTTCGCGGAAATCCGGTCCACAATCAATAACAATTCTTGTCTTTTCCGTTTCTATCATTGCCGAACAACGCAGACGGCGATCGTGAGCATCCTTGCTTGTGCAAACATTGCATTTGCAGCCAATAGTTGGCACACCGACAGATGTGCCAGTTCCGAGAAATATTAGTTTCATTTCTAAATGATATTTACTTCAGGATGAATGTCGATACCAAATTTTTCGGTAACATCTTTGCGGATTTGTTCGCATAAGTTTACTATTTCTTTTCCCGTAGCTCCACCTTTATTCACTAAAACGAGAGCCTGTTTGGAATGAACACCTGCATTTCCCAAAGTTTTTCCCTTCCATCCGCATTTTTCTATCATCCATCCTGCAGGAATCTTTTCATGCTCGTTGTCAACTTCATAGTGTGGCATGTCTGGATATTTTGCTTGCAGTTCATGGAATTTCTCCATACTTACTATTGGGTTCATGAAGAAGCTGCCGGCATTGCCCTCAACTTTTGGGTCAGGAAGTTTTGCGTTGCGTATATTTATTATAGCTTGGCGTAGCTGCTGTGCTGTAGGGTGTTCAATGCCGTCCTTGTCAAGCTCAGCGCGAATATTTCCATATTCAAGATGAGAATTAAATATTGTAGACAGTCTATATGTAACGTGAGTTATGAGATATTTGTTCTTCCAGTCATGCTTGAAGCGACTGTCGCGGTATGCATATTTACATTCTTCGTTTGTGAAGAAACAAGATTTGCCGGTAGAAATCTCCACAGCCTCTACCTTATATATAATATCTTTCACCTCAGCTCCATAAGCTCCAATGTTTTGTACGGCAGATGCTCCCACTTCGCCTGGAATCAGCGATAGATTCTCCATTCCATGCCACCCGTGTTCCACACAGTAGGCAACTACTTCATCCCAGTTCTCTCCACTTCCGCATCTTACGAGTACTCCTCCGTCGATAAATGTAGAGTCAATTCCCTTTATAGCAGAGTGTAGCACAATGCCGTTGAAATCTTTTGTCAGCAACAGATTACTTCCGCCACCAATGATAAGCAACGGCATGTCGTTATTGTTCAAGCTTTTCACTGCCTCCTTAGCTTCGCTTGTGGTGGCATACTCGATAAAGCGGCTGCACTTGGCATTGATGCCAAATGTGTTGTGCTGTGCCAAACTGTAGTTTCTGAAATCTTTCACTTTATTGTTCTTTTAGTTAAAATATTATCCTGTTGTAATCTAAAAACTCCTGTCGGCAAAATACTAATATAAGATTTGCCGATAGGAGTTTTCCATATATATTAAATTTGTATTATTCAGAGAGCTTTGTCAGCTTCCATTGCTTACCTTTGCGAGCAAACGTAAGTTCCATTTCCATTCCGTTTGCGATACCTCGCATAACAAGAATTTTCTGGTTGCTTTGTGTATATTTCTGCCCATACATTATATTGTATATAAATCCTGAAGGTAGTTCAGGAGCAAAAGCAGGCCATGTTTCGGGGGCTATATCACCATTCATCGTGCTGAAATCATCATCAGGGTCAGGACCTGAGAAATGTATCGGGTTGTTCAGGTGATTTGCTTGGAATGTAGAGTCGGTGGCAAACTTTTGGTAGAAATTCAAAAACGAAGCATTGTTGTTTTGGTACATTGCTCCGGTGTTGATTTCTACAAGCATCCATTGACCGTTAATCCGGTTAAACACATATTGCTTTACCTTTTTCTTTTTCAGATAAATCTTCTCTACTACCACATGGTTTATTGAGGTGTCTTTGACGAGGTTCATTTGCCGTTTGTTGTCAAAAATCAGCGTATAATACCCTTGGTTCATGAAGAAATGTTCCATTTTCCACTGTTGCTTGTTTATGACTTTCTCTTTGCTGTTGTTTGTCACTTTCAATGGAAACATTATTCTTTTCAGCTGTAGTTTCTTGTTAGCGGCAAAATTAAAGATGAAATCATCAAACAACTCATCGGCAGCTTTTGGCATAGGCTGTTCTGTAATCAGTTGTTCCAATGTGTCAATAGACGTGGTGTCAACCGTGTCTGCACTTGTGGAGTCAACTCCAGACACTTTCTTTTCTGTGCATCCTGTTGTTGTCCATAGCATCATAAATGCGCATGCTAAGACAGCAAATAAAAATCCTTTTTTCATTTTCTCATACTAAGAATAAATCTTATGTATATTTTCTCACTCTCAAATTTTCGCAAAAGTACATATTTATTTTCATTTCGTGCAAATATTTACAGGATTTTTTCATTTTGATGTAAAAGAATTGATTTCCTCCATAATAGAGTAGGGGAGGAATAGACTGCAGAATTTAATATATAAACTAAAAAAAGTTTTTGTGATTTTATCCCTCATATCCCTCACTCTTGTTGCGCAAGATGTTTAATATCAATGTTTTAGAGTATAAAACAAGGGTGAGGGATAAGGTGAGGAATGTGAGGGATAACATTTCGTAAAGCGGTATCTTGCTATGAGTGCGCAGTTACTGCACTCTTTGTGCTGGAATGTGGAATTTTTTATCATAGTGAGGGATGGATCTATCCCTCACCCCATCTCTCACTAATGTATGTCTGTGACAATCAATGCGTTGATTGTAAAAAAGTGAGGGATGAGGGTGAAATCATCTAAACAAAGTTTTATACCATGTGATTGACGGCAGCAATATTGACAATAAAATTTTAGTATGGTAATAGGTTGAATGTCAGACACTTGATAATTTGTCCACCATGTTTGTCAGATATTAATCCGCGGTAAAAACATAAATTGATATCTTTGCGGCAAGAACCAAAAAACTTATAACTTATGAAACTAATAAAAATTAATTGTAATCTGTTTTCGCTTATTGTAGGATCAATGCTTCTGCATAATATTGATGCCAGTGCTATTAATATCCTAAAGTCGGCAGGTTGGCTTGAGAGTGCATACTTGGAATGGCAACCCGTGGACGATGCCGCTACTTATAATGTATATTATGAAACGGCAAGTGGCAGTAAATTTAAAATCGATGACAAACTAATCCGGAAATATCCAGGGTATATTCGTGCCGATGCAGTGGGACTTGCTGCTGGTGAATACAGCTTGACTGTTGAAGCTTTTGACAGCAAAGGCAATAAGATAGATACAGGCAAGACACAAAATCTTGTAGTCAAGCCGAACGTGAGAGAAGGATTCGCCTTTACAGATGGAAATGTACCGGGCGCATACAAAATGGATGGAACGTTAAAAGATGGAGCACGCATAATCTACGTTACGGATGCAGACATAAACAGCGTGGAGTGTGAAGTTAAGGATAAAAAAGGAAAGATTACATCTTATACAGGACTTGGAAATATTTTGAATGCCTACAGCAAAGGATATGACAAGACACCACTTGCCATTAGAGTAGTAGGCACATTGACCGATACCAACTTCGCAGGCATAAAAGATGGAAACTATATAAATTTGACTGGATTCAACAACTCTGACCGCAACTTGGAGAACGTAACCGTCGAAGGTGTAGGTGACGATGCCACACTATATGGTTTTGGTATAACAATGAAGCGCACGCTGAATTTGGAAGTACGTAATCTTGGCATTATGCTCTTTGGCGATGATGCTGTTTCGCTCGATACCGATAACCGACATATTTGGATACACAACATTGATTTCTTCTATGGCAAGCCAGGCAAGGATGCCGACCAGGTGAAGGGTGACGGGTCAATAGATATAAAATACCGCTCAACCGATATAACGATAGCCTTTAACCATTTCTTTGACAGTGGAAAGGTTATGGGATGTGGCGGTGCCACAGGCGAAGACGTGAACCTGCGCATAACTTATCATCATAACTGGTTTGACCATGCCGACTCGCGCTGTCCGCGACTGCATTATGTTACTGCACACATATACAATAACTATTATGACGGAGTTTCTGTGTATGGTATCGGAAACACGAGCGAGACTTCAGCTTTTGTGGAGCGAAACTTCTTCCGCGAAGTGAAACGCCCGATGATGATTTCAGGACAGGGCACGGACAAATATGACGAGACAACAGGAACTTATACGCTGAAGGGTACGTTTTCCGGACAGAACGGTGGCATGACAAAGGCTTTCGACAATATGTTTGTAAACGAGAATACAAAGCTTAAACTTGTATATCAAACAGATAACGCAACGCAGTTTGATGCATATAAAGTGGAGAGCAGGGATGAAAAAATTCCGGAAACGGTGAAGTCTGTCACAGGACAATGGGCATACAGCAATTTTGATACGGCAAGCGATATGTATCAGTCTAATCCGGATGCTGCTGCCGATGTTCCGGAAATAGTATGCAAATATGCTGGACGAATTGACGGAGGAGATTTAAAATGGACTTTCGACAATAGTGTGGACGATGAAGACCACACCGTAAACGCAGCACTGAAAAAGGCGATAACGGATTACAAGTCGCAATTACTGGGCTATCAGAAAGGAGGAACAACAGGAATAGGTAGTGTTTACCGAAGCAATGACAAGAAAATATTGTATTATGACTTACTCGGAAGAAAGACAACTGTCAAAGGCTGTGGAATGAAAATTGCCACTGATGGCACTGTTAAGTATAAATTTATAAAATAGCTCTTTTAATACTGCAATGGATGGGGAAAGCAAAATCATGTTTGACTTTCCCCATATTCTTATGCAAGTGTTTCGTCGTCTTTTGTTTTGATGTATGCAGATGGCGATATTCCGATTTCTGCCTTGAAACAACGCGAGAAATATTTTGGATCGTTGAATCCTGTTCTGTATGCCACCTCTGTGACAGATCTCTCGCCGTTGTCTATTAGCTGCATGGCTTTCTTGATTCGTATCTGGCTGATAAATTCTATTGGCGACAGTCTGGTAATTTCTTTCATTCTATTATAATATGCAGTACGACTCATTCCGAGATGTTTTGCAAAATCCTTCACAGACAGACCGTCTCTGGAAATGTTGTTTTCAAGGAAACGGATGTTGTCTTCAAGAAATTTCTTGTCGGCATTTTCCTTTAGTATGATTTTCTCCTCATGCCTAATATCTGCAGTTAGCTCATCTACGGTCATTAGCAGACTGTATCTCTTTTGTAAAGAATGGCGTATGCGGCTAAGGTAAATTACGGCATAGACGAGAAACAGAATGCCCCCGACTATCAAGATGGTTACCAGGAATTTAAACAAAGAAGTTTCAATGAACTTAGGTTTAACAACCACGGGAATAATTCTTCTTGCCGTTCCCCATTTTCCGTCTTTTCCGGCGGTTTCTATTATGAGTGTGTAATTTCCTGGTGTAATGTTGTTGAAGTTTGCTGCGTGTTGGTTTTCGCTCATGTAGTTCCATCCATCGCTGTAGCCATCCATACGGTAACGGTATAGGGTATGTATGTTGCCACCATAGTCAAGTGAAGATACATATAAGGAGAAACTCCTTTCTGCAGGAGATATTATCAGACTGTCGATATCGTTTAGCGGACGGATATTCATGTCGTTTGTGTATTGTATACCGGTGAAAACAAGTCTTTTCAAGTCTTTGTACTTTTCGGTGATGTCGTTTCTAAAAGACAATGTTCCAGACAGAGTACCTACAGTTATCGTTCCGTTTCTTGCAACAGGTTTTGCCTCAGAGAATTTCACTTGCTCGGTGAAACAAGAGCGGTCGAAAGTCATAAGCGATTTGTCTCTTGGCGTGAATCTTGTAATGCTTTGGTCTGATATTATCCAGACATTCTTGCCGTCGCTGATAGCTGTCTTTATTTGGTCAGCAGTAGCGTCAGATGATATTGGATAAGTTTTAAAATGCAGCATGCTGGTAAGATAGTTGTTACCCTCTATCTCGCTTATTCCGCTGCCGAACACACAGGCATATATTTTTCCGCAACACGATGTGATCATCATTATGTCATTGCCTTTAAGTCCCCATGACTCTTTGCGGAAAGCATTGATATAGCATTTCAGATTTCTTTCATCTCTTGTATCAACAGATAGAAGCCCCGTTGTTGTGCCTATCAGCATGGTGTTGTCTTTAGGTTCAAAAAAGCATCTTGCTTTTGTGTCGGCAGGAATGTTCCGGCATTTCGAAAAAATCCATTTCCCGTTTTGCTGCTTTGCCATGAATACCCCCGAACCGTATGTTCCGAGCCAAATTCTTTTTCTTTTGTCTTGAAACATTGTGTATATGGAGTCGCTACACAGACTTCCGGGTAGATGGCTATCGTGAATGAAATGTTCCACGTCGTACATGTTGTGATGATATGTAAGAATATATAGTCCGTCGCCTTTGGTTCCTATCCATACTCTTCCGTCAGCATCTTGCATGTATGAATAGGCAGGTTGGTTGGAAAAAGACGAAAACGCAGATGATATCTCTCCGTTACTTTTTATATAGCAGGGGCCATCGTCCTGCTGCAAGCATAAAGCCATTGAGCGGTTGGAAGCCCAAAGCTTCCCCCATGAGTCAATGCCAAGCATGCGACATTCTTGTCTCGTTTTGTTATTCATTGAAACGAAAAGATTAGGATGAAAAGAAATACAGAACGCTTCATGTTTTTGGAAAATCCACAGATTCTTGTTGTGGTCAACAATAAATTTGCGCATTTCTTTCGGTTCGAATGGCTTTGAGGTGTTGTCTTCATAGAATATGCACGGACGTAAGACTTTCTGCTGTTCGTCATAATATGACAATTCTCCCTGTTCTGGTTTCAGAACAATTTGCCCGTATGCGTTTTCGTATATCAGTTGTGGATTTTTCATCAGTTCTTTGCATGGTCTGAACGCTGTCGTCAGAACATTTCTGCTCACGTCTTTAAGATTAATGAGCTCAACGCTGTTCGATTTCCCGAAAGTCCAAAGTCTGTTCTTTCTGTCTTTATATAAATAGTCTGTAGGGGTTGTGCTTAACGTGTGGATTTGTCCGTTAGCATCATCAAT
The DNA here is from genome assembly GCA_934217675.1 of uncultured Prevotella sp. Classification (GTDB taxonomy): domain Bacteria; phylum Bacteroidota; class Bacteroidia; order Bacteroidales; family Bacteroidaceae; genus Prevotella. Next base: position 7,719 of record CAKQCV010000055.1, on the reverse strand, counting down.
AGAAACAACTCCATTGTCTCCAGCTATAATCAGTCTGTCGTTTGCAAATATGGTATATCTGATCTTTTCCTTATAGGCATTATTGCATAAAACAAAGTATTTACCTCTGCTATATCTAACCACTTTGCCACTTTCTGTAATAAGCCATGTTTTTTGAGCATGACTTACGACAAATTTGAATTTTCCTTTTATATTAGCATGCGACCCGAATATAAAAGCAGCTTTGTCGGTCAAAATCCATTCTCTTCCGGTGCTGTCGCATGTCACATTGTTTATTTCATTGCTCCATGAGAGCAACTTTGTTTTTGCCTTGACATACCGGTAATTCTGAAAGGGGGTATTGTCTATAATGCGTAAGGCTGAATTGTCTTTGAATATTACCCATGTTATGCCTTTGTTTAACGGAATCAGTTTTTTTACATTTTTCCCTTGGATTAAGGCTGTCTTTTTGTGGATATTGAAGAATGAATTGGAACGGGTGTTGAAAAGATACAACTTGTTGTCAGATGAAAGGCACCAAAGATTGCCACTTCCTGTTCTTTTTATGTTGAATATCCTGTTTGACGATATTGTTCCGCCAGAACATTGCACAGGCTTGAAGGTATAGTAGTTGTTACCGTCGTAGCGTACGAGCCCGTTCCATGTGGCAAACCACATGAAGCCGTATCTGTCTTGTATTGCATTAGACATGTGGGCTTCGAGCAGTCCGTTGGCTTCGGCAAGATTGTGTATACGACAGAAAAAATTGGCTGTTATTGCATTGACTGATATAAATAATAGAAATATGTACAGTGTTAGTAGCCTTTTTGCTTTCATTGTAGTAGTTTTATCGAATGATATTGCAAATTTACAGATAAACATGTAATAATCAAACAACAGAGAGTTAAATATGTAGAGTATTATGCACGAAATTCGAAAAAATAAAGTAATTTTGCTCCCGAATTGGCTATATGCCATTGAAAGGTAAACTTTTCGGCTAATCAGTGGCTGATGGCTGATGAACGATTAAAACAATATTTTGAAAAGAAAAATCGAAGTTTTTTAGACATGATACTTGACAAAATTGCAAGCCTCCTTGAGGAGGTTAAGGAAATGAAGGCATCTAATGTTGAGGAGATAGAGGCTCTGCGCCTGAAGTACCTCAGCAAAAAAGGTGAAATTAATGCCGTAATGGCTGACTTTAGAACTGTGCCTGCCGAGCAGAAGAAAGAGGTGGGTATGAAAATCAACGAGTTGAAGCAAACTGCTTTAGAGCGTCTTAATGCTCTGCGTGAAGCTGTGGAGACAAAAGATGACAGTGCTCAAGATATTGATTTGACAAGAACCGCCTATCCAATAGAACTCGGAACTCGTCATCCTCTTACTATCGTAAAGAACGAGATTATTGATATCTTCTCGCGTATGGGATTCACACTTGCCGACGGTCCTGAGGTGGAAGACGATTTGCATGTGTTTACAAAAATGAACTTTGCTGCCGACCACCCGGCTCGCGACATGCAAGATACTTTCTTTGTTGAACAGAATCCAAACGATGTTACAAAGAACATCCTTTTGCGTAGTCATACAAGTTCTGTTCAGGCTCGCGTGATGGAAACTTCTCAGCCACCTATCCGTATCATTTGTCCAGGACGTGTATATCGTAATGAGGCTATAACCGCGCGTGCTCATTGTTTCTTCCATCAGATTGAGGGATTGTATATAGACAAGAATGTTTCGTTTACAGACTTGAAACAGGTGCTTCTGACATTTGCTCGTGAGATGTTCGGTCCAGACACTAAAATTCGTCTACGTCCAAGTTACTTCCCATTTACTGAGCCAAGTGCCGAGATGGACATCTCTTGTCATATCTGTGGCGGAAAAGGTTGTGGATTCTGCAAGCATACTGGTTGGGTGGAAATCCTCGGTTGCGGAATGGTTGACCCTAACGTGCTTGAGGCTTGCGGTATAGACAGTAAGGTTTATACAGGTTATGCCTTTGGACTTGGTGTTGAGCGAATCACAAACTTGAAGTATCAAGTTTCCGATCTCCGTATGTTCTCTGAGAACGATGTTCGTTTCCTTAAGGAGTTTGAAGCTGCAAACTAATTTCTTTTCATTAGAACATACAGTTGTATGACTTTCAGACAGCTATATTGAAATAATAAAAGCGCAAAGTAATCAAGACATTACTATGCGCTTTTATTCGTTATATGTGCAAGGCCTTATTCTGTCAAAACGTATTTAGGAGAATCTCCATATTTATTCGGTCCAACCTGACTGTCAAACAAGCAGAAGATAAATACAGCAATACCAGTGACTGTATCTACAGCTGCCGGAATCCAGAAAAGCGGACTTGCAATACAGTTCATCATATCTGCCGGGTTCGGATTAACAGCCTGTACGGCATCCATGTATCCACCAAACTGCACATACAGTCCCATAACCAAACTTGCTATGAAATTAATGTATTCCCACCATGCACTATGTCCGCTATCCTGCAAACGACGCACAGTAACGGCCAACATCAAAAGACTTAAAAGAAAGCTTACTATCGTACTTACACCGGGGAATGCAGAAAGGAAAGCACTTGCAACAACATTGAAAATGAAGAATGCGAGCGCAGCCCACCAGAATTCTGAACGGCGTGCGCGCCCCTTGAAGTTTATAACATTACTTAATACTTTTTTCACGGCTTTCCCGAAACCAAGTTTTGGAGTCGCTGAAAAATTTGATAGATTTTCCATAATATATTTATTTAATTAGTGAATTTATTTCAGCAAATCAGGGCGCAGACGTTTTGTTCTTTCATAGCTCTGTTCTATTTCCCAGTCTTTTATCTTTGCCTCATTACCGCTTAACAGAATATCAGGAACTTTCCATCCCTTGTAGTCGGCAGGACGGGTGTAGATTGGAGCCGACAGCATATCATCCTGAAAACAATCAGACAATGCGCTCTGTTCATCGCTTATAACTCCAGGCACAATTCTAACTATAGCATCAGCCATAACAGCTGCAGCCAACTCTCCACCTGTTAACACATAGTCACCAATACTAATCTCGCGAGTGATAAGATGCTCGCGGATACGATGGTCTATACCCTTGTAGTGTCCGCACAGAATTATGAGGTTCTGCTTCATCGAGAGGTCGTTTGCCACATGTTGGTTGAATTGCTCCCCATCAGGTGAAGTGAAGATAACCTCATCGTAGTCACGCTCTGCTTTCAGGGCAGAGATACAACGGTCAATGGGCTCACACTGCATAACCATTCCTGCGAAGCCACCGTAAGGATAATCGTCTACACGCTTCCATTTGTCGGCAGAATAATCGCGCAAGTTATGCAGATGAATTTCAGCCAGTCCTTTTTTCTGTGCTCTCGCCAAGATTGATTCATTGCAAAAGCCCTCAATCATTGCTGGGAGCACAGTTATTATGTCAATTCTCATTGCCAAGATTAAAGTTCTTTCTTCAATGCTTCTGCCATCTCTGTATACTCAGCCTCTGTCAGATAAACCTTCTTGGGATTCATTTGGAACACTCCACCAAAATCTGGTCCGCCTTTATATTTAGGAATAAGGTGGAAATGCAAATGTGACAGAGTGTCAGAATATGCTCCATAGTTGATTTTGTCAGGATTGAAAACCTTTTGCATTGCTCGTGTTACTTTTGCAACATCTGCCATGAAAGCATTTCTGTCGTCATCACTCAGCAAATTCAGATCATCAACATGATCTTTATATGCTACGAGGCAACGACCATGGTAAGTCTGTTCTTTAAAGATGAATACTCTTGAAACACTAAGTTTTGCTACTTCAATCATCAAATCATGCAATGTCTCATTGTTTTGGCAATAAAGACAATCTTTAGGATCACTGTTCATTTTGTTTGTATGTTTTTAGTTATTAGTTCTATCTTTCTGCAAAGATACAACAAAAAGTTGAGAATCATAGAATTATGATGCTGTAAAATCGTTGCAGATAATTTAATTAGATTCATCCAAATATTGTATTTGGAAGTTTATTTGAACAGTTCGTTCATTGCATAAATACAAAAAAAGGAAATGCAATGAATATTATTATAAGTTGAAGTATGGGATATAAAACCCATGTATAGATAATTTTAACGATGAAAGCGAACTTAGACATTAAAGAAAAAGTAGTTTCTGTTTAATGTCTAAGTTCTTGATTGTTAAAAGTTTACGCCAAAGTTTAAGGTTAGACAACCATTGTGTGATGTGTCAAATTCATCATGGCAAATGTTTGTCAAGCCAATATCGTATGTCAAGTCAACATAGAACATGTCGTATGCTGCTCCACAGCCAACTCTCAATCCGCTGTCAAACCGCTTGAAACAATCACTTGAAAAAGAACTCTGTGATTCACGCAAACCATAGTTCTTTATCTTGCCGCCAACACCACAAGCCAAATAGCCACCGGCAAAAGGTTGTATAGAGAAATGATCATCTACGGAATAAGCATATTTCACTGTTATCGGTATTTCGAGATAATTCAAATCGTAGGTCATTTTCTTACCGTTTTCAATTTTCTTCTTTCCACCCTTCTCCGTATAGTAGAGACCTGTTTCAAGAAACAGTGGAGACTTGTCTGATAGTGCAAATCCCGCAACAGCACCAATGTTTAGTCCTGTCTGTGATTTTCCGCCATCAAGTCTTGAGTCATCTGAGTTTACAGTAGAAAATGAAGGTCCAATACGAAGTCCATAGTAGTTCTCACCATTTTCATACATACTTCTTTGTGAATAATCCAAATGTCCAGTGCGTGGATTGTAATATCTGCTATTTCGATAAGCCTGTGCCTGTGCTGCACTCACTGCTGTCAATAATGCTGCCAAAGTCATAAGAACAACCTTTTTCATAATCATATCATTTTAGTTAATATTCCATTTTCTTTGTTGCAAAATTACAACATTCTGTTAGTTTAGTTTGGAGGAATATCCCTAAAAAGTTGTGGGGAATTCTATATTGCTTGAAAAAAACATTATAAAAAATATAAATATTCGTTTGTTGTAACATAATTGTAAAAGATGATAATTAATTTTGCAATTGTATTAAAACATAATTATAAGTATTAGAAGATGGATTTATCAGAATTATTGTTTCTCGGCGGATTTGTGGTGTTTATAGCAGCAATTCTGCTTCTTGACATGTTTGTAATCGACAAAAAGGCTCATGTGGTTTCAATAAAGGAGGCTGGAACATGGACTGCCGTATGGATAGCCCTCGCCTTGTTGTTTTCCGTATTTCTTTGGTTTCATGGCGATATGGTGCATGGAATAGAAAACTTTGGCGACCTTCAAGCCGTTGCCTCCCGCTATGCCACTCATCTCAAACTCAATCCTGATGATTTCGAAGCGAGTCTGCAGCAGTATCGCCACTATATGACCATATCGTATATATCCGGCTATCTGATAGAGAAGACATTGTCTGTAGACAACCTCTTTGTGATGATGATGATATTCACATCCTTCGGTGTCGGGAAGAATGAATACCAGCATGTATTGAACTGGGGAATACTTGGTGCCATTGTTTTGCGCTTTGTCTTTATCTTCCTTGGTGCCGCCATCATAAGCCGTTTCGACTGGATACTGCTCGTGTTCGGTGCGGTGCTTGTTTATAGCGGTGTGAAGATGTATCTCAACCGCAATAAGAAGGAAGAGATGAATGTGGAGAAGCACCCTGTGGTAAGACTGCTCTCCAAGACGGGTAGGGTTCACACACGGTTTGAGGGCGACAAGTTCTTTATTCGCCGTGCCGGAAAACTTCTTGTCACTCCGCTCTTCGTGACGGTGCTCGTCATAGAGTTTAGCGACCTTATCTTCGCTTTCGACAGCATTCCGGCGGTGTTCTCCGTGTCGCTCGACCCTTATGTGGTGTTCTTCTCAAACATCTTTGCTATCCTCGGACTGCGCGCCATGTTCTTCCTCCTGGCTGCAATAGCCGACCGCTTCCGCTACTTGAAACTTGGTGTCTGCGTGCTGCTCGTGTTCATCGGCGTGAAGATGCTCATCCACGAATTCTTCGAGATAGATGCTGTGTCGTCGCTCGTATTTATCGTCAGTGTATTGGCTATAAGCATAGGGGCATCGCTTGTGGTGAAGAAGTAAAGAATATGCATTGTTGTTGAAAATGATTAAAGCTTACTTATTGAAAATAAAGAAAGCTGGACTCCGGTTGGGGAATCCAGCTTTCTTTATGCAATGTAATGCAGAAAATACTTTATCTTTCAATTTACTTGTCTGTAGAATGAACACACTTCATGTTCTTTTCGAGTTGTTCTGTGGAACTTGCACCAACCAATACACTTGTCACTCCTTTCTGCTGCAGTATCCACGCCAATGCCATTTCGGCAAGGGTTTCTCCTTTTGTCGTGGCTTCTGCATTCCATGTTTTCAACTGCTCTAACAGTTCGGGAGTGAGAGTGGTATGTTTCAGAAAATGTTCTTTCGACATACGGCTGTCTGTTGGTATACCGTTGAGATATCGGTCGGTAAGCAGTCCTTGTGCCAAAGGCGAGAAGGAAATGAAACCGATTCCGTTTTCTGCGCAGTAGTCTGTTATGCCTTCTTCTTGTGGCTCTTTGTCAAGCATGTTCAGTCTGCCCTGGTAAATCAGCAGCGGACAGTCGTGTTCCTTCAGATACCTGTCGGCAAACTTCAAGGCTTCCAGTGGCCAGCGGCTGATGCCGAGATAGAGAGCCTTGCCTTGTCTCACTAAATCTACCATTGCCTGTAGCGTTTCTTCAAGCGGAGTATTTGGGTCGTAGCGATGACTATAGAACAGATCCACGTAGTCGAGGTTCATCCGCTTCAAACTCTGGTTGAGGCTTGCCGTGAGATATTTGCGTGAGCCCCAGTTACCGTATGGACCCTCCCACATATCATAGCCTGCTTTGGTCGCGATAAACAGTTCATCGCGATAAGGGCGGAAGTCGTCATGTATAAGTCTGCCCATTGTCTCCTCAGCACTGCCGTATGGAGGACCGTAATTATTGGCAAGGTCGAAGTGGGTTATTCCGTGGTCAAAAGCATAGTGAGTTATCCGTCGGCTACGCTCGTAAGAGTCGTTGCCTCCGAAATTATGCCAGAATCCCAAACTAATCTTCGGTAAGAGAATACCACTATTGCCACATCGTTTGTATAAAGCCTCTGTATCGCAGTAGCGATTGGCAGAGGCTGTGTATTTTTCTTTTATATCCATATTTTATTTACCAAGTGGCTTGATTATGAACTTAAACACCTTGTCGCCATACTTCACGAGATACTTGTCGAGCGGTTTTGCTCCCCATGAGTTCGTTCCGCCTACACCCAGGTGCTCAGCGTCGAGGAATAGGTTGGTAAATTTCGATTCCTTCAGCTCCGTGCTGTGGCGCTGCTCCTTGTTGTCGCCGTCGTCAAGCTCTTCTGTGTCGAAGTGGATTGCGCTGGCATAGAACGGTTTGTTGCAATCGATGCGGATTCCGAAGCCGTCGGCACCGGTCTGCTGCCACCAACGGATGTCGCTCTTTGTGCCAGACTCCTGCGGACGGATATATGGGAAATACTGCTCCTTGGCATTCTGACTGTATATGCCCAAACGCATACACTCGTTGCGGTCGGAGTAATTCTCTATAGGTCCACGACCATAGTATTTGCTCTGGCTCATGGCATACGGCAACTGCATGATCATTCCGAAGCGATACATGTCGCTAACCTTTGCCGTGTCGGAAGTAGAGAGATTCTCCGTTA
>CAKQCV010000054.1 GCA_934217675.1 uncultured Prevotella sp. | reverse complement strand
TTCTGGTTGCGCTCTATACTTAACCCACCACAGCGAAAGCTGGTAGAGCAGAAAACAGAATAAGGAGGTACGAAGGCGAGCCTGCGTATAGATTGTTGCTGCAATCTGTATACAGACTTGTTGTCGTGCAATAAAACGATCCAGCTTTCATAGTTGGCAATAAATAAAGTAGTGGGGAGTATTTGAAGGATGAGGAAGAATAAAGTCAGAATACTACATGTGGCACAGGCTGCAGGTGGCGTGGATCGCTACATCCGAATGCTTCTCAAGTATTTGGACAAAGACAAGTTCGAAAATGTATTGGTATGCTCACAGGATTTTCATGAGGAGGATTACAACGGGTTAGTTGACGACTTTGAGCAAATTAAGATGATGAGAGCCATTGGGGAGAGCGACTTAAAAGCAATTAAGGTTGTTAGAAAGCTGATAAAGAAATATAACCCCGACATCGTTTATGCTCATTCCAGCAAGGCTGGAGCGATTGCGCGTATTGCAGATATTGGTTTCAAAAATTGCTGTGTATATAACCCACATGGTTGGGCGTTTAATATGCGATGCTCTGCAAAGAAAAAAGAAATGTACACAGCTGTTGAAAGGATAGCTGCACCATTCTGTGACAAAATCATTTGCATTTCAGATGCAGAAAAACAATCAGCACTGGACAAGAAAATTTGTAGAGAAGATAAATTGGAGGTCATTTTTAATGGTGTTGATATTGAAGCCTATGAAAATGGAATGCACGGAGTAGTTAAAAGAAAAGACCTAAACATACCGGAAGATGCGTTTGTCGTTGGTATGGTAGGACGAGTGAGTCCACAAAAAGCACCGGATGTCTTTATCAAGATGGCAAAGCAGGTGAAAGATAAAGTCCCAAATGCACACTTCATTATTGTTGGTAACGGAAACCAAGAATCCGAGATTAGAAAGTATGCGGAGGATAATAGATTCTCGGATAGTTTACATATCACCGGATGGGTTGATAACCCGATGAGTTATGTAGAACTTTTTGATGTTGCATGTCTGCTAAGTCGCTGGGAAGGCTTCGGACTGGCATTGCCTGAGTATATGATGGCAGGTAAGCCTATTGTGGCAAGTAGAGTGGATGCCATTCCCAATATAATTCGAAATGGAGAGAATGGTTTGCTTGTTGAAGTGGATGATGTTGATGGGGCAAGTGAAGCTGTGTTGCGAATCCATCAAGAAGGACGCCTGAGAGACAAATTGGTGTTCCAAGGCTTAAAGGATGTGCATAGAAGGTTCAATGCTCGAAGAGTTTCTGAAGAACATGCGAAACTGTTTGAGAAACTATAAGAGATTAGAATCAATATAATAATGTATAAATTGTTTATCATAAAGCAAAATAATGATGGGTTATATGAAAGCGAAAAAAGAATGAGAAAAGCGAGAATTTTACATTTTGAATTAGATAGTAATTTGGGAGGAATAGAATCTTTTCTCCTTAATTTGTATAAAGAGATAGATCGTGACGCTGTTCAATTTGATTTTGTTACTCAAAGTGATACACCAGCGCTTGCAGGTGAATTTTTATCTCTCGGTGCAAATATCTATAAAGTTTCATCTGCAAAAAATGTTTATAGATATCAACATGACATACAAAAATTGTTGCTGAATGGTTATGATGTGGTTCATGTGCATAAGAATTCTTTGGCAAATATAGTTCCGATATATTGTGGGGTAAAGGCAGACATTCCAGTGTTTCTGCATTCACATAATACCAAACCTAGTATGGGAAAAGTCACATATTTATTGCATGAAATTAATAAATTTAAAGCGTATAAAATGACAGAAGAACATTTCGCATGCTCATCTGAGGCGGGACATTGGATGTATGGAAATAAAAGTTTTACAATTGCTAGAAATGGTATTATTGCGGAGCGCTTCAAGTTTGAACACAGTAAGAGAATTGAAAAGCGAAAGGAACTTTTAATACCAGAAGATGCGTTTGTAATTGGACATGTTGGGAGATTTACAGATCAGAAAAATCACGAGTTTTTATTGGATATATTTAATGAAGTTAATCGGATGAAAAAAGAAACGATACTTTTACTAATTGGAGAGGGGGAAAACCGAAATAAAATTGAACGTAAAGTGAAAAAACTTGGAATTGGTGACAAAGTAAAGTTCTTAGGAAATAGAAGCGATATCCCCCAACTATTGATGTGCATGGATGCTTTTGTTATGCCATCTTTATATGAAGGATTGCCAATTTCAGCCGTTGAAGCCCAGGCAGCTGGAGTTAAAACTTTTCTAGCAAACACAATATCAAAAGAAACAGAATTAAGCTCTGCAGTAATTTGGTTTTCTATTGATGATAAGGCTTATAACATTGCTAAGATTATTATCGAAAAGTGTAAGGAACAAAGCGATAGATCTTGGTATAATACAGAAGTTGTAAATGCAGGATTCGCAATGGAAAAGACAGCAAAAATGCTGCAGAATACTTATATTAATGCGATGAGGGAAAAATGAGAAAGGAGGGAATCACTTGTATCTGGTAACTTTTGGAACGGCATTGATGTTAATATATTTTTCAGAAAAAACAGAAAGAAAAAATATAAAGCGTATTCTTGTCGCAATGGCGCTGTTACTACCAAGCTGTTTGGCGGGAGCAAGAGACTTTACAATCGGACGGGATGTTTTGCTATATGGAAAGGGCTGGTTTGAAAGAGCTTGTGAATACGATTCGTTGATAATGTTTCTAAAAAAAGCAAATGAGTATAGTGTTGGAATAGGTTATGCGGCTATAAATTATTGTGTTTCTAGAGTAACGCATAATTTCCACGTATTTCTTTTTGCATATCAACTTATACAATTATGTATAGTGTACTGCACAATCAAACCATTAAAAAAAGAAATTAGCATTACATTTGCTTTTTTCGTCTATTTCTTTTCCTACTATAATTTGTCACTAAATATTTTAAGGCAAATCATGGCGGTTATGATTGTTTTCTTTGGCTATAGGTACATTTTGAAGCACAAACCATTCAAATTTATTTTAACGATAGCTATTGCATACACTTTCCATAGTACAGCTATAATAGGATTGGCTTTATATCCAATAAATTGGGCACTTAACGATAAATCATTAAGAACAATTTCAAAAATTGCAATCGTAGCAGGCAGCACTGGTGCTGCGGTGGGATATCAAGCATTATTAAATGTGTTTGCAAAAGTTGGAGCTTTATCAATCGAACGGTATTCCCACTATGCCTCGGATACTGAGGTTGGAGGTCGCTATATCAGGTTGCTTTATTGGCTTATTATTCTGATTCTTATATTATGGAAAGGTGGAAGGTGTGTAGAATGTAGTAAAAAAAGTTTAACGCTAGAAATGTATATGACTATGTCTGGAATTTTCTCTTTGATGGCGTTCATGGGAAGTCCTTGGGTTGTTAGAATTGCTTACTATTTTGATGTGTTTCAAATTTTGCTTGTGCCGATATTAGTTCAACAATTACCGTTTACTCTCGGAAAGAAGAAGACGGAAAGTTCTTACTTGGTTATGGGGACAATAATTGTAGCTTTTTGGCTGTTCAATTACATCTTAAGAAATGGCGGAAATACATATCCCTATGTTTTTATGAGCAATTGATGTGAGTCCTTGTTTGGCAATATATTTGCCAGAGGACAAATGGAAATTGCTAATAAATGATACGAAGAGGAATACTATGGGAAATAGAAAAATAAAAATAGCGTACTGCGTTAGTGGCTTGGCGGGTGGTGTATGTAATGTAATCGCAAATTATATGAAATATATGCCGGATGATTATATAGTAGATATTATTACTCAAAATATAACATCTGAAAAGTATCGTGAGATGTATGAAAAACTTGGATTCAATATAATACTAGTTCCAAGCAAATCTGAGTCTATATTTAGAAATATGCATACGTTATATGAATTAATGAAAGCTCAAAAGTATGATATTGTGCATGCGCATATGACGTTGACAAATTGCTTCCCTTTATTTGTGGCCAGCTTGTGTGGAATAAAAATCAGAGTAAGTCATTCGCATATGGCAGGAAAGGTAACAATTAAAAGTGAATTATTGTCTTTTTTGTCGCGTAAGATGGCAACAGATTATTTTGCTTGTGGAAAAGAAGCGGGAAAATATCTATATGGTAATCATGAATTTAAAATATTAAACAATGCAATCGAATTGGATAAGTATTATCCAAATGATGAGGTTAGAAAATGTCAGCGAAAAAAATTGGGAATAAGTGAAGAGATAACCGTAATAGGTCATGTGGGAAGATTTACCTATCAAAAAAACCATGAAAAAATAATAGATATTTTTGAACAATATAATAAAAATAATCCGAATTCAGTTCTTCTACTTGTGGGTGGGGGAGAAAAATATCAAGAAATAACAAAAATGGTATCTGAAAGGGGACTTGGCGAAAAGGTCCTTTTTACGGGCATTATTAATGATGTATATAATGTAATTCAGGCAATGGATTTGTTCCTTTTGCCTTCCTTTTATGAAGGACTATGTTTGGCAGCCGTAGAAATTCAGGCATGTGGAATACCGTGTTTGTTTTCAGATCGTGTGGCCTGCGAAACAAAAATCAATGACAATGTTGATTTCTTTTCGCTGAATGATAGCGATGATGTAATAAATAAAAAATTAAACAAATTACTGGAAATGGGACGGTTAATTAATAAAACAGGATTTGTTCAACGAGGATTTGATATACAGGTAGAGGCAAACAAACTTGATGATTTTTATAAAAGAAGGATTAAAGATGAATATATGGAGCGTACCTGAATCTGTTATAAGAAAAATAAAGATATTCTATTTTAAATTAAGGTATAAAAATAGTGTTGTTTTTAACGGAATAATTAAATTTCGCGCTGGATTTAAAATTGTTATTGACGATGATGGAAAAGTGCTTTTGGGGAATAGATGTTTTTTTAATAACTATTGCTCAATTAACTGTAAAAGTATGATTTCAATTGGAAACTACTGTATCTTTGGAGAAAATGTAAAGATTTATGACCACAACCATTGTTATGTAGAGGAAAATATACCGATAGCGGATCAAGGGTTTAAGACAAGGCCAATTCATATCGGAAATAATTGTTGGTTTGGAAGTAACTGCGTCATTTTGCCTGGCGTTACTATTGGTAATCATTGTGTTATTGGTGCAGGATGCGTAGTATATAAGGATATTCCTTCTGGATCACTTGTTACATGTAGAGATATGCTGAACGTAAGAAAAATTGATAGAGGGACTAATTAAATGAGCGCAGTTAAATTAACAGTGTACTGTTTGACATATAATCATGAAAAGTACATTCGGCAAACGTTAGAGTCTTTTTTGAATCAGAAGACCAAATATAGATTTAAAGTTATAGTTCATGATGATGCATCGACAGATAACACGCAGTCCATAATAAAAGAATATGCGAACCGATATCCTGATATAATTGTGCCAATCTTGCAAACAGAAAATCAATATTCGCAAGGCATTGATGTTGTAAAACAATTTATCTTGCCTAATATTGAAGGTGATTATATTGCTACATGCGAAGGCGATGATTACTGGATAGATGAAAAAAAATTAGATAAACAAATAGATTTTCTTGAAGGGCACGATGAGTATTCCGCATGTGTTCATAATTCTGTGTTTTATAACATGAGAACTGGAGAGAAAAAACCTTTTAACAGCAATGTTACAAATGAGCAGGATATGCAGTTGGAAAATGTTGTTGATGGAGTTACAGGAGTTTTCCATACAAGCTCAGTTGTATATAGAAAGAAACTCGCCTTTCAAGAGCATAACTTTTTAAATTGTATGAAAGGAGTTGGGGATTACCCCAAAGCTATCTTGATGGCGATAAATGGTAAAATACGATATTTTCCTCAACAAATGTCTTTGTACAGGTTTGCGTCTACAAGCACTTCGTGGACAAGTAGAAATACAGGAAAATCCAATATTCAAAATAGAATTTCCTATAGAGAAGCTGAAGTAAATATGCTTCAGCAGTTATTAGGCGAAAATCCTGAATTGGAGAAAGTAGTGCAACCGGCAATAAATAAAAAGAAATTCGATATATGTGTTTTACGTGGGGATATTGGAAATATACGTAAGGACAAAGAACTTAGCAAACTTTATAAAAAAGCTGATTTAAAAAAGAAAATTAATATCATGGGTCATGTTGTACTTTCTAAAATAAAATGGAAATAAAAAAGTTCCTTGAGGATTTGTCGAGAAAAGATAATAATGAATATAAGAGTGAAATATAATGAACGAAACTAAAAATACAATAAAGAATTTCATGTGGCGGTTTGCAGAGCGGTGCGGTGCCCAGTTTGTGACGTTGATTGTTTCGATTGTTTTGGCACGGATTTTGACGCCAAGTGATTTTGGAACGGTTTCGCTTGTTATGGTCTTTACTACGATCATGCAAGTCTTCGTGGATAGTGGCCTTGGAACGGCGCTTATACAGAAAAAAGATGCAGATGATTTGGATTTTTCATCTGTATTCTATTTTAATTTTGTGGTATGTCTTATTTTGTATGTGGGAATGTTTGTAGCTGCTCCGTATATTGCAAAATTCTATAATGACCTTTCCCTAACGGCAATTATTCGAGTTATTAGCTTGACAATAGTTATATCTGGAATAAAGGGAATTCAACAATCGTATGTGTCACGAAATATGCTGTTTAAGAGATTCTTTTTTGCAACATTGGGGGGAACGGTTTTCTCAGCCTTTCTTGGAATTGCTATGGCATATGCAGGGTACGGAGTGTGGTCCATTGTTGCGCAGCAACTTTCAAATACTGCAATTGATACTCTAATTCTCTGGATTACAGTAAAGTGGCGTCCTAAAAAAATGTTTTCATGGGAACGTCTCAGGGGATTACTTTCTTATGGCTGGAAATTATTGGTGTCTTCGCTTCTAGATACGGTTTATAACAATTTGCGGAATTTGATTATTGGTAAAGTATATACATCTGCAGATTTAGCGTACTATAACCAAGGTGATAAATTTCCAAAAGTAGTTGTAACAAATATTAACACGTCAATTGATAGTGTTCTTCTTCCATCAATGTCGGAAGAACAAGATCATGCTGATCGAGTGAAAAGTATGACCAGACGTGCAATAAAGACTAGTACATACATTATGGCACCTTTGATGATGGGGCTTTTGTTTTGTGCTGAGCCAATTGTCAAATTGCTCCTGACGGATAAGTGGCTTTCGTGTGTTCCATATTTGCGCATATTCTGTTTTACTTATCTGTTTTGGCCAATTCATACTGCCAACCTTAATGCAGTTAAGGCAATGGGTAGAAGTGATCTTTTCTTAAGACTGGAAATTATAAAAAAAGCAATTGGATTAATGTTGCTATTGCTAACAATGAGAATTAGCGTAATGGCAATGGCGTACAGCTTAATTGTATCAAGTATATTTAGCCAGGTTGCCAATTCGTGGCCGAACTGGAAGTTGCTGAATTACAACTATCTTGAGCAATTACGGGATATTTTGCCATCAATAATCATTGCAACAGGTATGGGTGTATGCGTTTATTTTATTGGCTTTATACCGCTGCCAACAGTTGTTGCTTTGATGATTCAGATTGTTGCAGGAGCAGTGATTTACATTGGAGCATCTGCATTATTAAAGTTAGAAGAATTTGAATATCTGTTAGGAATGATTAAATCATTCTTAAGAAAATGAGGAGGTCTACTATATGGAAAACAAAATCTTAGTGACACGTTCGTCAATGCCAGAACTTGACGAATACATGAATGAAATCACCCCTATGTGGGACAGTCATTGGCTGACGAACATGGGGCCAAAGCACAAAGAACTTCAGGCTGATTTGTGTAAATACCTTGGGGTTGAAAATATTGATTTGTTGACGAATGGCCACATGGCATTGGAACTTACTCTCCAAGCAATGAATCTACAGGGAGAAGTCATTACAACGCCGTTTACATTCGCTTCTACAACACATGCTATTGTTCGTAATGGCTTGACACCTGTGTTCTGCGATATTGATCCTGAAACCTATTGCATGGACGCTAGCAAGATTGAAAAACTGATTACGGATCGCACATGCGCTATTATGCCTGTCCATGTGTATGGTAACGTTTGTAATACGGAAGAAATTGAGCGTATTGCCCACAAATATGAATTGAAAGTCATTTATGATGCGGCTCATACATTTGGAGAAACTTATAAAGGAAAAGGCATTGGCTCTTTTGGTGATGCATCCTGCTTTAGCTTCCATGCAACAAAAGTCTTTAATAGTATTGAAGGAGGAGCGGTTTGCTTCAAGGATAAACAGCTTGGTCAGAAACTGTATGAGTTGAAGAATTTTGGTATTCATGGTCCTGAAGAAGTTCCGGCCGTTGGTGCAAATGCAAAAATGAATGAGTTTTGTGCAGCAATGGGTCTTTGCAATCTCCGCCATGTGGATAGTGAAATTGTAAAGCGTAAAGCTGTGGTGGAACGCTACCGTGAACGGCTGAATGGGGTGGACGGCATTCAGCTTAATTGTGTCCAAGATAATGTAAAGAGCAATTATGCTTATTTTCCGGTGGTTTTTGAAGAGAGACTGTTTGGTGCAAGCCGTGCAGAAGTCTTTGACAAGTTGGCTGAAAACGGGATTGGAGCAAGAAAGTACTTCTATCCGTTGACGAATACATTTGAATGTTTCCATGGAAAGTACGATGTAACAAAGACACCTGTCGCATTACATATTAGCAAACGGGTTTTGACCTTGCCGTTGTATGCTGATTTAGCATTGGAAGATGTCGATAGAATTTGCGATATTATCTTGAGTTGCAAATATTGAGGAGGGCAGAAAGATGAAAAAGCTGATGATTTTGGGAGGCTCTCGCTATGCTCTCCCGGTAATAGAAGCTGCAAAACGGCTTGGAATCTATACGATTACCGCAGATTATCTTCCGAATAATATCGCACACAAGTTTTCAGATGAATATGTCAATGTGAGTATTATTGATAAAGAAAAGACTCTTGAGGCGGCGAAAGAACGCAATGTTGATGGCATTATGTCCTTTGCTTGTGATCCGGGCGTTGTTACGGCCGCATATGTTGCTGAGCAGATGGGCCTACCGAATGTCGGCCCTTATGAATCAGTTTGTATTTTGCAAAACAAGGGGAAATTCCGTGAGTTTCTGACGAAAAATGGTTTCACAGTTCCGACTGCAAAGGGGTATAAAAATGTGGATGATGCACTCAAAGATGTTGAGATGTTCCACTGGCCGGTTATCGTAAAACCGACTGATTCTGCCGGCAGCAAAGGGGTCACCCGCGTTGACAATCCGAAAGACTTAAAGAAAAGCATCCAATATGCGCTTTCGTATTCCCATTCGGACGAGTTTATCATCGAGGACTTTATCACGCAGCAAGGCTATTCATCTGACACGGACAGCTTTTCCGTTGAGGGTGAACTTAAATTTGTGTCTTTTAACTGCCAGCGTTTTGATCGCGAAGCAAAGAACCCCTATACTCCTGCAGCTTATAGCTGGCCGTCGTCTATGACGGCAGCACACCAGGAAGAACTGAAAAATGAAATTCAGCGTTTGCTGAAACTTTTGAGGATGCAGACTGCCGTCTACAATATTGAAACCCGTGAAGGAACGGATGGTAAGGCATACATCATGGAGCTATCTCCGCGCGGCGGTGGTAATCGTTTGTCAGAGTGTCTTCGCTATGCAACTGGTGTAGACATGATTACCAATATGGTCAAGTATTCGGTTGGTCTGCCTGTGGATGATATTACCCAGAAGCCGTATGATGGCTGTTGGGCGGAAATCATTCTCCATAGCGATAAATCGGGCGTATTCAAAGAACTTTGGATTTCGGATGAGATTGCAACGAATGTAGTGGAACGTGATCTTTGGATTGAAGAAGGTACACCTGTTGGAGGCTTTGAAGCTGCCAATGAAGCAATCGGCACATTGGTGCTCAAATTTGAGAGCCAAGAGCGGATTGAAGAAGTTCTCGGAAACCAAAGCAAGTATGTTAAAGTAAAATTGGCGTAATAATGGAAAGGACTTTATGATGAAAAAAATAGTTGTTTTTGGCGCAAGTGGAGACACCGGGCAGTATTTTGTCAAGTACTTCTTGGAGCATTATGTGGGCGACGAATATCAGATTGTTGCAACAGGAACCCGTGAGACGCACTATTTTGAACAATTTGGAGTTCCGTATTATAGGGTTGATATTACAAAGAAAGAAGAGTTTTCTAAATTACCCGGAGATGTCTATGCTGTGGTTGATCTTGCTGGCGCAATGCCAGCGAGAATGAAAGGTTATAATCCCTATAAGTATATTGATGTTAATATCACTGGCAATCTAAATATTCTTGAATATTGCAGAGTAAATAATGCGGATAGGATTCTTTTCGCACAAAGTTTTGGTGACATAAAGGATTACGGTGAACAAAATCCATTGCTGACCGTGGATTTACCACGTAAGTTTAGTTTTACGAGCGACCATACAATTTATGTTATGTCGAAAAATTTTGCGGTAGATATGATTGAAAACTATCACCAAATATACGGACTGAAGAGGTTTATATTCCGTTTGCCCACAATTTATCTGTATTCTCCAGTGGATACATTTTATGTCGATGGGGTTCAAAGAAAAATTGGTTATCGCCTATTGATCGACAAAGCAAGAGCCGGTGAGCCTATTGAGATATGGGGAGATTCCAGCCGTGTAAAAGACATGGTTTATGTCAAGGATTTTTGCCAGATGCTTTACAAAGCCCTCTTTGTTGACAGACCGTGTGGATATTACAATGTAGGAACAGGCATCGGAACGTCACTTTTGGATCAGATTAAAGGAATGGTTGAGGTCTTCGGCGAAGATGGCAGAAAGTCTGAGATTGTTATGCGACCTGACAAGCCAAATGCACCACAGTATGTTATGGATATTACACCAGCGGTGGAAGAACTCGGATACAAACCGCAATATAATTATTTAGACATGCTGCAGGATTTCAAGAAGGAAATGCAGAAAGCTGAATCGACTCGTGATATTGAAGGATGATTTATAATTTATGCTGCACTCCCATAAATCGACCAAAGAAAATATTGGCTAATATTTTTAAGAAATCATTGCAGTGAGTAAATAAAATATGCCTGTGTGTTTCGATACACAGGCTATGCTGCTCGAATTATTGTATACCTCTACGTGGTGAGCAGTAGGCAACACAATATACCATTATTGCGGCAGAAATACAATGAAGACAAAAGTAGTATTAAGTTATGCTGCTGAGTTAGAGAGAATGTTATTAATGAGGAATTTGTGATGGACATTAAAATCATAACGTGTCATTATGCCTATAATTATGGTGCGGTTCTTCAAACGTATGCGCTGTGCAAGTTTCTTAATGCACAGGGAAATGATGCAAAGGTACTTAATTATAGACCTTGGTATTATAAAGGTTCAACGAAAACAAAGAACAAACTTAAATTGGCGCTGAGAAAAGTAATTAGAATTCCTGACAATTATAAATCAGAAAAAGTATTTTATGGTTTCTTAAAGGAATATGTTCCAATGACTGTGGAATATAAAACCTACGAAGAAATCAAAAAATCAGAGAGTGAGGCGGACCTGTTTATTGCAGGCAGTGATCAGATTTGGAATTTTAATTTGCCGAACGGGAAGGATGATGTTTTCTATTTGGATTTTGCCCAAAAAGGAATAAAAGCATCGTATGCTGCAAGCCTTGGGATGGATTCCTTGAAAGGTGAGCAGCTGAATTTTCTGAAGAAAAAGTTGGCACAGTTCGACTATATATCCTTACGGGAAAAATCTGCAAAGGAAATACTTGAGACTGCAGATTTGCAAGGTATTCAAGTTGTATCAGACCCGGTGTATCTTCTGGAACAGAATGAATGGAGAAGTCTTTCAAAAAGACCGCATAGTTTGCCAAATGGAAAATATATTTTGATTTATGCTTTCAATAGGCAGAAAAAAATATTTGAATTCGGAAAAGAATTAGCACGAAAATATGGATATAAAGTCCTGTCGGTGAATACGTTCTGGGAAGATGTACTAAATAAGACGGATCACTATTATTGGAACTGTAAACCAGAAGAATTCCTTTACTTGATTAGTCATGCGGAATGTGTTGTTACAAACTCTTTCCATGGCCTTTCATTTTCTATGATTTTTAATAGACCAGTTATTCTCTTTGAAAAAGATGACAAAGGAAATTCAAGGATGAATGACTTGATTGATGTGTTGGGGGCGCATGAAGTGAAAGATAGGGTGGTAAAGGAACAAGTGATAATACCGCAAATCAACTTTAATGACATAAACAGGAACATCAAAAAGTATCGTGAACGGTCAATCCAGTATTTGAATCTTTTAACGCAGGGGAATAATAAATGAGAACAGTTTGTGAATTGAATAAATGCACAGGTTGTATGGCGTGTGCAGATATATGCGCAAAAAGAGCCATAAATGTACACATTACAATAGAATCGTGTAACGCAGAAATAAATGATTCGATGTGTGTCAATTGTGGAGCGTGTAATAAGGTATGTCAAATAAATAATCCTGTGTTACCCCAAAAGCCGATGAGTTGGTATCAGGGATGGTCAAAAAATGAAATGACCAGAAAAAAATGCGCTTCTGGTGGATTTGCAACGGAAATATCAAGAGCCTTTATAGAGCGTGGTGGAACTGTTTTTACATGTGCTTTTGAAAAAGGAACGTTTAAATATAGAGCGTTTGAAACTGAGGCGGATCTAAACGCAATGGCCGGCTCTAAATATGTAAAGAGTAATCCGGCTGGCATATATAAAGAAGTGAGAGCAAAGTTAATAGCTGGAAGCAAAGTTCTGTTTATTGGGTTGCCTTGTCATGTCGCAGGTGTACAGAATTTTTTGAGTGATAAGTTAAAAGAAAATTTATATACGATTGATTTGATATGTCATGGATCACCTGCACCACAATTATTGGAATTGTTTTTGAAAGAGCATAAAGTAGAGTTGAATTCGCTTTCTGCTATTCGCTTCCGCCGGAAAGATCATTTTCAAGTTGAGCAAAGTAAAGAGAATGATTATAAAAGTGTTGGAGCCAAAGGCGTATTGGATTCATACATGATTGGCTTTTTGGGTGGACTGTTTTATACAGAAAATTGTTATGGATGCAAATATGCACAATTAAACCGCATTTCTGATATTACAATTGGAGATTCGTGGGGAAGTGAGTTGCCGATTGATGAGCAGCAAAAGGGGATTTCTCTTGCACTATGTCAAACAGAAAAAGGTGAACAGATTCTGAAAAGGGCAAATGTTGAATTGCATCCAGTAGACTTAAATCTGGCACAACAAAATAACCATCAGCTACTAGCACCATCAGTTTTGACAAAACAAAGAGATATATTTTTAGATGGGATTCATAAGAATAAAAGTTTCAATTCTATGATTTGGAAGACTTGTTTTGTGAAGAGCATCAAGCAAGAAATAAAAAAAGTTCTAATTATGATGAAAATTTATAGGGGGGTAAGGGCTGAATACGGAATATCTGTGAAAGATAATTGAGGAAAATTATAGGGAGCCTTAATAGATAGATGCCCGAGGAACAAATAATTCACGGCAGGTTTGATCTTATGTGTAGAAAGACTAAAAGAAAATCCGCCTTGCTTAGTAAATCTTCCTCCAAATTTGCTGATCTTTTTGATTCCTTTCTGAAGAGGTGTGGCCTATTATATAATTTGTCCCCAAATGCTATCGCTATGATAAAGGACAAAGAATGTCTACAAATAATAAATGTATGCGCTGTTATCGGTGTATAAGGGTGTGTCCAATCAAGATGACAGATGCATAATACTTAGACTTGACGATTGGGAGAATAAAATGGATAATTTAGAAGCAAGCAAGCAAGCAAGCAAGCAAGCAAGCAAGCAAGCAAGCAAGCAAGCAAGCAAGCAAGCAAGCAAGCGGATCTTTCCCTTTTAAGAATTGCAGCAACATTGGCGGTTGTTTTTTACATACCAATAATACGCTTTCAAATAACAGCACACAGTTTTCGCTTACAGAGGAACAAGTAATATTTTTTACAACAAATAATCTTTTGATGAATTGGGCAGTCCCGGTATTTTTGATGATTAGTGGGACTTTGCTTCTTGACCCTAGCCGACAGATTACATTTGGAATTTGTGTTAATAAATATGTAAAGAGAATTCTTTTGGCGTTGTTCATATTTGGCGTACCATTTTCAATATTAGAAATTGTGCTTAATGTAAAAACCATCAACGCTGAAATTGTTTTAGAAGCTATTATAAATGTAATTAACGGAGATAGCTGGAGTCATTTGTGGTATCTGTATTCGTTGATCGGATTGTATTTAATATTGCCAATATTAAAAGCATTTGTAAACAATTCTGATGATAACGCTGTGCTTTATTCGGTAGGTGTAACTTTCCTCTTTTGCTTTGTCGTAAAGTGGATTGATAAGATTTCAGGCATGACTATTGCTTTTGGAATCCCGATTACTGGATTTACAGTTTTCTATGTATTAGCAGGAAGATATATTTATACTAAATCTCATCTTTTGAAGAAGAAAAAATTTTTTATGATACTGCTCGCCTTAGAGATAGTTTCAATTGCGATTGAAAGTATATACCATTATCCAGAGTGTATGAATCTTCTGAGTTATGATTCTCCGATAATTGCATCTTTAGCGATTACTGTTTTTGTTCTTTTTATTGGATTAACAACCACAAAAGTGGAATTTGTTTGGAACATAGACAGGCTATGCTTTGGCGTGTATTTGATTCATCCAGTATTTATCAATTTTATGTATAAGTTCTTGAAGTTTACACCTGCAAAATTTGAAGGTATATATCCAGTTGCTACGTTTGTATTTTGGATGTTTTTCGTCAGCGCCTCTTTTATTGGATCATGGATTATGTATCAAGTCCCTATACTTAAAAGATACGTTCTGTAAATAGTGCTTTGCTTGAAATAAAAGGTAGGGGACTTTGATGTTGAATTCTCTTTCTTGCAGTGTTATACTAAATATACTATAAATATAAAGAAGGAGAACACTTTATGCCACGTCCTAAAGGTAGCAAGAATAAGCCCAAGACGATGACGGCTGATTATGTAGCAACACAGATTGCAGAAAAGCAGTCTGCAAAGGAAGCACTTTCTGCTGAAATTGCATCTATCACCGCTAACCTTGATTCTCTGAAAGCTGACTTGAAAGAAAAGAAGGCATCGCTGAAATCCATCGACAAGGAAATTGTTAAACTGGAAGCTAAGAAAGCAAAGGCAGACGCCAAAGCTGCAGAAGAAGCAAAAAAAGCAGAAGCGGAATCCGTGCTGAAAAAGCTGTTGGCCAGTGGTGTCAGTGCAGATGAGATCCTCGCAAAGCTGAAATAATCTTTTCAAAATCCAAAACCGTGTGGGTGTAGTTACAAAATCCCATCCATGCGGTTTTATAATGGAAAGATTGTTTTATATCAAACAAAAATAACCTCATTTCCAACTTCACCCCTCAAAATCACTTCCGGTGAAATTTTAGCAAATGGACAGCAGGGGAGAGCACAGGCAAAGCAATCGAGCGGTACAGATAAGGAGATATCAAAGGCAATCAGCACATCAAAAACAACTTCAATCGCTTCATAAGTACTCTTCAAAAATCAGAAATACCGCATCGTCCAAGCCAACCCATCAGTACACCAATCAAACTATCATCCACCCCTCATCACACCCCACCCTGAGGAGCGCATCTGGGCAGGGCAAACGCCCCCGGCGGAAGCCCCGGGTCCCGGACGCTCCGAAGACTAAACACGACAAGATGAAACAATTTTACATGGTTGACATGGGGCAAAAAATGTGATACTATCATCTTATAAAAAAGTGCGAATCCCTCTCGCTCACGAAGGAAAAATCTCTCTCGCAATGAAAAATCAAACGATGCAACGAATGAAAATTGACTTTGCCGAAGGCTGGCAGACACGAGGGACTTAAAATCCCTTTCTGGAGACAGAGTACGGGTTCGACCTCCGTCGGCGGCATCGAAAAGCCTATAATTGTTCGTTGATTCGAATAATTTTGAAATTTCCCTTTGTGTTCCATTTTCTGGGAACGCTGGAGGGGCGAGAGGTTTTTTACGAAAGAAGAACCTCTCGTGCACAACTAAAATCCATGACATAACTTGGCGCATTGCAGAGA
>CAKQCV010000053.1 GCA_934217675.1 uncultured Prevotella sp. | reverse complement strand
GTGGACAACCTCTATCTCATACCTACTGCCGAGGTGCCGGTAACTAATATCTTCCGCGATGTTATTCTCGATGAGAAGGACTTACCTGTAAAACGCTGTGCTTATTCTGCTTGCTTCCGTCGTGAAGCTGGCTCGTATGGCAAGGATGTGCGCGGACTGAACCGCTTGCATCAGTTTGACAAGGTGGAAATCGTTCGCATCGACAAACCTGAGCATTCTTATGAGTCTCTGAAGGAGATGCTTGACCATGTTGAGGGATTGCTCATAAAGCTTGAGTTGCCTTATCACATCTTGCGTCTATGTGGTGGCGACATGAGCTTTACTTCTTCAATTTGCTACGACTTTGAAGTATGGAGTGCTGCACAGAAAAAATGGCTTGAAGTTTCATCTGTAAGTAACTTTGAGAGCTATCAGGCTAATCGCTTGAAGTGTCGCTACCGTAATCAGCAAACTAAGAAGACGGAGTTGTGTCACACTCTTAATGGTTCGGCACTTGCTTTGCCAAGAATCGTTGCTGCTATTATGGAGAACAATCAGACACCAGAGGGAATTCGTGTTCCTAAGGCTCTTGTTCCTTATTGTGGATTTGAAATGCTTGACGATAAGAATTTCTAAAAAACCTTTTTAAAACGTTTATATATGAAAAGAGGACTCTACTTAAATCAAAGCAAGTCCTCTTTTCTATTTTTAGAAAATACTTTTCTTACGCTTTTATCTTCATTCTACCAAACTTTTCAGCTGTCTGTCCATACTTTCAGCTGCTTTACGTCCGTCACCCATAGCCAGAATGACAGTGGCTCCACCACGAACAATATCGCCACCTGCATAGATTTCTTTACATGAGCTTTGCATATTGCCATCCACTGCAATAGTGTTTTTCCTGCCAAGCTCTAAGCCTTTAACTGATTTTGGTACAAGAGGATTTGGAGATACGCCAATTGCTACTATAACCTGGTCTGTATCTACTGTTATTGTCTTTCCCTCCACTGGGCGTGGACTCCTTCTACCACTGGCATCGGGGTTGCCAAGCTCCATGACTTGTAGCTTAGCCTGGACAACAGCACCATTCTCATCAGCAATATATTCTATAGGATTATGCAGCGTCAAAAATTTTATGCCTTCTTCCTTTGCATGGCGCACTTCTTCAAGGCGGGCTGGCATC
The DNA here is from genome assembly GCA_934217675.1 of uncultured Prevotella sp. Classification (GTDB taxonomy): domain Bacteria; phylum Bacteroidota; class Bacteroidia; order Bacteroidales; family Bacteroidaceae; genus Prevotella. The sequence continues at coordinate 15,708 of CAKQCV010000053.1, read as the reverse complement.
TCTGCCTCTGAACGACGATAGACAATTGTCACGTCAGCACCAAGACGCCTTGCCGTGCGACAAGAATCCATGGCTGTGTTTCCACCACCTACAACAAGCACCTTTTTTCCTATATTCATTGGGGTGTCTGTAGTTGGATTTGCTGCATCCATAAGATTTACACGGGTAAGATACTCATTTGATGATAATATGTTTATAGAGTTCTCGCCTGGGATATTCATAAAGTTTGGCAGTCCGGCACCACTGCCTATAAATATCGCTTTAAAGCCTTCTTGCTTGAGCTGCTCTATAGTTATTGTTTTTCCTACAATACAGTCTGTTGTAAACACAACTCCTGCCTTACGCAAATTGTCTATTTCCACATCAACTATACTGTTAGGCAGACGGAATTCGGGTATACCATATTTCAATACACCCCCAATTTCATGTAAGGCTTCAAAAACATGAACTTCGTAACCACGCTTCACCATATCACCAGCAAAACTTAGCGCTGATGGACCAGAACCTACAACAGCTACTTTTATACCGTTTTTCTCTATTGCTTCATGATGATAACTTGTACCATTAACGCGCTCATAATCTGCAGCAAAACGTTCAAGATATCCTATCGCCACGGCTGGACGGTTCATTTTCTGATGTATGCATCTGCTTTCACATTGTTTCTCTTGAGGGCATACTCTTCCGCATACAGCCGGCAACGATGAGGTGTCTTTAAGCACACGTGCTGCACCTACTATATTTCCACGCTCAATATTTTTTATGAATGAAGGAATGTCTATGCTTACCGGACAACCTTCTATACATGAAGGCTTTGCACAATCAAGACATCTATGTGACTCACGTTGTGCATCTTCTATCGTTAGTCCTTGATTTACTTCTTCTTTTCGGTGAGTTATTCTATATTCTGCTGATAGCTCCGGCATCTGGACACGGTCTATCAACATTCTTTCCTTAGGTTTCATGCTTGTGCGCAATTTTACACGCCACACGGAATTTCTGTCTTTCAACTCACTCAACGTTTCATTGTCGAAAGTGGAATCCTTGGTAATGACAGACTTTTTGCATCTGTTGCTATCTGGTGAAACAGTGCAAAGGTGTTCTTCAAAATGTTCAAGTTCTTCATGCTCAGCTTTCTTGAATGTACCCATGCGCTTGAACATTTCGTCCCAATCCACCAAGGTACCGTCAAACTCAGGTCCATCTATACATACAAACTTTGTTTTGCCACCAATCGTAAGCCTACAAGCACCACACATTCCTGTTCCATCTACCATAATGGTGTTGAGAGAAACATCTGTCGGTATATTGTATTTTTCAGTAAGTTTACAGCAAAATTTCATCATTATAGGTGGACCGATGGCAAAGGCTTTGTCAATATGTTCCTGTTCTATAAATTTCTCCATACCAACCGTAACGACACCTTTTTCTCCATAAGAGCCATCGTCTGTCATTACTATAAGCTCATCACTGCTCGCCCGAACTTCATCCTCTAAAATAACAAGGTTCTTGCTTCTGCCTGCTATAACAGAAAGTACTCTATTGCCTGCAGCTTTTAATGCGCGGATTATTGGCAACATCGGGGCTGTACCTACTCCACCGCCAGCACAAAGCACGGTGCCGAAGTTTTGGATATTTGTTGGATTGCCCAACGGACCGACAACGTCTTCCACATAATCACCTTCTGACAAGCGACAAAACTTTTTGGATGATAGTCCAACTTCTTGTATGACAATTGTTATTGAGCCTGTACTTTTGTCAGAATCGGCAATTGTCAGCGGCATACGCTCACCATTCTTGTCTACTCTCACAATGACAAAGTTCCCAGCCTTTCTACTTCTTGCTATTAACGGAGCTTCTATCTTAAACAAGAAGACTTTATCAGACAACTGATGTTTATATAAAATTCTGTTCATAATGTTTTTTAGATTTAGGTGTGAATTATGTAACTGCAAATGTAGCAATAAAATATCTATCAAGCAAAATAAATTATCACTATTGTATTATAATACCATATTTAAATGTAGATAAAAAAATTCGCCATGGCAATAAAGCCATGACGAACAATCAACAATATAAATTTAATTAATGCTTATTACTTATCAAGAAGAATATTCATCATCTCACATGCTGCCTTTGCAACAGAAGTTCCAGGACCAAAGATTGCAGCTACACCTGCCTTATAAAGGAAATCATAATCTTGAGCAGGAATAACACCACCTGCTATTACCATGATGTCCTCACGACCAAGTTTCTTCAACTCTTCAATAAGCTGAGGTATTAGTGTTTTATGACCTGCGGCAAGAGAACTTGCACCAACAATATTAACATCATTTTCTACTGCCTCACGTGCTGCTTCTGCTGGAGTCTGGAACAATGGTCCCATATCAACATCAAAACCACAGTCTGCATATCCTGTGGCTACGACTTTTGCACCACGATCATGACCATCCTGTCCCATCTTTGCTACAAAGATACGTGGACGACGACCTTCTTTCTTTGCAAATTCCTCTGTCAGTTCACATGCTTTATGGAAATCTGCATCTGTCTTGCTTTCTGATGAATACACGCCTGATATAGTTCTAATTACTGCTTTATATCTGCCTACGACTTCCTCGCAAGCATCACTTATCTCACCCAATGTGCATCGTAATTTTGCACATTCTACAGCTTTCTCAAGTAAGTTACCTTCGCCTGTACGTACACATTCTGTAAGTGCGGCAAGAGCTTCCTTGCACTTTTCATTATCACGATGTGCACGCAATTCTGCAAGTCCTTCCTCTTGCTGTTTACGCACTGCCGAGTTGTCCACTTCAAGAATATCAATAGGATCCTCGTGGGCAAGACGATATTTGTTGGTACCTACAATTGTTTGTGAACCACTGTCAATCCTTGCCTGAGTGCGAGCAGCTGCTTCTTCAATACGCATCTTTGGAACACCTGTCTCAATAGCCTTAGCCATACCGCCAAGCTTCTCGATTTCCTGAATATGCTCCCAGGCTTTGTGTGCAAGCTCATTTGTTAAACTCTCGACATAATATGAACCTGCCCATGGGTCTATATGCTTACAGATCTTTGTCTCATTCTGTATATATATCTGGGTGTTACGTGCAATACGTGCAGAGAAGTCTGTTGGCAAAGCAATAGCCTCGTCAAGAGCATTGGTGTGCAGAGATTGGGTGTGTCCCAAAGCTGCAGTCATAGCTTCAATACAGGTTCGACCAACATTGTTGAACGGATCTTGTTCAGTCAGAGACCAACCTGAAGTCTGAGAGTGAGTGCGAAGCATCAAAGACTTTGGATTCTTTGGGTTGAACTGCTTTATTACCTTTGCCCATAGCATACGAGCTGCACGCATCTTTGCCACCTCCATAAAATGGTTCATAGATATACCCCAGAAAAATGACAAACGAGGAGCAAAAGCATCAATATCAATTCCTGCATTAACACCTGCACGTACATACTCAAGACCATCAGCAATTGTATAAGCCAACTCAATGTCCGCTGTAGCTCCAGCCTCTTGCATATGATAGCCAGAGATTGAAATAGAATTAAATTTTGGCATCAACTTTGAGGTATAACCAAAGATGTCGCTAATTATTCGCATTGAGAATGCTGGTGGATAGATGTAGGTGTTACGCACCATAAATTCTTTCAGGATATCATTCTGAATTGTTCCAGCCATCTCCTCAAGCTTTGCGCCTTGCTCCAAGCCTGCAACGATATAGAATGCCATAATTGGAAGAACGGCTCCATTCATGGTCATTGATACTGACATCTTGTTCAATGGAATTCCATTAAACAAAACCTTCATGTTTTCTACAGAACATATTGAAACTCCAGCCTTACCAACATCGCCAACTACACGAGCATTGTCTGGATCGTAACCACGATGGGTAGGAAGATCGAAAGCTACAGATAATCCTTTCTGACCGCTCGCAAGGTTACGACGATAAAAGGCATTACTTTCTTCGGCTGTTGAGAATCCTGCATACTGACGTATAGTCCAAGGACGGAACGGATACATCATACTATAAGGACCACGCAAAAATGGAGGTAAACCTGCTGTATATCCAAGGTGTTCCATTCCCTCAAGATCTTCTTTTGTATAAACAGGCTTTACTTCAATGTGTTCAGGAGTCTTCCAACTTGCTTTGATGCCATTGGTTTTCTGCCAATCCGCACCATCAACATCTTTTATTCCTGAAAATATATCTATATTCTTAAAATTCTTTCTCATTTTATTCCCAGTTTTTCGTTATACTCTTTCAATGTCTCAAGTACGTTGCATCTTACATGAACAAAGTTCTCGATGCCTGCAGCCTTCAATTCATCCATACATGCAGGAGCTCCTGCTACGACAAACATGGCACGATTGTCAAGATACTTAAATGCCGGAATTGCGTACTCTGCATACTCATCATCGCTTGAACATAACACAATAATATCTGCACCTGCTTTCAATGCAGCATCAACACCCTCTTCAACCGTCTTGAATCCAAGGTTATCTATAACTTTATATCCTGCACAAGCAAGGAAGTTACAACTAAATTGTGCACGTGCCTGACGCATTGCCAAGTTTCCGATTGTAAGCATAAATGCTGTAGGAATTTTTGGTGAATTCTCTACTTTTATACGCAAATCTTCAAAATCTGCTGCAAGGCGTGTCGTCTCAATTGACTTGAAGACTTTATCGTGTTCTTTACATCCACAGCATTTACTTACAGAACGTTTTCCTTCGCTCTTCTCTGTAAAATTAGGGAATTGGTTCGTTCCGAGAATAAATTCCTTACGCTTAGCTGCAGCATCGTGACGTTTCTTGTTTGTTTCATTTATATCGTCTTGAACTAAGCCTTTCTTTATTGCCTCAAGGAATCCTCCATTATCCTCAACATTTAAGAATATCTTCCAAGCCTCGTTTGCAAGGGATGTGGTCAGCTCTTCTATAAAATAGCTTCCAGCACCTGGATCTACAACTTTATCAAAGTGACTTTCCTCTTTAAGCAACAATTGCTGATTGCGAGCAATACGCTCAGAAAACTCATTTGGAGTTTCATATATTGCATCAAAAGGTGTAACTTCGATTGAATGTACACCTGCAAGAGCTGCACTCATTGCCTCGGTTTGTGAACGAAGTAAGTTTACATAGCTATCAAACAATGTCATATTATATATAGATGTGGCAGCGTTAATGCACATCATACAAGAGGAATCGTTTTTAGGACTATACTGCTTAACTATTTCAGCCCAAAGCATACGTGCCGCACGGAATTTTGAAATTTCCATAAAGAAATTCTCAGAAATTCCCAAATTGAATTTTATATTATTAGCTGCATTATCTGCATCAATGCCAGCTTCTACGAGCTGGTTCAAATATTCATTTCCCCATGCCAATGCATAGCCCAGTTCTTGAACTATATATGCACCACAATTATTAAGTGAAACAGCATTGACTGCTATTACGCGGAAATTAGGATAGTCTATCATAGACTTGACAAGACTTGGAGCCAAATCAATAATGGCTGTAACATCCTGACCGTTCATAACAATCTTCTCCATTGGATCCCAATTGAACGAGCCTGTTATTTTGTCTTTATCATATCCATTCTTCTCAAAGTATGCTTTCAGAATTTCAGCAAGCTCAAGAGTGTGGCGTTTGCATGTGTTAAAGTTCAATTCAACAATATCACATTTTATGCCGTCAAGCAATGTTTCAACAAAAGCGGCACAGACATTCTTTCCTGGAATATGAAAATTCAGCGAGTCAACACCCTTATTTAAAATATCAAGAGCCTTAGCATTAGCTTCTTTTGCATCAGTTGCATTGATTCTCTGTCGTACATACCAAACATTGTTTTTTTTCTTGTTACCACGAACATATGGGAACTCACCAGGAAGAGATTCTGGTGTTTTAAGTTCCTCTATATCTTCCTTCAGGTAGAAAGGCTGAACATTGAAACCCTCATTGGTCCGCCATACAAGGCGCTTGTTAAAGTCAGCACCCTTCAGGTCAACTTGAATTTTATCAAGCCATTCTTGGCGCGTAGGCGCTTTAAACTCGCTAAAGAGCTTTTCTTTGTTATTCGACATATGTGTTTATTTTTTATTATATAAGTTTAATCGGTTAAAGTTAAACGCATGTTGTTCACTAGTATTTATGGTACAAAGGTAATATTTTTTATCATACAGCCAAAATTTTTACTATTAATTCGTTTTATAAGATAACTATAAATCTGTATGATAGTTGATTTTGATCCATTCAGATTACAAAATGCCAATTTCGTAATATAAAACAATGGCTGGAATGTTCACACATACCAGCCATTACCCTCAATAATATAATACTGTATTTTTATTTTTGTCTTACACTTTACTCTTTTCCTTCAACTTCTGCTTCATGAACCTTCATGAGTTCCTGCTGAATATCATTAGGAACCAGCTCATAACTTGCAAACTTTGTTGTGAAAGAAGCACGCCCACCAGTAATAGAACTGAGTGATATACTATAATTAGCAAGTTCTTTTAATGGAATCTTTGCCTGTAACTTTTGATAGCCAGCCTCTGAATCCATACCCATAATTAATGCTCTACGTCCTTGTAAATCACTCATAACATCTCCCATGAAATCTGATGGAACATAAACTTCAAGGTCGTATATAGGCTCAAGAATCTTTGGACCTGCATTTTTAAATGCTTCAGAGAACGCAGCACGAGCAGCAAGCATAAATGAAAGTTCATTGCTGTCAACAGGGTGCATTTTTCCATCATACACAACAACACGTACATCACGTGCATAGCTACCTGTCAGTGGTCCTTGCTCCATTCTCTCCATAATACCTTTCAATATTGCAGGCATGAAACGAGAATCTATGGCTCCACCTACTACAGAGTTTATGAACACAAGCTTTCCACCCCATTCAAGGTCTATAACTTCTTTATTCTTGATATTCATTTTGAACTCTTGACCATTTATCTTATAAGATGTCGGATCTGGCATTCCGTCTGCGTAAGGTTCTATTATGAGATGAACTTCTCCAAATTGACCTGCTCCTCCCGATTGCTTCTTGTGACGATAATCTGCACGTGCAAGCTTGGTAATAGTTTCACGATAAGGAATCCTTGGCTCAATAAATTCAACTTGCAACTTTTCATTATTCTCAAGTCTCCACTTCAAAGTTCTAAGATGGAATTCACCTTGTCCATGTACTATTGTCTGTCGCAACTCCTTACTCTGCTCAACAATCCATGTAGGGTCTTCTTGGCGCATCTTTGTCAAAGCAGCCATCAGCTTTTCTGTATCTGCTTCATTCTTTGCTTTTATTGCTCGAGAATATTTGGAATTCGGATATTTTATAAAATCAAACTTATTCTCTGAACCTTTTCCGTTGAGTGTATTACCTGTCTTAACATCTTTCAATTTCACAGTGCATCCAATATCACCAGCTACAAGTTCCTCTATAGGTTGACGATTAGCTCCTGCACAAACATAAAGATTAGCAATTCGTTCCTTGGAACCACGATCTGCATTAGACAAATCATCACCGGCTTTAACCTTGCCACTCATAACTTTAAAATAAGAGACTTCACCAATATGTGGTTCTACACCTGTCTTAAAGAAATATAAAGATGTTGGTTTGTCTGCATCTGCTGACACTTCTTCGCCTCTTGTATTATGAACTTTCGGCATATCGCTAACGAATGGCACGACGTTACCTAAGAATTCCATCAACCTGCGAACTCCCATACTCTTACCTGCACATACACAGAACACTGGGAATAAAGAACGAGTAATAAGACCTTTTCTGATTCCTTCTCTCATCTCATCTTCGGTAAGAGTTCCTTCATCGAAGAATTTCTCCATGAGAGTCTCATCATTTTCTGCAGCTGCCTCTACAAGAGCCTTATGTAATTCCATTGCTTTTTCTTGCTCTTCTGCTGGAATCGCTTCTATTATTGGAGCTCCACCTTCAGGCTTCCATGAATATTTCTTCATCAACAGCACATCTATGAGAGAATTAAATTCTGGACCTGTTTGAAGAGGATACTGAATCTGTACACATTTAGAGCCATATATATCGTTCATTGACGCAATGATGGCATCAAAATCACATTTCTCGCTATCAAGCTGATTTACTAAGAAAATAACAGGCTTTTTAAGTTTGTCTGTATATCTGAACAAATTCTGAGTTCCGACTTCTGGACCATATTGACCATTTATCAAAACTAATGCTTGATCAGTAACATTGAGCGCTGTAATAGCTCCGCCAACAAAATCGTCAGACCCAGGGCAATCTATTATATTAAGTTTTTTATTATTCCACTCTACGTTAAAAACAGTTGAAAATACAGAGTAGCCATATTCTTGTTCAACTGGAAAATAGTCACTTACGGTGTTTTTTGCCTCTACTGTTCCACGGCGCTTAATAACACCACTTTCAAATAACATTGCTTCGGCAAGAGTTGTCTTGCCGGAACCCGCACTGCCAAGCAATGCGATGTTTTTAATTTCATTTGTTTGGTAAACTCTCATGTTATTATAGATTTAGGTTTATGTCGTTTCAAGAGAAATATCTTTTAAATATCTCTTTTTGCGACTATATTAGATTTAACGGCTCTAAGGTATTATTTTTTCTTCGTTTTGCAAAAGATTTTATGAAATTTATCTTGTTTTTTAAAACATATTAGTATTTTTGCATAAAAATATTACTTTTTTATGTCAGGTTTATATATTCATATTCCATTTTGTAAAACAAGATGTATTTATTGTGGGTTTTATTCTACTACATCTGAAAATCTTCGCAAAGAGTATGTTGATGCTCTATGTCGTGAGCTATATGAGAGAAAACAGTACATAAAGGATAATGTAACAACTATATATATAGGTGGTGGAACACCTTCTCAATTATCGTTTGACGAATTAGACAAGATTTTTAATACTATTTACCAAAACTATCACATTGAAAATCCTGACGGTGATAACGCTCCTGAAATAACAATGGAATGTAATCCTGATGACATTAATGCTGATTTTGCAAGCTACATTAGAAGTTTACCCATAAATAGAATAAGTATGGGGGCACAGTCTTTTTCTAATGATTTACTAAAGTTCATACATAGACGTCATACATCTGAACAGATTTCACATGCTGTGAATTTTATAAGAAATGCCGATATTTCCAATATCAGCATTGATCTAATGTTTGGTTTTCCAAATGAGTCTTTAGACGTATGGCACAACGACTTATCACGTTGCATTCAATTAAATGTTGAGCATATTTCTGCGTATAGTCTGATGTATGAAGAAAATACACCTTTATATAAGATGTTAAAGGAGGGAAATATAAAGGAATGTTCTGAAGATACATATCTATATATGTATAACGATCTGATTGACACTCTTTCCAAATCTGGCTATGAACACTATGAAATAAGCAATTTTGCCAAACCTGGCTATAGGTCACGTCATAATAGCAACTATTGGAAAAATGTGCCATACTTAGGTATCGGTGCATCTGCACATTCTTTCAACCTTAAAGAAAGACAATGGAATGTCAGTAACGTTATTAAGTATATAAACAGTATTAATAACGGTACAATTCCTGCGGAAATAGAGGAGCTAACAATAGATTCTCACTTTGATGATATTGTTATGACCTCACTTAGAACTTGTGACGGAATTGACCTGAAATACATAAAGAACTGTTTCGGGGACGATTATTTGAAATATCTGCTAAAAGAAGCTAATAGGCATATTAAAAATGGTCTACTTACTCTTGACCAAGAAGGTGGAAGACTTATATTAACAAGAAAAGGAATTTTTGTTAGTGATGATATAACAGCAGACTTGATGCACGTTTGAAAGATCTAAGTTTGTATAAGCACATATTTTAATGAGCATATAAACTGAACAACAAAAACATATACCACCAGCACTTTCGAATATTTTTTTATTCCATATTCGAACGAATACAGTACATCCTTGATGTTTTTCATAGAGTGTACGATAAGACCATATGAGGCAGTTGATAAAATAATTAAAAACGAAAGACATGCAACTATACTTTTGCTGAAAGCACTTGGAAACAAATCTCCTGAAACACTCAGAAGGATAGCTTGTGGAACAACAGTTAGAAGAAGCATAACAATAAGAAATGCTATCATTTCTATTAAAACCATTACAAGCCCTATGCGCTTTCTATATTCCAACTGTCTATGTTCCATCAAATCTATTATACACAAATATATACGACTACGCTCCAGACACCCACAAGCCATCAATAAAAGCAATATCCAGACGAGGATATCTGTTCGCAAATTAGAAATGAAATTTCCGAAAAACCACCTTATACCTTCGCTACAAAGTAATGTACGAAATGGAGATTCAGGAAATGCAGTACAAATTATCCATGATAATATAATAAGAACAAATTCAAGAATTGCTAAGACCTCTACCGCATTTATTAATATTTTATTATACCGATTCATATTTTGCTGCATTACAATTATTCTTCGTCTGGATGAAGATTATCAATATCCAGAATTCTGAGTTCTAATGCCCTAACAACAAGTCGTGTTGCATTTATCCCCACTCCATTATTTCCACCAGGAAATAATTTCTGAACTAGTTCATTCTGCCGCTTCTCAAGACTTTTAACACCAAATGGTATACCTCGCAAATTTGTTATTTGCTCTTTTGTATAACCCAAAGCCAAATGTCGTAGGAAACGTTCGTCATATTCATCAATTTCATAATTCACCATTGCTTCTTGACGCATGATTTGTGATCTTATATCATGTTTAAATCTATCAAGGATTTTTTCAAGTATTGGCTGATTGAATACATTTTTCTTTCCAGACATAACACTTACGACATCAGCCTTAGTCAACATCTCTCCTGTTTTGAGGATAATGCCATTACAGCCAGCATCAAGTACATCAACCCAAAGTTTTTCGTTGAGAATTTCTCCTGTAAATATCAAGACCTTAACATCAGGATATTTTTCACGAGTTTCACGGCACAACTCAACACCAACTGTTGTAGATCCGCCCAAACCAAGATCCAACAAAACCAAGTCAGGACGACAACTTTTCATAAGTTTCCAATATTCAGATTCATTTCCTGCGGTTCCTACGATATTTGCTTCAGGAATATCCGACTTGAATATACCTTCTGTTCCCTTTAATTCAAGAGGTACATCCTCTACTATTATGACATTAAACTCTTTCATTTCTGTTTATATTGATAGTGTGTGATTTTTTACTGTTGGAAGGATTATACACATTTCCAGTTTCCCTTCTTCTGAAACCATTGCTGTTATGCCACAGCCACAACGATTGGCATTATAGCCTATATCTCTTATTATTTGCCGACAAATCAAAAAAGGGATATGACTGGCATTAGGAGTGAATATGGACCGACACTCTTCGTCAGTAATAATGATTTCATACATTTTTACTATTATATGAACATACATATTTGAAGAATATTGTATTTCATATTCAGGTTTTCTTCCATTATTTTGTTTTCTTAATAAATCAAACATATATGAAAAGATAGTCTTGTCTCCATAAACAACGACAATTGATTTTGAAGACAGATAGCACGACAAATCAACTGCTGTATATACACGTTTTATAGCGTTCATCTGCCTATGTATCTGTTCACAAAGCATTGTATACAATTCTTTATAATAACTTACCATGTTTCCGACTGTTTTCATATCAATTTCCACATCATTTAAGTCATTAACATAATGATAAATTCGTGCCGGATAATACATAGTTTCGTGCTTTATTGTGCTCAAACAATTTTCCAAGATATTATTGCATACATACAATCTTTCATTCTCATATTTTAATTGTCTTAAATCATCGTTTAATGTGTTTTTCTTCTTTCTTTGTTCATCTAATCGGTTTTGAAAATCAGAAAAACTATCAATGAGCATATCAATGATATCCTTATATTCATTTGCGAATTTGTAGTTTGAGATATCTTCAATTCTTTTTTTCTTCACGGAGATAGAATCATTTGAGGATATGCAATCCAATAATTTCTGCTGAAGCTCTTTCAATGAATTCAGCCGTACGACATGACGATAATATATGACATACGCAACAACAACAAATCCTATAAACATAATTATCAATATAATAATCGCAATATTTTTATTTATTTCAGAGCGTTGCATAACTCTACAATATTCTGCCAAAGAATTATCTGCTGAAACTTCTTTGAACAATATGGTATAAATATCATTATTATAGCCATACATTTTCCATTTGTGCAAGGCAAGCGAAGCAACAGCACATTCATTTCTAACTGTCAGTATAACTGAGTAATCAATATTTACGCCACTTTTAAACCATTTAATTTCAGCAGGTTCATCAGCGCTTTCATCATAAATCTTCATCAAGTATCTTTTATCGGAATAACAATTCTTATAATAAATATTTAGATATGTAATTGCAGAATCCGCATATAAAAGAGCCTTTTCATAATTACCTTCTATATTTGAATGATACAGTGAGTCGGTATAACTACGTGATAACACCAAATATGATTCAGTATCTTTATTGTTTCTTGCATAAGTATTTCCAAAAGAAGAAAAGTATAAAATAACACAGACAAAAATTAACTTTGTCATCCCTATCGGTAAACGGAAAAAGAATCTGCTACCCTTTCCTTTTACGCTCTCTGCAGATATATCACAACATTTAAATATACTGCTAATCTTTTTGTATTTTTTCAAGATACCAGAACAGTTTATCAATCCAAATCCATGTCCGTTCGCTATTTTTCTCTTAAATACATCTGCAAGTTCATCGCTTGTCATTCCTTCTCCAGTATCACTAACAGAAATTTCAATACACTTATCGCATATCTTCTCTTCTGCCCATATTTTTACCTTGCCACCTTTCCGAGTATATTTTCTGGCATTGTCTGCAATAGTATTAAGCATAAAAAGAGTTAGTATTTTATCAGCCTTAACGGTAAGATTAGTCTTTTCCACACAAAGTTCAATACCATTTATATCGAATATAGTCTTACTCCTTTTTACGATATCAAAAAGATCATTAAGCGGAAAACTTTCAACATGTATTCCAATTTCCCCTTCTCGTAACTGTATCCATTGTGTAAGAACACTATTATATTCTCCAATAGTTTGTGAAAGTTCTGCAATGTAGCCATATCTAAAAGAACGCATATTATCAGTTTCTTTTCGATGCAATAACTTCTCAACCTCACTTTTCATTCTGTCTATAAGAGGCAAAATACTGTCTACGAGTGAGACTTTAGCACAATCTTCCACATTTCTACGTTTTGTTTTTTCTATGTTAAGTTTTTCTAAGACAATAGCTTCTTCTAATTCTTCATTTAATTCGTCTAACATATTGTTTTTCACTGATATGCCTTCTTTCCACTTATGATAAGTTTCTATAATTTGAGTATTGTCTATATTAAACTTAGACCTATACTTTAGCACATATATAGAAAGCAAAATGAAAACCACAATTAAGAAAACAATAACAATAATCATAATATTCATGATACTTAATGTGTACTGTAATTTTGCAGCACGTGCATCAAGTTCCATATCTTGGCGAGTTTTTTCTTGTAAATCAAGATATATATTACGATTAATATCACTATCATATTTATCGTTCATAGATGAATATACAAGACTAAACAGTTCATGTATACTTGCTATAAGGTCGGGTGCTTGATTTATCTCAGAAGTATCAAGTGCCTTTTTTAGGCAAATCAAAGCACTTCTATTGTCACCAATATTCCAAAAACACTGAGCAAGGGTTCTCAAGCTTCCAGCTACCTGATATACATCTCCATATTTGTGAAACATATCAGCTGATTGCTGAGCAAGATATCCTGCAAATAAAGAGTCTGACATGTTATATGTATTGAAGTATCTAATTGATATTGGATTATTTGCGGCTATATTATCAAGATTTTCTTTATCCATGATATGTTCACTAAGTGACTGTAGTGAGTTTGCCTCCCAATACACGTATCCATTTTTTTTTGATATAAGGTAACATTCAAGTAGTTTCTCATATTCTTGCTGTAATATTTCACCCTTTGTACCATGTACTATCATGCTACCACTACCATACATATACAGCCAATTAAGATATTGTGCAGTATCACCTTGCAAAACTTCTATTTTCCTAATTTCTGCAAGAGATTTTCTTGATTGCTCATATAAACCTACATAATAATAATATGTAGAACATACAAAAGAATATTCCGACTCGGCATAAGCTAAACGTTTCCTCAACCTGCCACTAATAGTCTCATGTGAACTATGTATTCTGCGCAATCTATTCAGAGCATGTTCACGATAATCATAAAATTCTTTATTATGAGCTTGTCGCTGGCACAATCGCATAAGCTGTATGTCAGCAATAAGCAATTCTATTTGATTGTTGCTGACAGAAAAGACACTATCAAGTTGTGCTTTTGCCAAAGAATAATCCATCTTGGCAATATTTACAAAAGCTAAATTATTTAGAGATTCTGCTATTCCTGAAGAATAATTTCCCGACAACATTTTTGCCCGTTGAGCATAAACGTAAGCGCTGTCTAGACTCTTGTAATGATATGAATAAGAGATATCGTTTAACCCGTCAACAGCATCTTTATTATACCCAGAACAAGCTAAACAAAGAAAAAGGCTCCATAAGCATATAACACCGATGAAGCCTTTTATGTATTTATTATTAAGCACGAGCCTTAGCAATATAACCTAAAGCTTCAGCACACTTGTCGGAAATAGCCTTCCAATCCTTTGCAGCGACAACATCTTTAGGGAAGAGTTTTGAACCCATACCTACACAATATACGCCAGCCTTAATCCATGATGTTAGATTTTCCTCGTCTGGAGAAACACCACCTGTTACCATAAGCTTTGACCATGGCATTGGAGCTGTTAGACCTTTAACCAACTTCGGACCAAGAACATCACCTGGGAAAATTTTGCACAAGTCGCAACCTACCTCCTGAGCAGCACCAACTTCAGACACACTACCGCATCCTGGAGTGTATGGTACCAAACGGCGGTTACAAATCTTTGCAACCTCAGGGTTGAACAATGGACCAACAACAAAACATGCGCCAAGCTGGATATAAAGAGCAGCAGTAGCAGGATCAACAACAGAACCTACGCCAAGAGCCATCTCTGGACATTCTACAGCTGCAAATTTTACTACTTCTTCGAAAACCTCGTGAGCAAAATCGCCTCTATTTGTAAACTCAAAAGCACGGACGCCACCCTCATAACAAGCCTTTACAACCTGTTTTGCAACTTCAGCATCCTTGTTATAAAAAACAGGAACCATTCCTGTCTGACCGATCTTGTTCAGAACAGCCAATTTATCAAACTTTGCCATTATATTATTTAATAAAAATTATTATAAAAGTCTGACATAAGACTTATTGTTAAAGAGTCATGTCAGACTTTATTTATATTAACGCTGTACACGGCCAGAAGCATCTCCACCAGCCAAATTCTCAACTTCCTCTTTGCTCATAAGGTTGAAGTCACCAGGAATAGTATGCTTCAATGCAGAAGCAGCAACAGCAAATTCAAGAGCCTTGCCCTGATCCTCAGGCCATGTGAGCAAACCGTGAATAAGACCACCAGCAAAGCTGTCACCACCACCTACACGGTCAATAATAGGCATAATGTCATAGTG
>CAKQCV010000052.1 GCA_934217675.1 uncultured Prevotella sp. | reverse complement strand
ATGGGGGTTTTTACTGTATTTTCTGTATTTGGCGCAATGGCGCAAGTGGCGCAAGTGGCGCTATTTTGTAAAGATTTTATTTTTCTTTTTTTTATTTCTCCTATGTTGATGCCAGCATCTTTCACCAGTTGGAAGAAGGTTTTGATGGTAATCCCGTTGCCTTCGCTTTTCAGGCACGATGTGAATTTCCGGTCGCACTCCTTTTTGTTGTATTGGCTGTTCATCCGGCTCAGCTCATGGAAGAGCTGTCTGCCACCCTCACCAAAGTGGCTTGCCAGTGCGAACCCTAATCTGAGCCAGTTTTCATATCCGTTTGTTATGTCGCGCCCCTCGGCTGTTACCGCTGCCACGAGCTCTCTCACCTCGTCGTCGTCCACCTTGCTGTTGCTTTCTGAATGATGCAGTGTTCTGTTTGTAGCTTTATCTTGCGATTCGTTATGGTTCGTTGGCTTGCAGTTGTTTATGGTGTTGTCGCTTGAGAAAGCGTTTAAATTGAAATCGTTTAAATTTTTTTCCATTGTTTCCTTATTTTATTTTATGATTGTGAGTCTATATTGTTTAGAAAGGTGCCACATCCGTGTTTATGGTCATCTGCGCATCAAAGCACAGGAAGCATGCCGATGCAACGTTTCCAGGCATTGGGTCGGCATTGAGCGAGTATTGGCACTGGAGGTATCTCCTTATGGCTGCATACCATTTTTCGTGTGTTGCCCGTTCCAGGTCAATCCTCGTCACCCATTTCAGTCCGTCGCCCCTCGGACTGGTGAACATCAGTTCCGTAGAGAAGTATGGGTCGTTGGCGAGCAGCTGTCTCACTCTGTTTATTTCGCCCTTGCTGCCCAGGTGGTCAAAGTCGAAGCATTGCAGCGAACTGTGTTTCAGCAGTCCCTTCTGGTTTCGGTAGCTGAAGGTTCCGCTGAATGTGGCAAATGGCAGTTTTTCCGCCTTGAACCTCTTTTGTTCCTTTTCGTCGGTGATAGCTCTCAGCTGCTGCGTCAGCTTCACCATGTTCATAGAGTTCATCCATCTGTACACGTCGCCCATCGTTGCCTCCGTCAAGTAAGGCTTCTGTCCGCAGGGTTTGTTTATCCCCGGAGCGAAGAGTGAGAACTGCGGCACGTTGCCGTTTTTTCTGTTTTTTTTGTCGTTCATATTTTCAGGTCTTGTTGATTTCCGTTTGCAAAGTTATCAAGCGTGACTCATGCCTGGAAATAATCAGTAGGATTGCTGCAGAGGGTGTTTTTCGTATTGTCAGAGGTGTTGTGTTGCTGTTTTTGTATTGTCGTTCAGTTCTGTCTTATTGCCCGATACGGAAAGGGGCATAAAACCGTATTCACCGTATCGCTGCAGCGTGGTTGCGATACGGTGAGTACGGTTTTTCTGTGTGTAACAATATTTGGATATACCAGAAGCGGATTGACGCCTCATACTGCAACTGCTGTTCCCGATATTGTTGCAGTTGCAGTAACATGTATGAAATCTTGTATCCGGATGGAGTGCTTCTAAGAATAAATAATGAGAATTTCGAATTTATGCGTATAAGAACTATTTGTCTGCACAGTTTTCTGCCGTCTTCACGAATCCCCAGCGGTTGAAGTCGAAGAGTCCGCGGTCGGTGAGCTTTATCTCCGGAATCACAGGCAGACACATGAACGCCATTGTTATGAACGGTGCGTGGAACAGGCATCCAGCGTTCAGTATAGTGTCGCGCAGACGAGAGCTTCGGTAGGCAATCTCGTGTCCGCTCAGTGGCGATATCAGTCCGGCGATAGGCAGAGCCAAGTCGGTCATTTCGTTTCCGGCAATTGCAACGAGTCCGCCCTTCATCTCCACCACGCGGTTTATAGCCTTCACTATATACTCGTCGTTAGATCCTATAGCCACTATGTTGTGGCAGTCGTGTGCGATAGATGCCGCCATGGCACCGTTTTTCAGACAGAAGCCGCGTATGAGTCCCGTCACGGGCTTTGCCCCTTTCCGGTATCTGTTGTACACCACAATCTTCTGCACTTCGCCCCATGCGTATCGGCTGTCGATAAGCGGATTTCCGGTAACTGTCACCTCCTCGCTCTTTGTGAGTAGGCTTCCGTCGAAGGCATGTATTATGCGCACCCTGTCGCCGCTGCTTATCTGTAGTGCGATGTCGTCAGCCGTGACAGGCTCTGCAAGGAAGCGGTTTGGATAGTTGTCGAGTATCGCCATTTGGTTGTTTATCGACTTTGCCTGTGATTTTATCGTGCTCAGGAACGAATTGCAGTTATACACCTCTTTGCCATTGACCACGGTGAGCAGCACTCGGAAGTTTGGCGTGAGATTATTCACAGCGATAAAGTTTGCCGCATCCCCCGTGTGTAGCAGTCCCCAATTCAGATTGTAGTGTTTTTGCGGCGTTACGCACACCGCCTGTAGAATGTCCCACAGGTCATACCCGTCGGCAAGCGCACGCGCCACTATGCGGTTTATGTGTCCGCGAATCAAGTCATCGGGATGACAGTCGTCGGTGCAGAACATCACCATGTCGGGATGCTCCCTGAGTAGCGGTATCAGTGCTTCATAGTTTTTTGCTGCCGAGCCTTCGCGTATCTGCACCATCATGCCTGCTTCTATGCATGCCCTTGCCTCGTTGATGGTGGCACACTCGTGGTCGGTGGATATTCCCGCTGCAGCATATCGTTTGCGCTCTTCTCCCAGCAGTCCCGGAGCATGCCCGTCAATGGGTTTACCATTTAGTTTAGCCGCATTGATTTTTGCCATAACCTCATTGTCGCCGGCGAGTACCCCTGGAAAGTTCATCATCTCGCCCAAATATCCTATATCTGGGCGTGCCATCAGCTCCTCTATATCGTGGCTGTCGAGTGTTGCTCCACTCGTCTCTATGTCGGTGCCACACGACGGTACACACGACGGAGCACCGAAGCAGAAGTTGAAGCGAATGTGTTTTCCGCTGTTTATCATGAACTCGATGCCCTCTTTGCCGAGCACGTTTCCAATTTCGTGTGGGTCGGCAACCACTCCGATTGTGCCTTGTTCCACTGCCACTCTGGCAAATTCTGCCGGCACCATCATACTGCTCTCTATATGCACGTGGCTGTCGATGAATCCCGGCATGAAATACGGTGCGTCGGGTTCCACGTTGTCACATGGAGCTATGTTGCTTATCACTCCCTCGTCAACTGTCAGTTCGCCGTCATACACGCGGTGTGTGGCAACGTCCACGATATGTCCTTTATATTTCATAGTTATCAAATTTAGCAATACTGTTGTTTTTCTTTCTTTTCTTTTCCTCATGTGGCAGACTGACAGACTGTCTGCCACATGAGTGGTCTGTCTGCAAAGATACATTTTTTTTTGTTCGTTAGGTATTTGGCGTGGCAATTTTTTGCAAATTAAAGTGGGTAGTAGCGTTTCTTCATTGATTTTCCTGTATTTTGTTCTATCTTGCGGAACAAATATTTAGATGAAAGAATGAAAAAAGCTTACAGGTATGCGGAATTGTCAAAAAAAATATATACTTTTGCAAACTGTATGATATGAGAGCATACATTTGGCGCATACGCTACGATATTTTAAATGTTTTAATTAACGGCGGCTTGCAGCATTGCAAGCCGCAAAAACAACAAAAAAATTATGAAAGGAGGAACATACATTGTCAAGACCAATGTTCTATAAACCAATTATCGAACCGACACAACACACTCTCGACTCGATAAGGGGAATAGCGGAAAATTTTTCAAAAGAAGGACTAAACAGGGTGGTAAGCGCTGTACTTATGAAGGGGTATGACGTGGACGACCTGGAGAGACTCACTATATACGTGATAGACTCTGTGGCAAAGATGAAAAGAGAACGGGTGTTCTTCGACCGATTCAAGGCTGACTATATAAGCAGGTTCGCAACTGAATTTAACGGATACTTCAAACTTATACAGGAGGAACTGAAACACCTGCGGAGCCATATAGCCACGCTGAAACAACTGATGACGAGATTCTGTCCGCCAAACCATCCGAACAAAGAAGAATGCAGAAAATACGGCATAGAGCCGAAAGACAGTCTGGTTGTATCAACTCTGGCGCAAACCACATATCAACCCGACATGTTCGGCATAGAATCCTGTCCGTCACAGGTATCGGCTCTGTATAACGAGCTGAAGGAATTTTTCGGCATGATGAAAGAATGCATTGACGAGTGTGAACTGCTGATAGCAAAGGAGGAACAGCTGAGAAACAATCCGCTGGCATGCGAGTATATACTCGACAGATATTTTGAGGACTACGACAAGCGGTGTGGCAATATGGCAAGCCGAATGACACGGAACACCGTTGAGGCTCTGATGGAGACGAACCCTACATACAAGGCTTCGAAGAACTATGCCGACAAGCAGGCTTTTGCACAGAACGAATATCACAAGCACAGCGTTGTGGATATGGACGACTTCTGCCTGATTGAGATAAACAACGCAAAGACGGGCAGCAATATCAGCGATGTTGAATATACGCTGTGGAAAGACAATATCGACACGATAACGAAGGTGAGAATAGTGGTGAGGAATTTCGACACACTGTTGCCAGAAAAGAGCGCAAAGCAGAAAGGCGTTGGTACGCTCTATGTGTATGCCTTCTGCAAATGGGCTAAGGGTGACAACGTGAAGGCTGTGCTGGAGTATTTCAGAGAGAGCTACAAGGGAACGAAAATCACTTCGGTACCGAAATACAGTACCGTCAGCTCGCAGAGCGCAGCGTATGCTAAGAGCGATATGAAAAAGACTTTTGCCGAAGGGGTGCAGCAGCTGTTGGAGCATGCCGACGATGTGGTGCAGATGAGCGAACAGCTTTAGGAAAAATATTTTATGCGTTATAAATCGCAAAAAGAGAAATGAGGCGACTGCTTGTTGTGTAGTCAAACCTCATTTCTCTTTTTTCTTTGTTTGTTTTGCGTGCGACAAGAATTATTCGTTTTTCGCAGCTCTTACATTTTTAGCAATAGCTATTCGTATTTCATTGATTTTGCCGGGGTGATGTGCGATACGAGGAAACTCGGACCGATGAACACCAACAGGCATATCAGCAGCGTTGACACATTGACGAGAAGTATTGCCGGGATGTTGAATTCCACAGGAACATAGTCAACATAGTATACCGATGCATCAAGCTTCACGATGCGAGTGAACTGCTGCAGCAGAATAATGCCTATTCCGATGGCATCGCCAATCAGTATTCCCTTGCCGATGATAAACGCTGCAAACCATACGAAGGTGTGACGCACCGTTTTGTTGCGGCATCCCAAAGCCTTAAGCAAGCCTATCATGTTGGTACGCTCAAGAATGATGATGAGCAGTCCGGAGATTATCGTTATTCCTGCCACACAAGTCATCAGAGCAATAATTATCCATACATTGAGATCGAGCAGATTGAGCCATGAGAACACCTGAGGGTACATGTCTTGTATCGTTTCAGAGGAGAACGTCTCACCATATTTGTCTTCCACACGGTTCACGTGGCTCACGAGATAGTCGGCAGCAGTTGGAATCTGGTTATAGTCTGCAACCGTAATCTCTATTCCCGAAATCTGTCCCTGTTGCCATCCGTTCAGCTTTGCAGCCGTGTAGAGGTCGCAGAAGCAGAGCGACTCGTCAAACTTCGTCATGTTGGTCTGGAACACTCCACTCACGGTGAAACGTCGTGCCCTCACATCGCCGTTGTTTATGAAATACGAGAATATCTTGTCGCCAGCCTTTAGCTTCAGCTTGTCGGCAATGATTTTCGAAACAAGAATCTTGTTGCCGCTTGCAGAGTCGCTAAATTTGGGCATTGTGCCATCAACAAGGCATGAGCTGATGAAGGTGGTGTCGAAATCGGCAGCCACACCCTTGAACACCACGCCCATGAAATCGCTGTCGGTCTTCAGTATGCCCTGTGTCATGGCATACCGCTGCAGGTGCTTCTCGCCAGGAATCTTTTTCAGCACAGTCATCATGCTGTCGTTCACGTAGATAGGATACAGATCGCTGCCATGGAAGGATCTGTAGCTTGCCACGGTGAGATGGCTGCCCAGACCCACCACCTTGTTGCGGATGGTGTGTTTGAATCCGAAAATCACGCAGATGCTTACAATCATCACAGCAAGACCGATTGCCACACCGGCGGTGGCAATATACAATGCAGGTTTGCTCACCTTCTTCTTGTCGCTGTTGTAGGAGTAAATCCTCCTTGCAATGTAAAGTGGTAAGTTCATTATTCTTCCTCAACCCTTCCCGGATACTCTTCAAGAGCCTTGCGCAAGATGAACAACGCCCTTGTAAGGTCCTCTTTCTTCAATACGTATGCTATTCTCACTTGGTTCTGTCCGGCTCCCGGAGTGGTGTAGAATCCGCTTGCAGGTGCCATCATCACTGTTTCGCCCTCGTAGCTGAACTCTTCGAGACACCAACGACAGAATTTTTCGCTGTCGTCTACGGGCAGTTTTGCAACAGTATAGAAGGCTCCCATCGGGATAGGGGAGTATACGCCCGGAATGCGGTTCAGTCCGTCAATGAGGCATTTTCTGCGCTCCACGTATTCATCGTACACGTCGCGATAGTATTCCTCAGGAGCGTCGAGCGATGCCTCAGCGGCAATCTGTCCGATGAGAGGTGGCGAGAGTCGTGCCTGGCAGAATTTCATCACAGCCTGTCGCACCTCCTTGTTCTTTGTAATCAAAGCTCCGATGCGTATTCCACATTCGCTGTACCGCTTGCTCACGGAGTCGATGAGCACCACGTTCTGTTCTATGCCCTCGAGATGGCATGCGCTGATGTATGGAGAGCCTGTGTAGATATATTCGCGGTAAACCTCGTCGGAGAAGAGGTATAGGTCGTGCTTCTTCACCATATCGCGAATTTGGTTCATCTCTCGCCGTGTGTAGAGGTAGCCAGTAGGGTTGTTTGGGTTGCAGATAAGAATCGCCCTTGTGCGGTCGTTTATCAGTTCCTCAAATTTTTCCACCTTCGGTAGCGAGAATCCCTCGTCGATTGTAGTGGCAATTGTGCGTATCTTTGCCCCTGCTGATATGGCAAATGCCATGTAGTTGGCATAGGCAGGCTCCGGTACGATTATCTCGTCGCCGGGATTGAGACACGACATGAAGGCGAAGAGCACGGCTTCGCTTCCGCCACATGTTATTATAATGTCGTCGGGCGTTACGTTGATGTTGTATTTCTTGTAGTAACCCACGAGTTTCTCTCTGTAGCTCAGATAGCCTTGCGATGGTGAATACTCAAGAATGGAGCGGTCGATGTTTTTTATTGCGTCGAGAGCCACCTGAGGTGTGGGCAGGTCTGGCTGTCCGATGTTCAGGTGGTATACTTTTGTTCCTCTCTTTTTTGCTGCGGCTGCCAGAGGAGCCAGTTTCCTGATTGGAGACTCTGGCATTTCAAGTCCGCGTACTGATATTTGTGGCATCTTTATATATTTAAGTACTTTTTTTAGTTGAAGAAGTTCCACGACAGTCCGAATCTCAATACCCTTGAGTTTATCGGATAGTGTGGAGTGAGGAAATATTCGCCGTTGCTGGCATTCACGTGGCTCATCATTATGAAGAAGCGTGTTTGCTTTAGGTGCATGTTGGCGTATATGTTTATGATAGGGTAGTTGCCCGTCTTCACGTTTGCATCCCCGTTGTCCTGCACAGTGTATTGACCGAGAGTCGGACAGTAATCAGGAGCTTTATATTTGGTGAAGTATCTCACGTCGCCTCCGAAGTCCACGCTGAGCACTTTGGCGAGCTTGAACTTTACATAAAGGTTGCTGTATATATTCAGCGCAGGGACGGCAAGAATGTCGTCGTTGCTCGATTTCTGATATGTTATGCTGTTCTCCCAACGCAGCGGACCGAGTTTGAAATTCTGGTCCAGTTGCATTGTGAGCAGCGTTATGCCAGCCGAGTGTTGCTTCACGCTCACCGTATTGCCTGTTCTGCCGTAGTCGCTTGTTATGGAATATTTCTGTGCGAAATACGTGTAATTCTTAATCTCGTCAAACGCCACCCTAAGTGTGGTGCTTGTTTTCCTGTATGAGAATATTCCCTCTACTCTGGAGCGAATTTCCTTGCTCAAGTCGTTGTTGTCCCACCACAAATGCTTGGAATGATAGTGACGGTAGAAGAAAGTTGGGTTGAGGCGATAGAAGTACGCTTTGGCTGCAAGTCTTACAGTATCACCAAAGAGATTGAAATTCAAGTCGACACTGCCGTCAATCTTTATCTGCCCGGCATCCTCGCCAGTGAGCCATGTTTCGGCAATGGCATTATAGTGGAGAGTCTTGCCTTCGCTCTTCTCCAACTGTCCACCGATGCTCAGATTGTGCTCATTATAGGTGATGTTTCCCATCGTAGGGGCAGGCATAGAGAAATGGCGCAGTTCTGATGTGGCGAATACCTTCAGTCCTGCCTTTGCCCATTTGTTGAATCCCTCGAGCATAGCTATTGCGAGAGTGTTTTTTAGAGCATAGTGCTTTGTTTGGTCGAAGATGGAATCACCCTCAAATCTTTCGCTCATATCGTAAGTGTTGGCATAGAAATCGTTTGGCGTTTCGTATGCTTCGTATATTCGCTTGTAGTTGTCGAACTTAAGTGTGTGGATAAAGCTCGTAACCGGCACATATTCGTTTTTCATCCACATCGTGTCGGTCTGTTGCTTCTTTGCTGCAACTATCAAACTATCGGCAGCAATTTTACCGTTTACCGGGATGCGACCCTTGTCATTGCCAGACTCCTTTGCCGTAGGTTCGTCGCCAGCAATCGCCGATCCGTCGGGTCTGCCGGAAAAAGTCTTCCCGTTTCTGTCAAACTCCTTCTTGTTGAAGTCTTTCCCGCTTCTGGCAGCATCTCTTTGTGCCTTTTCGCGTCTTTTGTCCTCTTCATTCTCCTTTTGTGACTCAATGGCAAATTTCTTTGCCTTGATTTCCTCGGCAGTCATTTTCACCTTGCGGTTGAACCCCACATTATAGCGGTGGCTGAAGAAGATGTGCTGGTTGTCGTTTCTGTTCCAGTTCTTCTGTAGCACTGTAGGAATTTCGTCCTCGTTGAAGTCGTCGTTGAACATCTCCGGGTGTGTGATATACCTGTCGTCGGTTATACCGCCATTCTCAGTTACCTTCTGGTGGTTTGTGGAGAACAGAAAATGGGCATTGTACCTCTCTCCAAGATACGATGCATACATGGTATAGTTGAAATGTGCTGTGCTCTGGTTTTGGTAGTATCCTCTGCCGTAGATATAGTCGAATTTAAAGCCCATACCGAGCTTTTTGCCAGCATTGGCACTGAACATTGCCTTGAAGTGGTCTTCACCGTTTGTACGGTCTCCACATTCGTTGTAGGTGAGGTTTGTTATTGGCGATAGAGTGTTTGTGAAGAGAAACGTGCCAACAGGCTGTACGAAATAATCGTATGGCTGTGTGAAGATGAACTGCTCGGCAAGTGGGCGGTCGATGAATATCCTGTTGGTTCTCGGTGCACCCAAGTTTCCGGTGGTATTGAATTCACCCCTCATTCCTGAGGTGAACACTGTGTTCGGGAACATGTGGGTAGAAGAGTCGGGAACGGCTGCTATCCGATCACCGAAACGCTCATCAATGGTCCACACCTTTAGTCCCTTTGGTATTACCTTGTCGTGTCTTGTGGAATCGCGCTTTCCGCCAAACGGATTGTTCTCGTTGCTGCTCGTGTATGTGCCGTCTTCGGTGAGCTGGTTGTAGCTCTGTGCACCGGCATGGCAACATACGAGCAGACAAAGACTCAGGACAAGATTTCTTGTTTTTGTCATTTTACTAATCTTATAACACATTCACACATCTTGAATGCCATGGCACCAAGCACAATGATTATTCCAGCCTCCTCGTTCTTGAAGAAGTATACCACCATTCCAATTATAGCTCCGATAATGAAAATGATGTTAAGAATATTTCTTAGCACAAAGAATTTTCCCCTGTCGCCTCTTCTTCTGCGATGCCTCTGTTTTTGATATGGCATTTCGCCGTCGAACTGCTTCTGGGCAATGCTGCTTTGCTGCTTCTCGTCTGTGATATTCATATTATTGTTGTATGTCATTGCTATTGACCTTTACTTTTTTCGTTTTGACTCTTTAGTTGTCTGACAATTTTCGTCATGTATTTATTTATCTCATCCACTCTGTCAATGGTCTTCCTCCTGAACTTAGCCCAGCCAGGCACCAACTTCGTCTTTTTGCGGTTCAAGGCATTGGCATCGTTGATACACTTCTCGGCTGTCAGCTTATATTCACCCTTGCCATCGTTCTCATCGTAGCGGTAGTATATTCTCTCTATGCTCACCTCAAAGTGATTGTCGCTGATGTGGAAAACAAGGACGTAATAGAATTTTGCCCTGTCGAGCGAGAGAAACGCATCCTTGAACGTCATCCATTCGGCAGCCGTTACAACGATTGAGTGCTCTTTCTTGTTGACCAAAGCTACACTGCTGCCCTCAAGCTGGTTGTCTTGCCTGGTGAAGGCTTTCATGCGGGTTAGTACAACATCGTAAATCTGCTGCGCAGTGGATCCGGGGACATCGTATTTGAATGTCCATGCCACCTTGCCGTCGATCTCAGGAACGGCTCCTGCCAAATATTTTGAATTTCTGTTTCCCATCGAGAGACTGAGTCTGTCGTTGTTGTTGGAAACCGTCTGTTCCGTATTGTCCTCATCGTCAGGTCTTTCCCAAACGTCCTGAGCTTTCAGTTGAGTTGACATTGCCAACATGGCAATAATAAAAGTATACTTGTTCATGTTCAAAATCATTGTTATCAATAACAAAAATCTTATGCAAAGATAATGCAAACGAGCGCAATGAAAGTCTTGCTTTCAAATTGCTGAGTGCAGCTTATCTTATGCAAAGATACTTAAACTATTGAATATAAAAGATAGTTATACACATTTTTACATTTCTGCGTTGAAAAATATCTTAAAATGAATTAATTCTGTGTGAAATTCTGATTTTGCAATACCGGAATGACAATACGTTTTCTTCTTGGTTCGTATTAAAATGCTTTTTCTTGATTTGTATTAAAATACAGTTAATGCAGAATAAAAAATATAGCTAAATATTCCATGGTTAAATAAAAATTAGTAATTTTGCGCTGTAAATATAATTCTATATGACTATTGTTATAGTTGCCATATTATTGATTGCTTACGTGCTGGTTGCAACGGGGTGGCTGACAAATGTGAACAGAACTGCTGTTGCCATGTTTGCAGGAACCGTTGGATGGGTGCTGTATATTTGCTATGGCTCAGATTTCGTCGTTGCACAGCATCCGCGCGAATATGCCGATTTCCTGGAGGGAGCAATGCCAACGGCAGCTAATGTGAAGATGTTTATCTCACAGCATATCTTCTTGGGGTATGTGGGCAAGGGGGCGGAAATATGTTTGTTTCTGCTCGCTACAATGACAATAGTGGAAATTTTAAACAATAACGGATGCTTTGATTTTATTGCAGAGTTGCTACGCACGAGAAACAGTAGAAAGAT
Source organism: uncultured Prevotella sp. (assembly GCA_934217675.1). Classification (GTDB taxonomy): domain Bacteria; phylum Bacteroidota; class Bacteroidia; order Bacteroidales; family Bacteroidaceae; genus Prevotella. Next base: position 6,030 of record CAKQCV010000052.1, on the reverse strand, counting down.
GCTTTGGGTAATGACTGCTGTAACATTTGCTATATCTGCAAATCTCGATAATCTTACAACAACAACCATGATGCTCGTGGTTATGCACAAACTGCTGCAGAACAGAAGACAGAGACTGATATATGGCAGTGCGATAGTGATAGCAGCAAACTGTGGGGGAGCATTGACGGTTATCGGAGACCCAACAGGATTGGTGCTTTGGAATAATGGGGCTGTAGACGCGACGGATTTTTCTTCGTATCTTGCAGTGCCGTGTCTGATGTCGTGCGTGATGCCTATTTGGTGGCTCGGAAGAAAATTGCCGGAGCAGATTGACGTGCAGAATGTTGTGTTGCCATATAGGGGGGATGATACGAACCTGAACAGATGGCAAAGAATGTTGATGCTGTTTGTGGGTATTGGTGGACTTTGGTTTATACCGACATTTCATAATATAACAAAGCTCAGTCCGTTTTTGGGAGCATTGTGCGTACTTTCTGTATTGTGGGTCGTAAACGAGGCGTTCAACCGCAAGCTGATGGATGTTGACAAGATGATACAGAGGAGAATGCCTAGAGTTCTGCAATACGGAGTGATACAGATGATATTGTTCGTGCTCGGAATAATGCTTGCAATTTCCGTGGTGACGGAAACGGGAGTGGTTCCAGATGTGTCGCAGTGGTGTGACAACACTGTCCACAACGTATGGGTTATGGGTGCGCTGGCAGGTGCGGCAAGCTCTGTGCTTGATACATTTGTAACATCCATGAGCTTCATATCGTTGCATAAAATAGTAGACCAGGCAAGTCTTGGTATGTGGCTCGATTCTGATTATATGAGCTTGTTTGTGAAAAACGGAATATATTGGAAACTGATAGCTTATAGCTCTGCTATGGGAGGAAACTTCTTGCTCGTGGGGTCGGTAAGCGGACTCGCTCTTATGAAAATGGAGCGTATACATGTGTGGTGGTTCTTCAAAAATGTCGGATGGATGTCGATTATGGCATGGGCTTTGGGGCTCGGAGTGCTGTGGGGGCTATCTGCAATATAAATTTTATAATAGAAAATAATAGAATGTTTATATAATAGGTATTAAAAAATAGGTATATAATTATGAAAATTAAAACTATTGGTGTGCTCACTTCTGGAGGTGATGCTCCAGGTATGAATGCTGCTATACGTGCAGTGACACGTGCAGGTATTAGTAATGGCTTTAAGGTTAAGGGTATTTTCCGTGGATATGACGGACTGATAAACAATGAAATCAAAGATTTCACAACAGAGAATGTCAGTGGAATAATTAATAGAGGTGGTACGATACTGCGTACGGCTCGAAGCAAAGAGTTTGAAACACCGGAAGGAAGAAAGAAGGCTTTCGACAATATGGTGAAGAATAAAATCGATGCTTTGGTCGTTATTGGTGGTAACGGTTCTCTTACAGGTGCAAAAATCTTTGCCGAGGAGTATGATGTCTGCTGTATCGGACTTCCGGGAACAATCGACAACGACTTGTATGGAACCGATTCTACGATAGGTTATGACACAACACTGAATACTATTGTGGAGTGTGTGGACAGAATACGCGATACGGCGGTAAGCCATGAGCGCATCTTCTTTATCGAGGTTATGGGAAGAGATGCAGGATTCCTCGCACAGAACAGTGCCATAGCAAGTGGTGCAGAGGCTGCCATCATTCCTGAGGACTCTACAGACGTTGATCAGTTGACACGCTTCATGGAAAGAGGTATCAGAAAGAGTAAGAGAAGCTGTATAGTAATTGTCAGCGAAAGTCCTAAGTGTGGTGCTCTATATTATGCAGACCGCGTTCATAAGGAGTTTCCAGACTATAATGTGAGAGTTTCTATCCTCGGACACTTGCAGCGTGGCGGAAGTCCTTCTGCTCACGACCGTATTCTTGCAAGCCGAACAGGTGTTGGTGCCGTAGAGGCTATCATGCAGGGACAACGCAACTTGATGGTTGGCGTACGCAATAACGAAATCGTGTATGTTCCTTTTACGGATGCAATACGTTCCGACAAACCGTTCGACAAGAAACTTATCACTGTACTTGACGAATTGAGCATATAAAAATATTTGGCTGATACGTTTTCTGTCGCACTCACTCTGTTGCAGGGCTACAGAAAAACAATATAGGGAGAATCCTCCAATATTTCTCTGCATAAGACTTCAAAACCATTACAATTAGACTAATAATCCTTGAAAATGGTTTAAATTGGAATAATGAAGTCATAAAAAGTGCAGTAAAATATTGGAGGATTAAAATTATTTGTTATTTTTGCAAATGATATTCGGACTGGATAAATTTGAAGCTGATCTAAGTCTTGGTTTATCGCAAGCGAATGTCGGAATGTAAAGACAAAAAACTACTATATGCTAAATCTGATAAACATGAAAGATGATTTAACGATTACCTTCCGTGCTCTTCAGTGGAGTGAATAGATTTAATATTTAAAAACATAAAAGAATATGTCACAAATTATTGGTCGTATTTCTCAGATTGTAGGACCTGTGATCGATGTCTATTTCGATACAAAGGGCGAGAATCCAGAGAAAGTATTGCCAAAGATTCACGATGCGTTGAAAGTGAAGCGCCCCGATGGTCGTGAACTCATTATTGAGGTTCAACAGCATATCGGAGAGGATACTGTGCGCACCGTGGCTATGGACAATACTGATGGCTTGCAGCGTGGACTTGAGGTTGTGTCTACTGGCGCACCTATCCTAATGCCGGCGGGTGAACAAATCAAAGGACGTATGATGAATGTCATCGGACAGCCTATTGATGGTATGGAAACTCTTGATATGAAGGGAGCATATCCTATTCATAGAGAGGCTCCTAAGTTTGATGAATTGTCTACACACAAAGAGATGCTCGCAACCGGAATCAAGGTTATCGATTTGCTCGAACCTTATATGAAAGGTGGAAAAATCGGTTTGTTCGGTGGTGCTGGAGTGGGAAAGACTGTGCTCATCATGGAGCTTATCAACAACATCGCAAAGGGACACAACGGATATTCAGTGTTCGCTGGAGTGGGAGAGCGTACACGTGAAGGTAATGACCTTATCCGAGACATGCTCGAATCTGGTGTAATACGATACGGGGAGAAATTCAAAAAGGCTATGGAGGAAGGTAAATGGGACCTCAGCCTTATCGACAAAGAGGAACTGAAAAAAAGTCAGGCAACGCTTGTGTATGGACAGATGAATGAGCCACCTGGCGCACGTGCTTCGGTTGCTCTTTCTGGACTTACCGTTGCAGAGGAATTTCGTGACCACGGAGGCAAAGACGGTGAGGCAGCCGATATCATGTTCTTCATCGACAATATTTTCCGTTTTACTCAGGCTGGTTCAGAGGTTTCGGCCCTTCTCGGACGTATGCCTTCTGCGGTGGGTTATCAACCTACTTTGGCAAGTGAGATGGGTGCAATGCAAGAGAGAATTACTTCAACAAAGAAAGGTTCAATCACATCTGTACAGGCTGTATATGTGCCTGCCGATGACTTGACAGACCCGGCACCGGCAACAACCTTTACTCACCTGGATGCTACAACAGAGCTTAGCCGTAAAATTGCAGAGCTTGGAATCTATCCGGCTGTAGATCCATTAGGCTCAACAAGCCGTATTCTTGATCCGCTGATCGTGGGCAAGGAGCATTATGAGTGTGCACAGCGTGTTAAGGAGATTCTTCAGAGATATAAGGAACTTCAAGATATTATTGCCATACTTGGTATGGATGAACTTTCTGACGAGGACAAGCAGACTGTGAACCGTGCACGTAGAGTGCAGCGCTTCCTCTCGCAGCCTTTTACCGTGGCAGAACAGTTTACTGGTATACCTGGTGTTATGGTGCCTATCGAAGAAACTATAAAAGGATTCAACATGATTCTCGATGGAAAGGTGGATGACCTTCCTGAGCAGGCTTTCCTTAATGTGGGTACTATTGAGGATGCTATCGAGAAAGGTAAGAAACTGCTTGAGGCTGCTAAGGCTAATGGCTAAAATCGTTGAGATATGAGTTTGGAACTAAAAATCGTCTCTCCTGAGAAAATCGAGTATGATGGGGAAGTGGAACGCGTCGTAGTGCCTGGCACTAATGGCGAATTTGAAATTCTTGTAAACCATGCACCGATTATTTCTACTTTGGAGAAAGGACGGGTGATATTTTACGACTCTGAGGGAATGCACGAGTTGAACATATCAATGGGCTTTGTAGAGGTACAAAAGAATATTGTTAATGTTTGTGTAGAACTTTAATATAGCATCCGTAATATGATGATAATAAAGGAAGTAGATAAGTTGTGCAGAGGATACCTGATTCAGGCAAGTGCCTTGATTCTTGTCGTTACTGCAATTGCTGCAGTAGTGGTTAATGTTAGGGGCATAGAGGGAGTGCAGACTCCAGTATTTGTCAGTATCGGCTTTTCTTTTGCTGTTACGCTGGCGGATGGACTGATTTGGAGACGTGTGGCAAAAAACAGTCCTGACAGTCTGCCTACTTTCTATACGGCTGTTTCCGGATTTCGTATGCTGCTCGCTCTTTTCATTTTGTTCATCTGCTACATTGTGGTGGGGCGCGATGCAATGATGGAATACTGCATCATTTTTATGGTTTTCTATTTTGTGCTGCTTATACACCATTCGGTGTACTTCTCGCATGTTTCAAATTCTCACACAAAGTGTGGTAAAGACAATGCCGACTCCAAGCAGGATGGCAAGAGTAATTGAATGTCGTACTGAAACGAAGCTTGTCTTACGCAAAGAAAATAAAACGTTATTATGAAACAATTAAGGTCATTATTAATTCTCATGATTCTTGCTGTCGTGCCGCTTGCGGCTGTGGCTGGCGAGACTAAGGATAAAGGGAAAATCAATATACCGGAGATTGTTCTTGAGCACTTGTCGGATTCATACGAATGGCATATCGCCACTTTCGGAGACAAAAGCTTGAGTATACCGCTGCCGGTAATTGTGAGAAGTTCGGATACCGGAGAATGGTATGTCGGTACGGCGGAAAGACTTCCTGCTCCTTTCTTCTTTGATGCTAAGCATCATGGCAAGATTTATGAGAAAATGCCTGACGGAACAACGGTTCGCCCACTTGACATAAGCTTCACGAAAACCGTTGCACAAATTTGGATCGTGGTGATTGTTTTGATTGCCGTATTCCTGTTGTGTGCCCATTGGTATAAAAAACGTGATGAGAAAAGTGCTGCTCCTGGTGGTTTTGTGGGATTGATGGAGATGTTTGTCATGATGATATACGATGATGTGGTAAAGGCTTCTATCGGAGAGAAGCATTTCAAACCTTATGCACCGTATCTGCTGACTGTTTTCTTCTTCATCTTCACAACAAACTTGTTGGGATTGTTGCCAATATTTCCAGGTGGCGCTAATGTTACAGGAAATATAAATATCACTTTCTTCTTGGCTTTCTGCTCAATGGTTGCTATCAACCTTTTTGGAAACAAAGAATACTGGAAGGATATCTTTTGGCCTAACGTTCCTGTGTTCCTGAAAGCGTATCCGGTTCCGCTTATGCCGGTAATCGAATTCTTCGGAGTGTTCACAAAGCCGTTTGCACTTATGGTTCGTCTCTTTGCCAATATGATGGCAGGACACGCAATTATATTGAGCTTCACTTGTGTAATATTCCTCGGATGGTCGATGGGTGTCGGGTTCGGAGTTGGACTGAATTTTGTCAGTGCTGTCATGATGCTCTTCATGAACGCATTGGAGGTGCTTGTAGCTTTTATCCAGGCTTATGTATTCACTCTGTTGAGTGCTGTGTTTATTGGATTGGCTCATAAGGAGGAAGAATGACAATGCCGTGAGAAGGCATCGGCTGTTCTCATCTAAAAAATGAAAAATTCAGGTGAGGTGCTTCTGTGCATGTGCTTGAATTTATATAAAAGATAACAATAGAATAAAAATTAATAACAATTTAAAAATTAAGGAATTATGATTATTTCATCACTTTTGGCTGCTGAAGGTCTGGCACAGCTGGGCTGCGGTCTCGGAGCAGGTATTGCA
>CAKQCV010000051.1 GCA_934217675.1 uncultured Prevotella sp. | reverse complement strand
ACTGCCGTCAAGATAACGGTAATAAATAGGATAAAATACATAAATATTTTATTTGAATAAAAATTTGACTGTCAAAAACTCGTGCAAAGATACACAATTTATATTACATTCGGTAATTTAAAGTGAATAATTCGAAAAATAAGATTAAATTGACTTGCAAATTCCATTTATTATTTCTTCACAAACCATTTATCTATCAGCAAAGCAAGTGCGCCATCACCTGTAACATTGCAAGCTGTACCAAAACTATCCATTGATATATATAAGGCTATCATAAGCGCTTGCATATTTTCATCAAAGCCAAGTATTGAAGCCTGAACGCCAAGTGAAGCCATAATAGCACCACCAGGAACTCCAGGAGCAGCAACAATTGAAATGCCAAGCATACATATAAAACTTGCAACCGTCGGAAAATCATAAGCAACATTCTGCATCATCATAAGTGCCATTGCACATGCTACTATTTTCATAACACTACCTGACATGTGTATAGTGGCACACAAAGGAACGACAAAAGAAGCTATATCTTCCGTTACACCGTTTTTTATAGTCTGATGTAAAGTTACTGGTATGGTTGCTGCCGAGGATTGAGTACCAAGAGCCGTAAAATAAGCAGGAAGCATTGTTGACAAAAGCTTAAAGGGATTTTTCTTAACCCACAGTCCAGCAACAGAGTATTGAAATACCAGCAAGAATATATGCATCAAAAAAATAACTCCGATGATTTTTATGAAAACGACAAGTACACGAGCCGCATCACCGGTATAAGCCATATTAAGAAATATTCCGAAAATATATAACGGCAACAAAGGAATTATTACCACTTGAATTGTCTTATTTATTATCAGCATCAAGTCAAAAAATACATCTTTCATAACTGAACGCTGTATATTAGCTATACCAAGACCAAGAGTGAACGACAAAACGAGAGCTGTCATAACATTTATCGGTGCTGGAATTTCTACAGAAAAGAAAGGTTTTAGTTCATGTGTTGCCGTAAGAGACGATGACAGAGAACCATTATTTATCATTGAATGGAAAAACAATTCACTTACACCATAAGAAAAGAAGCCGGAAACGAGTGTTGCACCATAAGCAAGAGCGGTTGTGGCAAGAAGCATCTTGCCTGCACTCTTGCCTATATCGGCTATGGCTGGAGTCACAAGTCCAAGAATAATCAAGGGGATAAGGAATCCCAAAAATTGACTGAAAAGCCCATTAAAGGTAAGAAACAATCTTACGACACTCTCAGAAAAGATATTACCAAAGAGTACACCAAGAACAATTGCAATGATTATACGCGGTAAAAGTCCAAGCTTCAAATTCTTTATCATACAATAATGAATTAAGGTTAAAAATGCTGCCAGTTATTTATTTATATCAGAAAAATCAAAATCCTATCAACCCGTCAATTGGACTTTTTATTATTCTTCCTAAACGATAACCACATTGCTCTGCTGCATCAGACAACTGTTCCTGATAATAATAAGCAACACTGCCTACTGCTCCGACTTTCAAATCGTTACGTTTATAATGGTCTACATTTTTACGAAAGAAATCTACAAAATTACCAACAACCAAATTCTTTATTCTCTTGTCAAAAAGATGAGAATGAATGAATGGTGATATAGAAGCCAACCAACGGTTTGCCATTGGTTCTCTGTAAACACGACGGATAATGTCATCCATTGTCATTCCTGAGTAATGGAAGAAATCGTCTTTCATATCTCTTGGAAGATTACCTTTGAACAAGGCATTCAAAAAAATGCGCCCAAGCACTGCCCCACTCCCTTCGTCGCCAAGAATATACCCCAAAGGCGAAACATTGCTCACAATTTCATTTCCATCATACAAACATGAATTTGCTCCTGTTCCAAGAATACAAGCTATACCCTCATGATTACCACACAAAGCATGAGCAGCTGCCATAAGGTCACTTCTTACTATTATTGTTGATGCATTAATAAAAACAGATTCCAAAACAGACTGAATGATAGTGACTCCTTCTCCTCTACAACCTGCGCCATAAAATCGTATGGATGTAACAAGAGAAATACTAATATTGTGAGTTGCTAAAGTTGCAAGTAACTCAAATTTTAAAATATCCATTATTTGTGACTGCACTTGATGAAATGGATTTATGCCTTGAGTAAAACAGCGGACAGAAGCTTTGCCTTCACAAGCAACTACCCAGTCGGTTTTAGTACTGCCACTATCAGCAATAAGAATATATTTATTTTCCATAGAAGTCATAATAATAAAATTGATTAATCAAAATTTAGAGCAAAAGTAATGATAATAAATGATAAAATTGTAAATTTGCAAATCAAATATATAATATGATGAAAAAAAGACTATTTATACTGTATCTACTAACTTTACTCTTTGCACTACCAGGTTATTCTGTGCTCAAAGAGAAAGATCTAAACAACACACTTTCCATTTTGAGGAATGAGTTAACAACATATCATCAAGAGCAAAAGAAAAGGCAGATGATGATGAAAGCCGGAAATGAGAAAGTAAAGAAGAACATTTTCTCTATTCTTGCTAAGAGCAACCAAAATGCACTTATGCTTTACTCACAAAAGCCTGATTACGTTTTTGACTTGGCATATGCATGCCATGAGGCAACAGACCAATTCCACAATTTCCGCAAAAGTGCGCTACCTTTCAGATCTTACATAACACAAATAAACAGTGAAATTGCGAGATATGACAGTCTTGTAAATGCCTTAGAAACGATGCCAGTTATGACATTAAGCCGCAAAGCAAAAATAGACCGAAACGTGTGTCTTACACTTGCCGTTTGCATTCGAAACAACATGGTGGAAAACAAAGGGGTGCTACAAGATTATATCAAATATTATGACATGACCGAAAACCACCTGAAGGGACTTAACGACTATGCCAACAATAGATATAATGAAATACAAAACAGCATCTTTAAAAACGGCGGTGACAACTATTTCAAAATAATAGCGAATTTCGGAACTCAATTCACAAAAACAGCAGAAACTGTAAACGATAAATATCATACATCAAGGAAAATAAACTCACAATGGGACGGTAAAATGATTATCGGACTTTTCATGAGTATTATTTTCTATGGCATAATTGCCGTTTTGCTGAATATGCTTGCCATTAGATACTTAATGCCAATAAAATTCCGTACAGAACAGTTTTTGCAAAAGCGTGCGTGCATAATTATGGCAACTACAACTGTAACGTTTGCTATAATTATCGGTATTATCCGAAGCACCGTAAATCAGAACTTTATAGCCATGGCAAGCAACCTGCTCGTTGAATATGCGTGGCTGCTCGGGGTTATTTTGATTTCTTTATTACTTAGAGTTAACGGGAAACAAATAAAAAGTGCATTTAGAATATATTCGCCACTGATTTTGGTCGGATTTATTGTCATTGCATTCAGAATCATATTGGTACCTAATGACTTGGTAAACTTAATATTTCCACCGATATTACTTATTTGCACGCTATGGCAATGGAATGTCATAAGCAGACATAATGAAAAGATACCAAAGTCCGATATGTTCTTTACATACTTGTCTCTCGCTGTATTTGTTGTAAGTACAGTATGCTCATGGATAGGATATACACTTTTTAGCGTACAGCTTTTGATTTGGTGGATCATGCAACTTACATGTATACTTACAATAAACTGCCTTGCAGAATGGATGAGCAAATATTCTGCAATTCACCATCTGGAAGAAAAAGGCATAGACAAAACTTGGATTTATCAGTTACTTCTCAAAGCAGGACTACCTATAATGGGTATCTGCTCTATTTTGATTTCCATATATTGGGCTGCCGATGTTTTCAACCTTAGCGATATGATGCAGCGGCTATACACAAAGAGATTTATTGACGTAAGTAATTTTAGTGTTAGCTTCTCTTCAATAATAACCGTAATTGTACTTTGGTTTATTTTCAACTACATTAGTTCAACGTCTATCGCATTCATGCAGTTGCATTTCAACAAAAAAGACTCGCGTACAGCAGCAAGTCGCAATGTGATGGGGAAAAACGTTATTCAAGTTTTTGTTTGGGGTATATGGCTATTGGCAAGTTTAGCAATTCTTAATGTAAGCAACACATGGTTGGTTGTCGTTTCAGGAGGATTATCTACTGGTGTTGGTTTTGCATCAAAAGACATACTTGAGAACATCTATTATGGAATATCACTAATGGCAGGACGCATAAACATTGGCGACTGGATTGAATGTGACGGAACAAGAGGAAAAGTAAGCAGCATAAACTACACAAGCACGATGATTGAAGCTACCGACGGTTCTATCATTGCATTTCAAAACTCACAATTGTTCACCAAAAACTACAAGAACCTAACACGCAACCATGGTTATGAACTGTCCGTAGTAAACTTTGGTGTGGGATACGGAACAAATGTTGAGCAAATGCGTAAAGTTGTTATCAATGCCGTAAAAGCATTAAAGATACCATATATAAAAGAAGAGAAAGGTTTGAGCGTTCTTTTCAATGAATTTGGAGATAATAGTATAAACTTCAAATTCGTATGTTGGGTTGACGTAACGAAACAGGTTGCTGCAGAAAGTCAAATAAAAGAATGCATATACAACACTCTAAATGAGAACGACATTGAAATGCCTTTTCCAAAAAGAGATGTGTATATTAAGGAAATAGCTAAATAAAAACATTAAATAGGAAGTAAATACAAATAATAAAAGGCATTTACTTCCTATTTATATATTTACAGACATTCAATGCCATATTATAACGAACATACTCTTTGATACTTCAAAATTTCAGATATGTGGCATTGTTATCTTTAATATCAAATTACATTGAAATTTTTTAAAGCATTCCACACTCCGTCATTATCCACAGAAGTAGTTATATAATCAGCTATATTTTTTACATTTTCACCAGCATTGCCCATAGCTATCCCTACTCCAGCACGCTTCAAAATTGCAATATCATTACCACCGTCACCAAAAGCAATCGTTGCAGAAATATCTATATTCAAATAAGAAGCCATCGCTTCAAGTCCCTTTCCTTTATCAGCCGTCTTTGCTGTAATGTCTGTAAATGCTGGATGCCATCTACCAGAAACACACTCTGAAAGTTCTTTCATCAAAACTGACTCATGAGAAGCTGATATAAACGGAGTAAACTGAAGTATCCTCTCTCTTTCCAGTATTTTATCTACAGGTAAGCAGGTATCAATATTTGTTACATTCAATTCTTTCACGAACACATCATCAAATATAGGCTTATAATTGTAAAGTCCTACATTTTTATCTCCTACTACAATAACCGCATAATCAAACTTCTTTGCATCAGAAATCAATAGTTCAACATTATCTTGCGGAATAGGATTGCAACATACCGTTTTTCCATTTACAATACACAAAGCCCCATTTGTTGTTATATACCCATCAATATAAGGTAATATACTACCCAAATTTGTTATTATTTGCAATGGTCTTCCTGTAGATATATATATACCCACACCCTTTGACTTTGCAATTTTTATAGCCTCAACCGTTGAATCCGGAACTTTATGAGTATTAAAGCTAACTAAAGTTCCGTCAATATCAAAAAAAAGCGCATTAATTTTTTTATCCATACACACAATCTCTTATCTTATATTCTTTCTTATAAAAAACAGACAAATAGTCAAGAACATGTTTGCTCATTATAAAGCAAACATGTTCCAAGCAATTTGCCAATATAAATTTGTATTCTCATGCAAGAAAGAATACATTTAATGCTCTGAATTTTTAACTATCGCACTTGCTCCAAGTACTGCGGCACCTGCTCCATCAAGACTACTGACAAGGAATTTCGCTTTTCCACGGAATATTCCCATAACATTCTCATCATAACTTTTCAACAATGGCTTCATCAGCAAATCACCGGCTTTTACCAATCCGCCAAACAAGACGAATGCTTCTGGCGAACAGAATGTGGTAAAGTCGGCACACGCCTCACCAAGCATCTTTCCTGTAAACTCATAAACACGAGACGCAAGCGCATCACCTTTCTGTGCTGCTTTTGAGACATCAAGAGACGTAATATCCTCTAATTTTAACTCACGCAACAAAGAAGGCTCATCAGTTTGTTCAAGGAATTCGCGTGCCGTGCGTGCCACTCCTGTTGCTGAACAATAAGCTTCAAGACAACCTTTCCTGCCACATCCGCATTTTCTTCCATTTTCACGACGCATAATTACATGTCCAAGTTCTCCAGCAAGCCCATCAGAGCCATACACCATCTGACCATTAATTACAATTCCAGAGCCGACTCCTGTGCCTAAAGTTATCATTATAAAATTTTTCATGCCTTTGGCTACTCCATACGTCATTTCTCCAAGAGCAGCGGCATTTGCATCGTTGGTTATAGACACAGGAACAGACAGTTTGTCGCTGAACATTTTGGCAAAAGGAACCACACAATCATGCGCCCAAGATATATTGGGAGCATAAGCGATAGTACCATCATAAAAGTTTGAGTTTGGTGCCCCAATACCCATTCCTTCTATTTTGTTTATTCCGCCGACTTTATCTATTATAGGCTTCAAGGCAGCAACTCCTGCATCAACAAACTTTTCAGCAGTGTCATACTCTTGAGTCTTTATAGAAGTATGTTCAACAATGTTTCCGACAAAGTCTACAATACCGAACACGGCATTAGTTCCTCCTAAATCAAGACCTATAGTATAAGGTCTTCCATTAACTTGTGCTTCCATTTTCTGATTATGTCAAAAGAAATTTATTATTTATTTGCCAAAGGTAGGACAAATCACAGAGTATCCAAAAAACAAGTCAAGTTTTTTTATAAAAATTATGCTATGCCTAACCTATATCAATAATATTTGAATAAAAATGGGTACAGTAACAAACTTTCATACACAAAATTTGTATCTTTCGTAAAAATTGTAGAACTTTGCACTCACTATGCCATTTCCATTTCATATAAACATATTAGATTTGCTATGCAAAGGCGTACTTATAGGCATACTCATATCGGCACCTATGGGGCCGGTAGGAGTGTTATGTGTACAACGTACTTTGAATAAAGGCAGATGGTTCGGTTTCGTTACTGGTATCGGAGCATGCCTAAGTGACTTTATATACGCATTGATTACAGGACTTGGAATGTCATTTGTTATGGACTTTATAAGTAATGCACATTACAGATACATTCTACAAATCAGCGCAAGTGTTATATTAATGATTTTTGGTATTTACTCATTCAAAAGCAATCCAATGAAAAAAATGCACATGAGTAAAAAAAACACCAAAGGTTCATTAGTACATAATGGAGTTACAGCTTTTCTCGTTACATTCTCAAACCCACTTATCATCATGTTAATGATGGGGCTGTTTGCACAATTCGCATTTATCATACCAGACCATCCTCTTGAAATGAGCGCTGGTTATTTCGGTATAATAGCAGGAGCCTTGTTATGGTGGTACGGGTTAACATGGTTAATAGATAAGATTAGAGCAGTTTTCGATACAAACGGAATCCAAATAATAAATAAGGTTGTTGGGAGTATCGTGATTATCATGTCTATTATTGTCCTCATTGGTACGGTATTCAACCTGTATACATTACCCAACGTCGGACATTAATAATAAAAAAATAAACAAACATAACATACTAATTTTTAAAGTATTGAAAGATGTTTATATCACAAGAACTTCGGAAAAAGAATATTGCAGAATACTTGCTTTACATGTGGCAGGTAGAGGATATAATAAGAGCTTACGGATGCTCTTTAGCAAGAATACGCCATGAGTATATTGATAAATTCAATTATACTGACGAACAAAAAGAGGAAATGACAGACTGGTATGGAAACCTTGTCAAGATGATGAATGGCGAGGGATGCCGCGAACACGGTCATCTGCAAATAAACAAAATTATAATTCAGCAACTTTCAGAGCTTAGCAACGAACTTCTGCAAAGCACAAAATTTCCTTTTTTCAATAGCGAATATTACAAAGTTTTGCCTTTCATAGTTGAACTTCGCAAACGTGGAGCTGACAAAAACGAAAATGAAATTGAAACATGCTTCAATGCACTATACGGAGTTATGATGTTGCGGCTACAAAAAAAAACAGTATCACCTGACACAGAACACGCAATAAAAGAAATAACAACCTTTATTGGCATGTTGTCAGACTATTACTTAAAGGATAAAAAAGGAGAACTTGAGTTGGAATAAATCAAGAATTAAATTATGAACATATTGGTAACAGGGGCTGGCGGTCAGCTCGGAAACGAGATGCAACTCGTTGCAAAAGACAGTAAGGATACATATATTTTCACAGATGTATGTGATGGATATACACATTTGGATATAACATCTCTTGACGACATTCGCAAAATTGTCAAAGAGAACAATATCAAGTGTATAGTAAATTGTGCGGCGTGGACAAATGTGGATGCAGCAGAAACAGCAGGAGACATTGTTGAAAAATTGAATGCTTTAGCTCCTGAAAACCTTGCAAAAGCAATGAAGGAAGTTGACGGTCTGCTCGTACACATCAGTACTGATTATGTTTTTGGAGGAGATCCTTACAACACGCCATGCAAGGAGAATCAAAAAGGTACACCTACAGGTGTATATGGAATGACAAAACTTCATGGAGAAGAAAAGATTATAGCTTCAGGGGTTAAGCATATTATCATACGAACAGCTTGGCTGTATTCTGAATTTGGCAAGAACTTTGTCAAGACAATGCTAAATCTTACTTCCACAAAGCCTCAGCTAAAAGTTGTTTTCGACCAATGTGGCACACCAACATATGCTCTCGACCTTGCAAAGGTAATCAACAAGATTATTGAAAACAGATTATTTGAAAACAATTCCGGTATATATCATTTCTCTAACGAGGGTGTATGCAGTTGGTATGATTTCACGATAAAAATTGCAAAAATCGCAGGCAACAATAATTGTGACATACAACCATGCCACAGTGAAGAATTCCCAAGTCCTGTAAAAAGACCAGCTTACAGTGTTTTGGACAAAACCAAGATAAAGGAAACATTCGGAATTAAAATTCCGTATTGGGTTGACAGTCTTGAGGCTTGTATGAGAAATATGAAGAATTAATTTAAACCAAACTGATTAAACAATGAAGAACAATATCAAGAATACTGATTCTTCATTTAATATTATATGGCAAACGAAATAGAAAGAAGACGTACCTTCGCTATCATTTCCCACCCTGATGCAGGTAAGACAACACTCACAGAAAAATTTCTTCTCTTCGGAGGACAGATACAGGTGGCAGGAGCTGTAAAGAACAACAAAATACGGAAAACAGCAACTTCTGACTGGATGGATATAGAGAAACAGCGTGGAATCTCCGTATCTACTTCCGTTATGGAATTTGACTATGAAGGATATAAAGTCAATATTCTTGACACACCGGGACACCAAGATTTTGCGGAGGACACCTACCGCACATTAACTGCAGTTGATTCTGCAATTATTGTAGTAGACGGGGCAAAGGGTGTAGAGGCACAAACACGTAAACTGATGAGTGTGTGCCGAATGCGTAACACACCTGTTATCATTTTCATAAATAAAATGGACCGTGAAGGTCGTGACCCTTTTGACTTGCTTGACGAATTGGAAGAAGAACTTGAAATAAAAGTTCGTCCTCTGTCATGGCCAATAAACCAAGGAGCCAAATTTAAGGGAGTATACAATATCTATGAAAATAAACTTGACTTGTTTACTCCTGACAAGCAACGTGTAACAGAAAAAGTTGAAGTTGACATAAACAGCAGTGATCTCGATGCACACATTGGAGAACAAGATGCCGAGAAACTGCGCGAAGATTTGGAACTTGTAGAAGGAGTATACCCTGAGTTCAATGTTGAAGACTACCGTGAGGCAAGTGTGGCACCTGTATTTTTCGGTTCTGCACTCAACAATTTTGGAGTTCAGGAATTATTAAATTGCTTTGTAAAAATAGCTCCAAGTCCACGACCGACACAGGCTGTTGAACGTATTGTAAAACCAGAAGAACCCAAGTTTACAGGCTTTATATTCAAGATTACAGCGAATATAGATCCTAACCACAGATCATGTATTGCTTTCTGCAAAGTTTGTAGCGGTAAGTTTGAGCGCAACAAGCCTTATCTACATGTGCGACAAGGAAAAACCGTGAGATTCTCCTCCCCAACCCAATTTATGGCACAACGCAAGAGTACTATTGAGGAAGCATATCCTGGAGACATCGTTGGATTGCCAGACAATGGCATATTCAAAATCGGCGACACCTTAACTGATGGCGAGAAACTTCACTTCAAAGGATTACCGTCTTTCTCTCCAGAAATGTTTAAATACATCGAGAACGATGATCCTATGAAGAGCAAACAGCTCAACAAAGGTATTGACCAGCTTATGGACGAGGGTGTTGCACAGATGTTCGTAAACCAGTTTAACGGCAGAAAAATTATCGGAACTGTAGGACAACTGCAGTTTGAAGTTATCCAATATCGCTTGGAAAACGAATACAACGCCAAGTGCCGTTGGGAACCTGTGCATCTGTATAAGGCATGCTGGATAGAGAGTGATAATCCCGAAGAACTTGAGAACTTTAAGAAGCGAAAATACCAGTATATGGCAAAAGACAAAGATGGCAGAGACGTGTTCCTCGCCGACTCAGGCTACGTGCTGTCGATGGCACAGCAAGACTTCAAGCATATAAAGTTCCATTTCACGAGCGAATTCTAAAATACTATACCAAGAGACTATACTGAAGAAAAATCAGGCTACTGCTTCGCCCCTAAGATGAGGGGGAGGCGGTGGTTTCACACGCATAGTCCGTAATGTCAAGCCACTGGAAACGTTAGGTATATGTTGAAAATCTACCATCTCTTTTTCGGATGCTGTCCGTCAGGTTGTATACACAACAAACATACACTGTTTTAAATACAGTTTTCCAGCTATAGGTTTAACTTATTTTTACACAAAGTTTGCGCCACTTGCGCCACTTGCGCCATTGCGCCAAAATAGCCAAATAGCTAAAAATAGTGGTTTTATACTGTTTTTACTAATTTGGCGCAATGGCGCAAGTGGCGCAAGTGGCGCAAAGTGGTATAAGAATACAAATATATGTTAAAAGCAAAAAAATCCATGTCCTGCTGTTTTATACAGCAGACAATTGGAAGCATGCGTAAAATACAAAATGACAATAACAGACTATATGAACCAACCGGTAGATAAGTACAAAAGAAAAAACATAACTTTTTCTTTTGGCTATTTGTTTTTTTACACTAACTTTGCATCATATATAGATACACTATTTGATTAACTAAAAAATTTATAATACGATGAATTTGAAAGTACGCTTGTCCGTAATGAATTTCTTGGAGTTTGCCGTGTGGGGTGCCTATCTTACATCTATGGGCAATTATCTCGGCAAAGCCGGCATGGGAACAGAAATATCATGGTTCTATGCAATACAAGGAATAGTATCCATCTTTATGCCAACACTAATGGGTATAGTTGCCGACAAATGGATACAACCACAAAGATTATTAGGACTATGCCATCTTGCAGCCGGTGTAGGAATGATAGCCCTTTGCATGATTGGAGCAAGCCAAGCAACCCCGGAAAAAGCTGTCTTTATAACAATATATACATTGAGCGTAGCTTTCTATATGCCAACACTTGCATTGTCAAACACGGTGGCTTTTAAAATATTGCAAGACCATGGAAGAGACACTGTAAAAGACTTTCCACCAATCCGTGTTCTCGGTACAGTAGGTTTTATTATCACAATGTGGTTCGTAAATTGTGCGAACATAAGTGACGGAACGTTCTCGCTGACATTAGCAGAAAATTCCAATAAATTCCAATATACATACATGCAATTCCTTGTGTCAGGAATTCTTAGTGTAGTTTTATTCGTTTATAGCTTTTTCATGTTGCCACAGTGTAAATTGGTAGAGAAGAAAGAAGGCAGCGAAAAGAAAACACTGATAGAAATATTTGGTCTTGATGCATTTAAGCTTTTCAAGACAAAGAAGATGGCTCTGTTCTTCATCTTCTCCGGACTTCTCGGAATGTCATTACAAGTTACAAACGGATACGCAACACCTTTCATAACCCACTTTAAAGCAGACGCACTACTTGCCAACACGTTTGCTGCAAACAATGCAACATTACTTATATCAATATCACAAATCGCAGAGGCTTTCTGCATCCTGCTAATCCCATTCTTCCTAAAAAAATATGGAATAAAAAATGTTATGCTCATTGCAATGTTCGCATGGGTACTTAGATTTGGATTTTTCGGACTTGGCGGTCCTGCATTTCCTGGAGTAATTTTATTTATCCTCTCATGCCTTGTATATGGAGTCGCTTTCGATTTCTTCAATGTATCAGGCGGTCTGTTTGTTAATGCAGAATGCAGTGAAGACATAAAAGCTTCAGCACAAGGACTTTTCATGCTGATGACAAATGGGCTTGGAGCAACAATCGGAACCTTACTCGCAGGAGAGATTGTTAATCACTACTGCACATGGACACAAGACGGATACCTCGTTGGTGACTGGCAAACATGCTGGTTCATTTTTGCCGGCTTTGCATTGCTCGTTGGTATAAGCTTTGCATTTATGTTCACACACAAAGAAGAAAAATAACATTTATGGAAGGATAAATGAAATGGAAGGACGATGGATTAAGCTGCATTTTGATAATGCTACTGACATACCAGGAACAGAAGCTTCTATAATCACACTTGCAGACGAGCAACAAACAAGAATGCTTACCGCTATAGGTGAGACAGCAGTTGCCAATGCAATATGTATTCGTAAGCACGACAAAGAATTAACCAAATTCTCATGTGTTGAAACAATGTTCAAAATGCTGAAATCTCATAGACAAGTTGATTGTGAACTTCATATAACGGAAATAGAATGCATGCATTATAAGGTATGTATTTACGATAAAGTCACCGATATGAAATTTCCTGTAAAATTTGCAGATGGTATTTTAATTGCTGTCGTGACAAATTCTCCAATTATGATAAAAGAGGATTTAATGAAAAAAAAGGCTGTCAAATACAGGAAAGATAACAAGCACTTTGTTGCACCAATAAATGAAATCAGCAAAGATTTGCTCAACAAAAACTTGGAACAAGCTATCAGCGATGAGGACTACGAGAAAGCATCAATCATCAAGAAAGAACTTGACAGAAGAAATAACGAAATTGAATAAAATATGAAAGAGGCAAGATATTTTTACGTTCCTGATGCAGCAACAACTAATGAACTGCCTGCAGAGGAGGCTATGCATGCCTTAAGAGTGCTTAGATTGAAAAGTGGCGATGAAATGTTTCTTATGGATGGAACTGGAAATTTCTATAGAGCAGAAGTTACTCTTGCTGCAACAAAACATTGCATTTATGAGATAAAAGAAAAATTGCCACAAGCAAAGACATGGAAAGGTAATATATGCATTGGTATGGCTCCAACAAAAATGATGGACAGAACAGAATGGTTTTCTGAAAAAGCCACAGAAATTGGAGTTGACGAACTTGTTTTCCTTAATTGCAAATTTTCAGAAAGGAAGACAATGCGTACGGTCAGACTCGACAAAATTATTATTTCTGCCATGAAACAAAGCAGAAAGCCATGGAAGCCTGTACTTTCTCCATTAATTTCGTTTAAAGACTTTATAGAAAAAGGACGTGACGGAATGAAATTCATAGCACATTGCTACAATGAAATCGAAAGTGTTGATTTGTTTGATACTCTATCTAAAGAACACAAAACAGGAGACGATATCACCATTCTTATAGGTCCTGAAGGAGATTTTTCAATTGATGAAGTAAAACTTGCCATTTCAAAAGGGTTCATACCTGTCAGCCTTGGGAAAAGCAGACTACGCACCGAAACTGCTGCGCTATATGCTGCAATGACAGCGCAATTGATTTGTAGAGAATAATTCAGAATAACAACAATATATCAGAATGGAAAATATTAAAAAGACAATATTGCAAATGTTGGTTGTAATTGCCAGCATTTGCATTTATTCTTCATGCTCAGGAGACGATTACATTAATACTATTCCAGGCAATAGCAATGCTTTAATATCTGTAGACATAAAAAAAACTGCTACACAATTCGGAAATGACAACAACAGCAGTATCATTGAATCATTATTTCATACAAAAAATGCAGAAGATTGCGGAATAGACTTGGATAGCAAACTATACTTCTACGAAACAACTGAAGGCAATCTTGGATGCTGTGCCAAAGTGAATGACGAAGATGCCCTAAAAGATTGGCTGAATGAACTTTCAAGACAGGGCTTGTGCAATAAAGTCACTGAACGTAGAGAAATGTGCTATTCTTTACTAAGAAACTCATGGGCAATTTGTTTCAACAGTAAATCCTTACTGCTCATGGGACCTATTCTGCCAGCGCAAGAAGCGGATGCCATAAGAACTTTGTCAAGATGCTTAAAGCAAAAAGAAGACGACGGTATTAAAGCCACTCCTCTTTATGAAAAAATAGACAGTATAAACAGTCCTGTGTCTATTGTAGCACAAGTTGATGCACTACCAGAAAAGATAGCAGCACCATTTACTATAGGGGCACCTAAAGAAGCCGATGCATCCCAAATAATTATTGCTGCATCAATAGATACCGGCAAAAACGGATGCCTCAAGATATCTGGCGAATCTTTCTCGTTCAATAGTTCAATAAATAAAGCACTTAAAGAAGGAACCGGTAAATTCAGAAAGTTAAACGGCAGATACATAAACAATATGCCTGGAAATACTCTATGTTCCATATTCATGAATGTAAACGGAAAGGAGTTTGTAAAAATGCTACACAACAGCACGGGGCTTGGCATGCTACTTGCTGGAATGAACACAGCTATTGATATGGATAACATATTAAAAAGTGTTGACGGTGATATGATGATTGGGGTTAACTCTTATTCTGAAAACAACATAAAAATGACAATGGCTGCTCAACTGGCACAGCATGGATTTCTGAAAGATGTTGACTACTGGAAGAAATCATGTCCGGACGGAAGCAGCATCACAGATTGGGGGCATAATAGTTTCTGCTTCAAAAGTGGTGATACCAACTTTTGGTTTGGTGTATCAGACAGCAACGAATTCTATGGCAGCACAGACAAAGCTACAGCTATAGGCATATTAAAGCCCTCACCCGCTCCACTCTCGTCTGAACTAAGAAAAACAATTAGCGAGCAACGATTCTGCATGGCACTCAATATAAGACAGATTATCACCGAAAACAAAGAATACAGCACAATAACAGATATGCTTGCGCCTTTATTTGGAAAAATAAACTATGTTATATATTGCATTAAATAAATATGGACAAGATTGTATTTGAGAACGTGATTCCACACGTCTTCTCACATCAAGAAGACTTGAAGTCTGATATTTGGAAAAATCAAGCTTCTTTCAAGAAAGATAAACTATATCTCGTGGAAGCAGAAAGCGGAAAAGGAAAAAGTACTTTCTGCAGCTATATTCTTGGATATAGGCATGATTATGAAGGCAACGTAAAGTTTGATGATGCCTCAACCCTTCAATATAAGGTTAAGGACTGGGTGGAAATGAGAAAAACGCACCTTGCATACCTGTTCCAAGAGTTACGACTTTTCCCAGAACTCACAGCATGGGAGAATGTGGAGATAAAGAACAAGCTTACAGGGTTTAAGTCAAGAAAACAAATAGAAGAATGGTTTGAACGACTTGGCATAGCCAATAAACTAAATAGCAAAGTTGGTCTGATGTCATTCGGACAGCAACAACGTGTTGCGATGATTAGAGCTCTCTCCCAACCGTTCGATTTTATTCTTGCTGATGAGCCGATAAGCCATCTTGATGACAGGAACTCTGAAATAATGGCAGACATAATGATGACTGAGGCAAAATCACAAGGTGCTGGAGTTATAGTTACCAGTATCGGAAAACACATGGATTTGAATTACGATAAAATATACAGATTATGAATTTAGTTTGGAAATTACTACGACAGCATATAAGCATACCACAATTTGTAGGTTTCTTCTTTGCAAACCTGTTTGGTATGTTAATTGTACTTTTGGGATTTCAATTCTATAATGATGTGCTTCCGGTTTTCACATCACAAGACAGTTTTATGAAAGCTGACTATCTTATAGTAAGCAAAAAGATAGGAGCGGCAAATGCATTATCAGGAAAAACAAACACATTCAGCAATGCTGAACTTGATGAATTCTCAAACCAAAAGTTCACAAAGAAAGCAGGAAAATTCACTTCTACGGAATATAAGGTAGAAGCAAACATGGGTGTAAACGGACAGTCTATCCTCAATTCTGAATTATTCTTCGAAAGCGTACCAGACGGCTTTGTTGATGTTCCTCTTAAAGACTGGAATTATATTGAAGGTAGTCATGAAGTACCAATAATATTGCCAAGAACATATATAAACATGTATAACTTTGGCTTTGCACAGACACATTCTTTACCAAAGATAAGTGATGGACTTGTCGGTATGATTGATTTTAAGATATTCATCCACGGTAACGGACATGACGATGCCTATAAAGGAAAAGTCATAGGATTCTCAAACAGGCTCAACACTATTCTTGTTCCGCAAAAATTCATGGATTGGAGCAATGAATATTATGCTCCAGGAGAGAAATCAGATCCGACAAGACTCATTGTTGAAGTAGGCAATCCTGCCGACGACAATATAACAAAATATCTTGATAAGAAAGGGTATGAAGTTGAAAGCGATAAACTTGACGCAGAAAAAACAACCTATTTCTTGAAGATGATAGTTTCTTTAGTTATGGTTATTGGACTGATTATAAGTGTGTTAAGTTTCTACATCCTGATGTTGAGCATATACTTGCTTGTACAAAAGAACTCATCAAAACTTGAAAATTTACTGTTGATAGGCTATAGTCCTGCAAGGGTTGCAATGCCATACCAAATACTTACTGTTACATTAAACTTTGCTGTTTTGCTCATAACTTGGATTATACTGTTCTTCGTTAGAGATTACTATATGAGTATTATTGAAACATTATTCCCTCAAATAGACTCAAATTCAATGTTCATGTCTATAATCCTTGGAATAATACTTTTCTTATTCGTAACTTTAGTAAATCAAATAGCTATAAAGAGGAAAGTAATGAATATATGGAATAGAAAAGAATAAATAAACCATTATAGAGTCCATAGAGATTGTTAAGCAAGATCATGGACTCTTTAATAAAAAACAAAGATATGCTTATAGATTTCTGCAAAATTAAAGAAGAGAAGATACAAAATTTCAAAGGTGGCGAAGGAGAACTCGACACACGTAATTTTATCGACAACGACAATAAAATAATGATGAGCCGTTTGAAACCAGGAGCATCAAGTGGCTTACATAAACATGAAGGCAACTGCGAGATTGTATATGTAGTTGAGGGAGAAGCAACATTCATTTATGATGACAAAAAAGAAGTTGTGAAAGCCGGTCAAGTACATTATTGTCCTGATGGACATACACATTCAATGAAAAACAACACAGATAAAGACCTTGTTTATTTCGCTATAGTGCCACAACTTCAGAAACAACCATAATATATAATAAGGTGTAAGACATATAAAAATGACAAGAAAAAAGATTTAATCAATAAAAACAGCACTTTCTTGCAATTTTATTATCAAAAGTTTTGGTAGTTAAAAATAAATCGCTACCTTTGCACCGCATTAAACGAAATGCTTGTGGTTCAGAACAAGACCGAAAGGAAGTTTGGGTGAGTGGCTGAAACCAGCAGTTTGCTAAACTGCCGTGCGAGTTTATCGTACCGGGGGTTCGAATCCCCCAGCTTCCGCAAGTGTTTTAAAGATGCAAAATCAAAGGATGGTGGATTCATCTAATGGTTAGGATACAAGATTCTCAATCTTGGCATAGGGGTTCGATTCCCCTATCC
>CAKQCV010000050.1 GCA_934217675.1 uncultured Prevotella sp. | reverse complement strand
GGCCGATCGGTTAGGTAACGGTCTGCAAAACCGTGTAGAGCAGTTCGACTCTGCTAGGTACCTCTTAAAAAGCTCCAAAACGTTTTTGTTTTGGAGCTTTTTTAATTAACAACTCATGCTCCGTAATTTGAAAACAGGTTGTCATTGCGTTCGGTTAATTGTTGTTTTCTTGTAATAAGTGCTTAGATAAAGATAAATTGTTGCATTTTGTTTGGGATAAGCTTATATTTTCTTACCTTTGCAAATATTTAAAAACCAAACTGAAAATAAATGAGGAAATCTTTTTTGACGATTGCTGCCTTTACCATGTCTGCCGGTATTGCTGTGGCTCAGCCTTCTTCAGGGCAGGTGGAGAAAAAGGAAACGCAATTGTTTAAGCATCTTGATGTTGGAATTTCGTTAGGATCGACTGGAGTTGGAGTTGATGCGGCTTTGCCTATAAACAACACTTTCCAGATTCGTGCTGGAGTAGACTATATGCCGCGCTTTACGTATAACATGAATTTTGGTATTCAAGTAGGCGACAATAATGATCCGGAAGTACAGAACTCCAAGTTTCAAAAGCTTTCAGGAATGCTTGAAAGCTTTGTGGGTACAAAGGTTGACCGTGATATCGATATGGTGGGGAAGCCTACAATGTGGAATGCTAAACTGCTTGTAGACATTAAGCCGTTCAGAAACAAGCATTGGCATATTACCGGCGGATTTTATTGGGGACCGTCAAAGATTGCTGAGGCTGTGAATTCTGTGTATGATGCCACATCGCTTGTTGCTGTGTCTATGTACAACAACTTGTATGAGCGGGTTATCAGTTCATACTTGAATGATGAACCGTTTATTATGTATAATGGACATAACTATTATCTCACACCTGACCAGACTAAGGAACTGTATGACAGATTTATGTCATACGGAAGAATGGGGGTGCATATCGGTGACTTTAAGGATGGTACACCGTATATGCTTGAACCAAACAAAGACAATACGGTCAAGGCAAGGATAAAGGTAAATAATTTAAAACCTTATCTTGGTTTTGGATATGGTGGAGCTTTGTCGAAAAAGAATAAAGACTAT
This sequence comes from uncultured Prevotella sp., assembly GCA_934217675.1. Taxonomy (GTDB): domain Bacteria; phylum Bacteroidota; class Bacteroidia; order Bacteroidales; family Bacteroidaceae; genus Prevotella. Next base: position 17,466 of record CAKQCV010000050.1, on the reverse strand, counting down.
ATGGTGTCTTTTGACTGCGGGTTAATGTTCTGGGGAGGAACACCGAAAGTTTTGGTAGACAATTACCATCTTACGGTAAATGATCCTACGGTGAAGGATCAGGACCCGGAAAACGACTATCAGTTTAAGGCAAGTGTGCCGGAAACGGTTGATTTGGCAAAGGATTTGGATAATGTGAGAGGAAAGGTTGGTACTTACACTCGTTTGATAAAGAAAGTAAAGGCTTATCCGGTGCTGAACTTCAGAATTGCAAAGAGGATTTTCTAAAAATATAGAATTGTCGTTATATTCAAAAAAAATGGCGCAACAGTATTATATCGTTATTACTGTTGCGCCATTAATCTTTAATATATGTTTGTCGTTGTATTACTCTACAACTACTTTCTTGCCTTTAAACAAATATATGCCTTGTGGTAGTCCGGCTGTCGTTGATGCATTTGAGCGAACTTTCACTCCTGCCATATTGTAAATATCTGAAGATGTTTTAACATCATCGGATTTAACTTCGTTGATACCTGTTGCATACTCTTCTTCTGTTACAAGAACAAGCTCGTCTACACAGTTTGCAGATACTGTAAGATAACTGCTGTTGGCTGGAAGGTAATCCAATGTGGCTGATTTTACAAGTCCGGCTCTTCCGTTTGAGCAAACACCAATCACACGCATTGTATTAGGATCGTAGGCTGTACGGTTCTTATGTCCTGTCATTATGTTCCACACATTGAAGTAGTTGCCCTGAAGCATATTGCCACTTAATGCTGATGTGTTCTCCAATAGAGGGTTTATGCGGTTGTTTGTTGTTTCGCTGCTTGAGCATTCGACAATTACAGGCGATTTCTGTGGAACCTTTCCTGTAACTTCTTTATATACAGCAAATCCTTTCTCTTCGTCAACCTTTGTGATATATATCACTTTCATACCATCAGAAGCCGGTTCAAAGCTGAAACCATTGAAGTAGGCTGCATAATATTTGTTGCCAACGTTTACTGTTGGTTTTATTCCGATGTAGTTATCTGTTGATGATGATACAGGAATTACATTCCAATCCATTGTCTTTTTCCCGTCAGAATAGATGAAACCCTCTTCTGTGAATCCGCCTTCTGGGTTCTCGTCTCTTGTATCGGTAAGATATATTGTCATTCCGGCATGTGTTTGCCAAACGCGGTATGAACCAGCTTCTTTGCCATCTGTGAGCTTAACGTAATAGCCAATCATATCGTGTACACTTGTGCCCTGTGCCATAATGTTATACTCTCCGTTGCTCTGTTTCTGGATGTATATGATTGAACCTGGGTCGCTTGATATGTAGTCCCAGTTCAAACTTGTTTCAAGGGCAGCAGCGTCAACACTTGTTGATGCTGTATTTATTTTTCCATGATTGTCCTTTACTGTAATGTATCTCCCTGTGTATACATTCTTGGCTCTGTAAAATCCATCACCATTCAATTGTGCTGAAGCAGAAATGGCTGCTGCGCATGCTACTGTAAGCGAAAGTAAAAACTTTTTCATTCTTCTTTTGAATATTAAATAACCGGACTTCATACTTATTTTACACGTTGGTATAAGATAAGGGATGAAGCCCGGTTGTTTTTAAGTTAAATATTAAATTCTAATGATGCTTTATTTTGCAATACAGATAGTAACACGGTTCTCCTCGTTTACGTTGAAAGGCTGAACACGTGAACCCTTAGATTCTTTGATGATTCTGCTTGAAGAGATACCTTTCTTTGTGAGAGCATCAACAACAATCTGTGCACGCTTTGAAGCGATTCTGTCGTTGATTTCATCATTACCTGTACCCTTGTCGGCATATCCTGTTACTGTAACCTTTGCTTCAGGATTAGCTTTCAAGAAAGCGATAACCTCGTCAACCTTCTTGTTCTCGCTTGCTGTAATCTGGTTGCTTGCGATTGTGAAGAAAATGTCGCGGCGAAGTGTTTCTGCCTTCTTCTCGCAGCATGGCTTCTCTACAATCTTCTCAACTGGAACCTGCTTCTCTACAACACGCTCGATAACACGCTCTACTGGTGCTACTGGCTCAACCTTGCGAGTTGTGTATGTCTTTCCCAAGTTGATTTTTGCACCAACCAATGCGTTGAAATACCAATCGGCATTGCCTGCCTTCTTTGAGTTGTATTTGTCGTTCAGCATGTTTGCGTTAAGCTCAACACCGAGGCTTACAGCATCGCTTACACGGAAATCAACATTTGCACCTGCACGTCCGGTCAAGCGGATTGCAGTACCGTCCCATGGATAACCAAGCTGGCTCTTTATGTCATTGATACCGTCGTTGCCCCATGCAACATTTGCACCGATACCTGCAAATACACCAACGTTAACCAAACGCTTTGGATTGTAAGCACAGAAAAGATTTGAGAGGTTGGCTGTTACATCAACCATAGGTGCAACATAGTTCCACTTCCAGTTTGTAGTAGGTCCTTCAACCCATTTGCCGTTGTTTGCTGTAATGCTCTCCCATGTGTTGAGACCGGCTTTGCTCTGCCATGCGTTTACAGAGAAACGTGCACCTACAACCTTGTTGAAGTTATAGCCAACGCCAAGCTGGATGTTTGGAGATATGAGATAGTTGAATGGAAGCTCGCCCAATGTATACTGTGCACCACCCTGAATCTGGAAGTACAAATGAGGCTTGAAGACATTCTCGGTCTTTGCTTCCTCGGCTGAAGCTGCAACGCAGCCCATTGCCAATAACGTTGACAGGAAAATATTCTTGAATTTCATAATATAAATCATTTATTATTTTAGATTCCTGTGTGGCTCCTCTGTAGGAGAGAGCCACACTGTGAACCGTTATTGTTTTTTACTTAGAAACTTTGACGTAGAACTTCTTGGTTGTTACATAACCGCTGTAGTCAACAGCTGAGTATGTAATCTCGTAAGTACCAGCCTGGTTTGCTTTGAACATTACCTTGTGTACGCTTCCGTCGATAACCTTGTTCATGTTAACACCGCTGTTAGCAAATGCCTTTGCTGCCTCAGAAGGAGCAGATGTTACAGTCATGAACTTCTTGTATGCAGGAGCAAGAATCTCTGCGCAGTAAGAAGTTGGAACCAATGTGATAGCACCCTCTGACTGTCCGTCGAGCTTCATCAATGAAGCTGCGTGCTGCTCGCGTGAAAGCTGATTCCAGCTACCGTTAGCTGCTGGATACATAACCATTGGCTGGAGGATTGTATTTGACTTGCGGAGCAGTCTTTCAAATTTCTGGATGTAAGAGTTTATACGAGAAATGTACTTACCGTCGATTGTCTCGCTGTAGCCTCTAATCTGGTCTATTATAGAGTTGATCTTGTCGAACTTACCAGCAACCTCGTTGTTCAAGTCGTTGATTACTCTGTTGAACTCATCCATTGGGATAGTTACATCATAAGTCTGATCGTTCTTGTCATACGAAATCTTAACTTGGTCGCCAACGTTGATGTCACCAATTTCTACTCCAAGAGAACTTGCATCAATTGTGATACTGTTGTCTGAGTTAACAGTTCCTTTGATACCATCTTTACCGATTATTGTAACAAGGTCAGCTGGTGGAACAATCTTTCCGTCAATCTTTATTGTTGTAAGATCTGGAATATCTTTAAGGGTAATAGATGTTGATACATCGCTAAGACCCTCGATTGGAGTCCAGTTGAAATAGTAGTCGTCAAACTGCAATCTGCTCTGGATTGTAGGGATACGTGGCAAGTCAATATTCTGAAGTCTTGAGTTGTTATACAAGAACTTGTATGAAAGAGGTTTGATAGCGAATGCAGCCATGTTGTACTTAGAGTAAACAGCGTGCTCTTTACCCTTAGCGTCAGTCCATGAAGACTTCACACCGTAAGCAATAAGCTTGTTGTTGAAGTTTTTGTAGAGAGTAGTAGCAATGTCGGCAATGTTCAAACGGTTCTTGCCAGGAGCAGTAAGCTTGTCAAGAACATTCTGGCCGGCAGCCTTCAGGGCAGCAGCGTCAACATCAAGTTTTGCAGCCTGTGGGTCTGTTACATTAGCATTTGCAGCATAGAAACCGTTGTTTGCTGCACGTGAGTAACCGAAAGTAAGCTTGCGGTCAGACTTTGCAAGAGTAAGTGGTGCGAAGCCAGGAGCTGCAGAACCGTCTGAAGCCTCAAGAGTTACTGTAACACCGCTCATGTCTCTGTCGTTGTCTACAGAGTTAAGAGTAACATAAACTGTACCTGCATTAGCGCCATTGTCGCTAAGCATTTCATCACCACCACCTATAGTAATATGACCTTCAGCAGCAGGAAGAGCAACATACTCTTCTTCATTGAAATAGTTTGCAGCAGAAGCGTTAGGGAAGTTGAATCCCTTGTCTGCATAACCGTAGTAAGCAGCAAGCATATTGAGCTGTACGTCAGCTGGAGTATTTGCATATCCTGCTACAGGGTTGTCTGTAGCCTGAATAACGATACCTGTGATGAGGCTGTTTACATAGTCAGAAAGCTGGTTGATAAGAGCTGTAAGCTTTGTCTCAAGATTTTCCATCTTTGTGTCGATATCAGTCTTGTCATAGTAAAGCTCCTTAATCTCTGCACCAGTAAGATAGTTTTTCAAATCATCTTTTGATGCATATTTGTTATCTAACTCCTGCTTCAGAGTGTTGATAGCATTTGTAACGTATGTCTGATACTCACTTCTCAGACTGTTAACCTCTGCAAGAGCCTGGTCTGCGGTAGACTGTGCATTAGCAACGGCACCCTTCAAATCTTTGATGTCATTATAATGCTTGTTAACGCTATCCTTCAGTTCCTGGAACTTTGTGTTGTTAAGCTCGTTAATTGCATTCATGTCCTCACGAAGCTTGTTCATGTCGCCACGATGCTTGTTGATGCTGTCCTCAAGAGCGTCAATGCGGATTGAGTCAGCGTGAGCCAAAGCCCAAACGTGAGCCAAAGAATCACTCATCTGGTTTGTCTTGTCAGTAAGAGTTGAATACTTCTTGTTCAGGTCATCAAATTTATTTGCCAAATCGTCAAATTTTCCTTGTCCTTCTTGTCTGAGGGTCTCAGCCACTTGATTTATTTGGTCTGTTAACTCTCGACTTAGAATAGCCAATTGTGCATTGGTGTAGCTATTAGCTTCCTCTTTAGCCTCTTGAGCCTTTGCACTTGCAATGTTTGTAACTTCGGTGATAACGTAATTGTTGATAATACCACCTTCTGACGTAGCATTTTGAATGCGCTGATCAATTTGCTGAGACAAATTTTGGATTTCCTGTGCTTGCTTCTGGACAATGTCTGCAAGCTGGTTTCTAAGGTCGGCAGATACATCACTGTCGTAATCCTTACATGAAACTAATGAACTCGTACCAGCAACTATAAGTGCTAATAAGAGCAAGAAACTTGTTAATTTTCTTTTCATCATCTTTAGAATTAAATTAAACTTATTATACTAATGGTTATTTTCCTAATTCTTATGTTTCTTATTTGTCTATTATGTTTTTGATATCTGTAATCTTTGTGTATGAATATTGCAGAGTTAAATATCGTAACCTATTGTTATTGCTGATTTTGTATCATGTTTGCAACACAATAAAACCAATTTTTACTTTAGGTACTAAAACATTGCAAAATTAAGTAATTAATGTGTATCTTCCAAATAATTGTAAGATAAAGATGATAAAAATAATATTTTATTGACGTTACTGACCAATATATGTTATGCTGTTATTGTTCTTATTTATCACAATGTGCATTGTATGTTGTAAAAAAAACGAATAATACACTTGAAAGCCAAGTCATATTATTCGTTTTCCATTGTGTTTTATTTTTATTGTTTGAGCGGTAAACGAGGCTCGAACTCGCGACCCCCAGCTTGGGAAGCTAGTGCTCTACCAACTGAGCTATTACCGCATGATGAAACATTTGAGCCGATACCGGGACTCGAACCCGGGACCTACGCATTACGAATGCGTTGCTCTACCAACTGAGCCATATCGGCTGGTTTCATTTGAATATGAAAACCTGTTTCGTCAAATGCGGTGCAAAGATAACATATATTTCTGTTATATGCAAAATCTTTTGGTGCTATTTTTCCTTTTATTTTGATTCAAACAGTACTTTTTTCAGAAAATGCCCTGTTATGCTTTTCTCGTTGGATGCCACTTCTTCTGGTGTGCCACAGCAAACAAGCTCTCCGCCGTTGTTTCCTCCATCAGGACCAAGATCAATGACATAATCTGCATATTTGATGACATCCATATTGTGCTCAATAACTATTATGCTGTGTCCGCGCTTTATCAGAGAGTCGAATGCCGTCAGAAGTTTGTTTATGTCATGGAAGTGCAGTCCTGTTGTTGGCTCGTCAAAAATGAATAGGGTAGGGTCTGCTTTTTCCTGTCCTATATAGTATGCTAATTTAACTCGCTGGTTCTCTCCTCCTGACAATGTTGAAGAGTTTTGTCCGAGTTTTATATATCCCAGTCCAACTTTCTCTAATGGTGACAGTTTCTTGGCAATATCTGCCTGATTGTTTTTTGTAAAGAACTCAATAGCCTCACTTACTGTCATATTGAGTATGTCGTCAATGTTTTTTCCAGCAAATCTGACTTCAAGGATATCGTGTTTGAATCTTTTTCCGTGACAAGCTTCACATTCCAGTTCAAGGTCTGCCATGAATTGCATTTCTACAGTTATCACTCCTGTTCCTTTACACTCTTCGCAGCGTCCGCCTTCTGTGTTGAATGAGAAGTATTTTGCAGAAAATCCCATTTGTTGTGCCAACGGTTGTTCGGAAAGCAGTTGCCGTATTGCATCGTATGCTTTTACATAAGTAACAGGGTTGGAGCGTGTGCTCTTTCCTATAGGATTTTGGTCAACCATCTCCACATGTTTAATCATTTTTATGTCGCCAGAGATAGAGGAATATTCTCCCGGTAAATCTGCTACTTCATCAAGCTGTCGTTTCAATGCCGGATAAAGAATGCCTTTTACAAGTGATGATTTTCCTGATCCGCTGACACCCGTGACAACTGTCATTATGTTAAGTGGAAATTTCACATTGATACCTTTTAGGTTATTCATCCTTGCTCCGTTTATTTCTATACCCAAATTCCATTTTCGGCGGCTTTCAGGAATTTGTATCTTTTCTTTTCCCAAAAGATATTTTACTGTGTAGCTATTTGGAAAATCTTTCAGTGTCTGCTCATTGACTTCCGACGGATTTCCTGCAAATACCACTTGACCGCCAAGTCGCCCGGCATCAGGACCAATATCTATAAGGTAGTCTGCAGCGCGTATAACATCTTCGTCGTGTTCAACAATTATTACGGTATTCCCCAATGATTGCAGTTCTTTGAGTACATTTATTAGTCTGAATGTGTCACGACTGTGTAGTCCGATACTTGGTTCATCAAGTATGTACAGTGAGCCGACAAGACTACTGCCGAGCGATGTCGTGAGATTTATTCTTTGACTTTCTCCACCGCTTAGCGTATTTGATTGTCGGTTTAGTGTGAGGTATCCAAGTCCGACTTCAACGAGAAAGTTGATTCGGTTTTTGATTTCAGTCAGAAGACGTTTTCCTACTGCTGCATCATGTGTGTTGAGTTGAAGCTTGTCAAACCATTCTTTTAGGTCCTTCACTGGCATGTCAACAAGGTCTGATATACTCATACCGCCAATTTTTACATAGTCAGCTTCTTTTTTTAGTCTTCTTCCATGACAATCAGGGCATATAGTTCTTCCTCTGTAGCGACTAAGCATAACCCTGTATTGAATCTTGTATTGATTTTCTTTCAGCATGCGGAAGAAAGCATCTATACACACTTGGTCGTATTTATCGCGTTTCTTGTCAGATGGCAGCCCATGCCATAACCAGTCTTTGTATTTCTTCTGCAGTTTGTAATAAGGTTCAAAGATAGGAAATTTGTCAATGGCAGCTCTTCTGATAAATTCTCTTTTCCATTCTCCCATTTTTTCTCCGTGCCAGCATTGCACGCAGCCATCATAGACGCTAAGGGAGCTGTCTGGTATTACAAGTTTCTCGTCTATTCCGATAACCATTCCAAAACCTTCACAGGTAGGACAAGCTCCGAGTGGAGAGTGGAAGGAAAACATTCCATCACTTGGTTCTTCAAACGACATTCCGTCGGCTTCAAACTTTGTTGAAAAGTCGTATACTATATTTGCTGGCTGTATAGCAAGGCGGCATGAACCGTCACCCTCGTAGAATGCAGTTTCTACAGAGTCAGTAATTCTTGAAAGTGTATCATTGCTGTCATCCCATGCCATACGGTCCACAACCGTCCATATATCGTTCTTTTCGTCCTCTTTATCAATATAGTCAACAATATCTTCTATTCTTTTAAATTCGCCTTTATAATAAACTCTTGTATATCCTTGTTGCAGCAGCATGGCGAGCTGTTGGGAAAAAGTTCTGTCGCTTGTCCTTACGACAGGAGCAAGAATGACAAAGCGTGTTCCCTCAGAAAAAGATTTGATTTTTTCTATCACATCGTCTACGGTGTGTCGTTTTACTTCTTCTCCGCTGATAGGCGAAAAGGTATGTCCTATTCTTGCAAATAGCAGTCTGAGATATTCGTAAATTTCTGTGCTTGTTCCAACAGTGGAACGTGTATTTTTGGATATTACTTTTTGTTCAATTGCAATTGCTGGTGGCAATCCCTTGATGTAATCACATTTTGGTTTGCTCATTCTTCCAAGAAACTGTCTGGCGTATGCCGATAGGCTTTCTACGTAGCGTCTATGTCCTTCAGCATATAAGGTGTCGAATGCCAATGATGATTTGCCAGAGCCTGAGACCCCGGCGATAACAATGAATTTATTTCTTGGAATTTTCAGTGATACATTCTTCAGATTGTTCACTTGAGCGTTCTTTATGTATATATAATCGTCCATCCTTATTGATTTAGACTACAAATTTAAATCTATTTATTGAGAAATCAAAGCGTTTATAGAAATGTTTTAATAATTGTCTGTTTGTAACTTGCAACTGGGCTACTTAGTATGAGCAACTGGGCTACTTTATATAAAAAATCAAGCGATTGCCAAAATGAACTGAAAATTTTCTTGCTCAGACGTACTATAAAAAAGATGGCGGCCAAATGACCGCCATCAACCAACACAAAAACTAAACTAGACTTAATTAGATAATCACGACTTTCACAAGCCCCTCTTATCGTTTGCAAATGTACAACATTTATTTTAATGTTGTATGCTCCGGGGGGGGTGATTTTTTGATTATATTGTTAAAAGATGTGATTTTGTTGTTTTTTGTAACAAAATGTAGTCTAAAATTACCATAGCTGCCATTGATTCAACAATTGGTACTGCTCTTGGTAGCACACATGGATCATGTCTGCCTTTAGGCTTTAGGATAGTTTCCTTGCCATTCTTGTCAACAGTTTCTTGATTCATCAGTATAGTTGCTACAGGTTTGAAAGCAACTTTAAAGAATATGTCGTTGCCATTGCTTATACCTCCTTGTATTCCTCCACTGTTGTTCGTCTTTGTTTTTATTTCTCCATTTTCATTATAGAAAATATCGTTCATTTCGCTTCCGCGATGTGCAGCACCTTCAAATCCTGAGCCAAATTCTATACCTTTAGCTGCATTTATTCCAAGCATTGCATAGCCGAGAACAGCATTAAGTTTGTCGAATTCCGGTTCACCTATTCCGGCATGACATCCTTTTATTACGCATGTGATGGTTCCGCCAATAGTGTCGCCTTGTTCTTTTACTTCCTCAATAGCTTTTATCATGAGTTTTGCCTTCTCTTTGTCAGGACATCTTATGATATTGTTCTCTGCTTCAGAAAGATTGTAGCAGGTGTAGTCGTTGTTTGTCTTGATGTTGCCAACTTGTGATGTGTATGCTGTAATGGTTATTCCATACTGCTTGAGAGCAAGTTTTGCAAGTGCACCGGCAACGCATCTGCTGATTGTTATACGTGCAGACGAACGTCCGCCACCTCTATGGTCTCTTATACCATATTTTCTAAAATATGTATAGTCGGCATGTGAAGGGCGGAACAAATCTCGCATATTTTCATAGTCATAAGAGTGTTGATTGTTGTTTCTTACGATAAATCCGATAGGGCATCCTGTAGATTTTCCTTCAAATACCCCACTGAGCAACTCCACTTTATCGGCTTCGTTCCTGCTTGTTGTTATGCGACTTTGTCCAGGACGACGCCTGTCAAGTTCATTTTGTATAAAATCCAAATCTATGTCTATGCCCGCAGGCATTCCGTCCACGACCCCTCCTATTGCAGTGCCGTGGCTTTCGCCGAATGTTGTCAGTGTGAAAATATTGCCGAATGTGTTCCGCATGTTTTTTTGTTTTTGTCTTTCTTTGTTCTATGCCTTTAGTGACAATGACCACATCCGCCTTCGTTTCCACCGCAGTCACCCCCGCAACCGTCACAGTGGCCTCCACATCCTCCACTCATGTGGTTTATCATTCCTTGAATTTCTTCGTTTGTTGCTTCTCTCGATTCTATAATAGAGCCTTTAAAGTGCAAGTCTTTTCCGGCAAGTGGATGGTTAAGGTCTACTTTCACTTTGCTGTCGCCAATTTCAAGAACCTTTCCGAGGAAGCGCTGACCGTTTTCGTTTTGCAGTGGAATTATAGCATCAATGAAGATGTGTTCAGAGTCGAGTTTCCCATCAATACAGAACATTTCTTTGTCAAGGCTGAGCACTCTTTCGTTTTCATACTCTCCATAGGCTTGTTCTTTAGTGAGTGAGAAGTCGAACTTCTCGTCTTTCTGAAGATTTACAACAGCTTTTTCAAAGTCATCAAGAGCTAATCCCATGCCACTGATAAACTGGAAAGGTCTTTCTGTTGTTGCTTCTTCTATCATGTTTTCTGTGCCGTTGTCATTAGTGTACAGCTTGTAAGCTACGGCAATGTACTTGTTTGTTTTTTCTTCCATTATATTGATTTCAAATAATATTGTTTTGCAAAAATACTATTTTTATTTTATGCTCACAAGAGTTGCATAATAAATACAGAAAAAGATGTACTGTCTTTTAATTGCATTTCAGTTGGTTGATGGTGTTCATTACTCTTTCGCTGCTTGTTACAAGAATATTTTGTTCGTCGGCTCCTTTTTCCCCCATATAGATTGTGGGGCATATATTTGTCATTTTGCTTTTAACGCTGACACGTGCAGAGAAATGATATTCTCTTATTCCGGTAGTGTCGTAAATGTGTTTGATATTATCTTCTGTAACTCCACTTCCTGCTAAAAGAATTATGCGGTTTTCTGCTTTCTTTTTCAGTTGTGCAAGCAGGGCGGTTCCCTCAACAGCTTTGGGTTGTTGTCCAGACGTAAGTATGCGGTTACATCCTAATTCTATTATGTTATCCATTGCTTTGAAAGGATCTTTTGTGCGGTCAAATGCTCTGTGAAATGTTACAGACATGCCTTTTGCACATTCCATTAGCTTTCGGTTATTTTCCATATCAACGGTGCCGTCAGAATTGAGACATCCAAATACCACACCGTCAACCCCTAAATCCTTACATAATTTTATATCTTCCTTCATGCGTTCTATTTCGAGTGGAGAATATAGAAAGTCTCCTCCACGAGGGCGAATTATTACGTGTAGCATGGTTGATGAGAGTAGCTTTCTTGCAATTTTAATCTCTCCGTATGATGGTGTTGTCCCTCCTTCTGGTATGCCTGCACAAAGTTCAACACGGTCTGCACCACCATTCTGTGCAGCTAAACAACTTTCCACACTATTTGCACATACTTCAAATTTGAATCCCTTCATGCCTTTTTCCTTATTAAAGTTTCTTCTTATTTTGTTCTTTCGTATGCCTCTATTCCAACAGCGGCTGCTCCGAGTATTGCTGCAGTGCCATCCTCAAGTCCACTTGAAATAAATTTAGCCTTGTTTTTGTAGAAGCTCAGTACAAACTTGTTGTATGTATCTTCAATAGGCTTCAGCAGTAAATCGCCTGCCTTTGCGAGTCCTCCGAAAAAGATGAATGCCTCCGGACTAAGGAATGTAGCAAAGTTGGCACATGCTTTTCCAAGAGTTTCTCCTGTTTTTCTGAATACTTCAATAGCGATTTTGTCACCATTCTGTGCTGCATTGAAAATGTCAAGAGTCGTAATGTCTTTATCTCCAGTTCTTCTCAGAATAGAATCTTCGCTACATTCTTTTATTATCTCCTTTGCTGTTATTATAACCCCCCTTGTTGAACAATACATGTCAAGGCATCCGCTTCTTCCACATCCACATTTTCTTCCGTTATTAAAATCTATTATGGTGTGTCCGAGTTCTCCGGCAAGTCCGTCGCATCCATATATTAGTTGACCGTTGGCAACGATGCCAGAACCAACACCCGTGCCTAATGTTATTTCTATAAAATTTTGCATTCCTTTAGCTGCTCCGAATCTTAATTCGCCAAGAGCAGCAGCTTTAGCATCGTTGGTCGTTGCTACAGGAATGCCTAAACTGTCAGAAAACATCTTTGCCAATGGTACTACATCTTTTGCCCATCTTATATTTGCTGCATGCTCTATAGTTCCGTCTTTTATATTGCCACATGGAGCACCAATGCCAAGGGCTTTTATGTTGTCTATGCCACCGGCTATTGTTATCATTTCATTTATGGCATTTATAGAGTCTGCCACAAATTCCCATGCATATTCATACTCCTGTGTCTTTATTGTTGTTGTCGCTTTTATTTTGTTACTGTCGTCAACAAGTCCGAAAACAGAATTTGTTCCTCCCAAATCAAGACCGATTGTGAAATGTTTCTTGTCCATATATAATAATGTGTATTAGTTCTTGCATCCTTTTAAAGCATAGAACAGAATGTATGCTACAGAAAGGAGTGGAATATAATATGATGACATGTATGACACGTGGTCGGCAATAAAATTCTGTATCAGTGGCATTACGCCACCGCCAACAACCATTGTCATGAAAATGCCAGAGCCCAGAGCTGTATATTTGCCTAATCCGTCAACAGATAAGTTGAAGATACACGACCACATAACGGATGTGCACAAACCGCAGAGCACAAGGAGCAATGCAGCTATTGGCAAATTGAATATTGCAAATGCACTTCCAGTGAAAACAGGCATATTGATAGTCAAGGCTTTTCCAAACAGTATTGCACCTATTATTAAAAATATTGCTATGGTGGCATTTATTGACAGCATCAGTCTACTTGATACTTTCTCTGCAATAAATCCGGCACAGAAACGCCCTACAAGCATTAAAAACCAATATGTGGCTGTAACAAATCCAGCTATAGCAGTTGCTTTTTCCAATCCAAATCCTCCGCCGTTGGATGTTGTATCTGAAATATAAAAGAAGAGTGTTCCAGGTATGCCAACCTCTGTACCTACATATAGAAATATGGCAATTGCTCCCAATTTGAAATTTTTAAAGTCCCATGGTGATTTTCCTCTTGGATTTTCCACATTTTCTTCTTTGGGATTCTCTATAGGCAGAATGCGCAGAATGCAGAAAGATATTGCAAATACTGCCATTGCTATATACAGCACAATATTTACATCTGCAATTTTTGTTTGTGCTGTAACCATTCCTATCATTGCCCCTACAAGCATAGGTGTAAGTGTGCCAGTTAGAGAGTTTATTGTTCCGCCAATGAGATTAAGTTGGTTGCCTTTGTTGCCTCCTCCTCCAAGCAAGTTTATCATTGGATTCACAACTGTGTTTAGCATGCAAACAGAAAATCCGCATACGAAAGCACCAAGAAGATAAGCCGCAAACCCTAATACCTTGGAGTTAGGAAAGCCAGATAGAAATTGCAGAAGAATCCCTAAAAATCCTGTTGCTATTCCGAACAGTGCAGTTTGCTTATATCCCAGTTTGTTTAACATTCGTCCGGATGGTATCCCCATGAATAGATATGCCAGGAAATTCATGGCATTGCCAAGCATTCCTATAGTGTTTGCGTTTTCGCTGTGTGAAAAAGCATTTTTCCATATTACACCTATCGGAGCGGCAAGGTTTGTTACAAATGCAATCATTCCAAAAAGAAACATCATTGTCAATATAGCAATGTTGTTTTTGTTTGTACTCTGTGACGTTTGTTTCATAGCTTTTAATTTGTTTTAGGTTATTGATGTGACAAATGTACTAATAATTTATAAAATACAAATGTTTTTCGAAGAAAAAACATATCTATGTAAAGAAGCTGGCATAAAATAGAATATACGGGCATGATTCTGCGTTTATTATCCCAAATTAAGGTTGTTGTCTTTTAATCTTATCGTTTTGTCAGTAATTCTTTGTACTTTTGCCGAGCCTTTGGGCATTTAAATATTAATTAAACAAAAATCTATGTACAACAACAAGAAAGCATCGGGCTCGCCAATGAAGTTCAAACACTTCACCCGCAAGGGTTACGCTCTCTTCGCTTGTCTTGGCAAAGAGGTGGTTATCGGCACACTTAGCATTGCCACACTCACTCACGCCAAGGCAGAAGGCATCAGCACAAAACCGCTCATGGCGGAGGCTGACAGTCTTGCCACACACAGCGAGATTGCACTCGACGAGGTGAGAGTCACTGGCTCCCGAGCTCCGCTTACCCGTGGGCAGGCGGCGAGAATGGTTACTGTGCTGGAGCGTGAAGACATACAAGCTGCTCCGGTGCAAAGTGTTAACGATTTGCTGAAATATGCAGCAAGCGTGGATGTGCGGCAGCGCGGACCTATCGGGGCGCAGACCGACATCAGTATACGTGGCGGAAACTATGAGCAGATTACTATTCTGCTCAACGGTATCAACATCTGCGACCCTCAAACGGGGCACAATGCCTTTGACTTCCCCGTAGATGTGAACGACATAGAGCGCATTGAGGTGCTCGAAGGACCTGCTGGTAGAGTATTCGGAACGTCTTCGCTCTTAGGGGCAATAAACATTGTTACAAAACATCCTGTTAAAAACAATGTTTCGGCTCATGCTGAGGCTGGAAGTTATGGATACTTCAACGGTGGAGCAAGTATCGCGCAAGCTTCCGGAAAATGGACTAACTCCGTTTCGGGAAACTATACCCACTCCGACGGTTACAACCGAAACAAGGCAGGACGGTTGAATACCGACTTTGAAGGCGCAAAGGCTTTTTATCAGGGAACTTATTCTGATAACAACACGAGAGTGAGCTGGCATGCAGGATTGAGCATGCGGGATTTCGGTTCCAATACTTTCTACGGAACCGGAAGTGATGACCAATTTGAACATACTTTCAAAAGCTATACGGCGCTGCAGGCAGAAACGCGCTGCGGACGGCTGCATCTTAATCCGTCGGTTTACTGGAACCGAAACATGGACCGCTTTGAGTATTTCCGGGGGCTTGACAATATCATCCCTGAGGGCGGAACATACGGCGTTGCCTACAACTACCACCGAACAGACGTGTATGGCGTGAACCTCAACTCTTATTTCGACTGGGCTTTGGGAAGAACTGCCGTATGTGCGGAGCTCCGCAACGAGGATTTGGTGAGTACTACTTTGGGTGAACCACTCGAAGAACCGAAACATGTGCACAAAACAAACCGCAATTATACCAACGGACTGAACCGCACGAACATCAGTTTTACGGTTGAACATAACATCCTTTTGGAGCGTTTCACACTCTCTGCCGGCATCGTAGCAGTAAAGAATTCGTGGAACCACATGAACATGAGAGTTTATCCGGGCATAGATGCAAGTTACCGTATCGGTAACAACGTGAAACTGTATGCCTCTTACAACACCTCGCTAAGAATGCCTTCAGTAACGGAGCTTTACTATTCCGTAGGTGGTCACAAGGCAGACAAACACTTGAAACCAGAGGAACTGCAGGCTCTTGAGGGCGGAATGAAATATTTAGGCACGGGCGTTACTGCGAGTGCAAGCATGTTCTACAACCACTGCAAGAACATGATAGACTGGATTCTCGACACCAACGAGGGGAACAATGCCGTATGGAAATCGGTGAACTTCACGAAGATAAACACTCTTGGAGCGGAGCTGTCGGCAAATGCAGACTTCTGCCACCTTATGCCTTCGCAGCATTTTCTGAAGTCGATAGGCATTTCCTACACTTGGATGACTCAAGACAAGGATGAGCCGGAAAACATTCAGAGCCGTTCCACCCTTGAATACTTGCGCCATAAGTTTGTGGCAAATCTAAACTTGAATATCTGGCGGCAACTTGACCTCTCACTGAAATACCGCTGGCAGAAACGCACTGGATCATTCACGAAAAAGGATAACGACGGAAACGCCACTGTGTTGCACTACAAACCATACGGACTGATGGATGCCCGTTTGGTATGGAATGCCGACAGCTATAGAGCGTTTGTTGAGGCAAACAACGTGTTCAACACGAAGTATTACGACTTTGGTAGCCTTCCACAACCCGGTATATGGATTATGGCAGGTGTATCAATAGATATCAATCTATAATAAATATATGTATATTGGAGTGACAAATATTACTCCAATATACATATTATTTTTATTGCTTTGCTTCTCGATAAATCACCAGGATTACTACCAGGTTCACCTTCTGGAACTTGCAGCCCTTGATTGGCATAATAATCCTTCCAGTATTTTGTTATTTTACCCGTCTTGTCATGAAATGACATTGGTATAGGTTTGAACACAAGTTCACCATTATTATAGCGATAACATTTCTGCACCAGTTCGCTGCAATAGAAAGCACTGTCGTCGGGCATGAAATTAAAATCATAGGGCTTGCCCAAATATTTCAAAGCTCTCTCAACTGAGTGCGAAACTCCTACTGAGTCTTTCAGTCTTGCCACAACAATCTGTTCACGCCTCGACATAAAGCTATCTATCGGGGTGAGACACACCCCTTTATGTATTGCCTCAAGTGCGAAAGGCTCTCTTCCTATCTGATGGAAGATTGCAACATGGTCGATTTTCATTCCGTCAAAACCTTGAGTAACATCGGTTATCGGATTACCAGTCCGTTTGGCACAAAACAGTAGATCACCTTCACATAGGTTTGCTAATCTCGTATTAGTCAAGTTTTGACATAAAGCCGAAACAAAGAATGATACCAATATAACAGTAAGAATATTTCTCTTAAACATAATCTATGACGATATTTATTTCAGTGCAAATATAATGTATTTTCTACAGAAAAAGAAGTTTAAATTATATTTTACTCAAGTTTCTCTAAGTTTGCAGAGGATTGCGACGAAGTAGCGGATTTAGATTCCAAACCGTTTGAGCTACGCCGAAGTGTGGCACCTTATTGTCCTTTCATGTAAAGAAGGCGCCTATCCTGTGTCAAACCGTGAGCAAAGCAACGGAGAGCTACCGTATTTCCCTGTCAAAGGTCGCCGAGCATACATGTGTGGATTTATACATGTTTGAGAAGTCTTTTCAAAAAATCTCGTTTTTCGAGTTTGCGCCACTTGCGCCACTTGCGCCATTGCGCCAATTACGCCAAAATAGCTAAAAATGGGGGTTTTT
>CAKQCV010000049.1 GCA_934217675.1 uncultured Prevotella sp. | reverse complement strand
GCCCGTAATGACTCTCCGGATAGATAACTCCGCCATTGCCTTCGCCGCCGATAACGGCTCCAACCTCCTTCATCTTGGTAGTAACATTCACTTCGCCCACGGCAGCCGCAGTATAAGTGCCGCCATACAGCTCCGTAACATCACGAAGCGCCCGAGTGCTGCTCAGGTTAGAAACGGTGTTTCCGCCACCGGGAGTGTTAGAAAGGATATAGTCGGCAACAGAAACCAGCGTGTATTCCTCGCCAAACATCTTTCCATCTTCACAAATAAAAGCAAGTCTATCAACATCAGGATCAACTACAATGCCCAAATTATATTTACCTGTAGAAAGTTCATTCATAATCCCACCTAGATTTTTTTCAAGAGGTTCAGGATTATGTTCAAAATTTCCGTCAGGAATTCCATTTAGAACTTTGTATTCAACCCCAAGTTTATCTAAAAGCTGTGGCAAAATTACACCACCGACAGAATTTATTGCATCCACACAAACTTTAAAATGAGCTGCTTTTATAGCCTCAACGTCAACAAGCGATAGATTCAACACAGAATCAACATGCTTTTCATTATATGAATCATCTTTATGATAATGACCAAGATGGTCAACATCAGCATATAAAAAATTCTCTTTCTCAGCGATGTCAAGCACTTCGTTACCATCTTCTTTTGTTAGAAACTCGCCACAATTGTTAAGAAGTTTCAAAGCATTCCATTGACGAGGATTATGACTTGCCGTAATTATAATACCACCTGCAGACTTCGACATTATAACAGCAAGCTCTGTTGTTGGTGTTGTGGCCATACCGATATCCAACACATCATATCCCATACCGATAAGAGTTCCGCAAACAACACTTCTTACCATCTCACCAGAAATGCGTGCATCTCTACCAACAACAATTGTATTACTATCTGACTTATCGTTTTTTCGGATAAAAGTAGCATATGCCGTAACAAATTTAACTATGTCAAGTGGATTTAACGTATCACCGGTATTACCGCCAATAGTTCCTCTGATTCCCGATATTGATTTTATAAGTGTCATAAAAAAACTTTTTAATGCTTTTATGTTATTATAGAATTCACAAAAAGGCAAGCCGATGCCTGCCTCTTATATTATTTTCCTCTTTCATAAGTTATATCATACAGGCATGGATATACACCCGAAGTCTGATATTGATGCCCTTGAGTATGAGGTACAATAAGCTTCACACGAGCAATTTCTTCATTCTCATTAGACGGTCTACCTATTTTTATATACGTGAAAGGTACTAACCAACCTGATGGAACAGAAGTACTCTGATAAAGCGAGTACATAAGACTCTCACCTGCAACAAAAGTAGCAGTGAAAGTGCCACTAGAATTGGTCACATTCATCTTATCAACCACAGATATATAATACCCTACCATATTGGTAGACTGAAGAGAGTCTGTCAAAAGATTATATTCCTGGTAGCGGCAAAGCACTGTTGCCGTTTGTCCTTTTTCAATCTTGCTTCCACATCCATCGCGTATAATCTGCATATACACGTTTGAATTATCAAGATAAACAAATTCATGCTTGGCTGTATCTGTCTTACACCCATTTTCCTTAAATTCTGCTTCCGACAAAACTTTTATATTGTGTTCAGAAATATAACGGTTTATTGCGGAACGTTCACGTTTCTTTTGATCAGCGTATGTTTCCGAGTCACTGCAACTTGTAATGGCAAAGACTGCAGCAAAAAAAGTCAAGAGCAATAATGTAATTTTTCTCATCCGTATTTTTTGATAAATAAATATTTGCAAATCCATATATTATATTTCTGCAAAAATAATAAGATTCAAGCAAAAAGGGGGTATACTTACAAGTATATTACGTTACTTTAACGCGAAAAAAGTATTTTAATACTATATTCTCTACCAATTAAATTCCCTTATTGCTTTATTAACAATATTCTCCGCTTCTTCTATAGAGCAATTTAAATGCCCCCCAGAAGCATTTAGATGACCACCTCCATTAAAATACTGTTCAGCTAATTTATTACAAGGAAAATCATCAACCGATCTTAGACTAATCCAAATTGTATTTGGCTTTTCCGTGTCTTCCCTTAGAGATATGCTTAATTTTATGCCTTTTATTTGCAAAGGCATGTTTACAAGTCCCTCAGCATCCCCTTTCATAAAATGAAAATGCTTCAAATCCTGTTTAGTCAACGTGAAATATGCTGCATGCCACTCTGCAAGAACATTTAATTTTGCATACATAACATATCCCATCAAACGAAGACGCCACACACTGTAATTATTAAAAACGTTACGATATATTTTGTCTTTATTGATACCTTTTGTCAACAATTGACTTATAATGAAAAATATTTCTGGACGAGTAGAATTATAGGTAAAACCTCCAGTATCAGTCATCATTCCACAATAAACAGGCACAGCAAAATCTTTATTCACATAATCAAAACCTCCAAGTTGCCATACCAGCCTAAAAACAAGTTCACATGTACTGCATGCCTCAGGATGAGAAATCTGTAAATCAGCATTTACAGCAGGATTTAAATGATGATCAACAAGAACTTTCCGTGCATCAGAAGATGTTATCAGAGGCTCAACTTCGGCTGTACGACTGGCATCATTAAAGTCTAAGCAAAACATTAAATCCGCTTCACTAACAACTTTCTCTACTACTTCTTTTTTCTTGTCATACCTCAAAATACCTTCAGCCCCTGGCATCCACTGCAAAAAATTAGGAAACATGTCAGGTACAACTATATTAACATCTTCCTTTCCCCTACTTTTTAAATATGATGCCATTCCTAACGAAGAGCCTATAGCATCACCATCAGGGCTTCGATGCGAAAAGATAACTATATGTTTAGCTTCATCAATCAGAGAGTTGAGGCACAAAGCCTCAACCTCTGTAAGTAAGTTTATGTTCATACTTATATTATTTGAACAGTTGATTTGGATATATGCCCTCGTCAACAAGTTTCTGAATACGATCTACTGTACCTTGTCTATCTGCAGCATAAGTTACACCAAACCATTTACTTGTTGTATCAAGGACTTTAACAGTTGCTGTTCTTTCATTTATAAGCTTGTTAACCATCAACGGAATAAAGAACTCAGCCTTTGGATTTGCAATGTTCTCAGGTTGCGAAAGGAAATATTTGAAATACTCATCACTATAATCAAAATAATCAGGAGTAAATCCCCAAACATTCATTGAAACAGGAGTATTGTCATCAACAGCAACCCAATTTCCATTTTCGTCTTTATAAGATACTTTGCCATCAATACGCATAATCTCAGTACGCTCAACAACTGTAGTAAGGTTTTCATTATCATCCTTAGAACAAATTCCACGAGCCACTGTACCATTCTCGGAAAGAGTATTTCCAACGCGGAATCCCACCATAGCATATTTGTTCTTGCTACCTTCTGGCAATTCGCTCAAAAATTTCCCGATAACCATAAAGCAATCACGATTATAGAAATCATCGCAATTGATAACACAAAACGGCTCATGCACAACATTTCTTGCCATCATTACGGCATGATTTGTTCCCCATGGTTTAACTCTACCCTCAGGACACTTAAAACCTTCAGGTAGTGCATCAAGGCTTTGAAAGCAAAGTTCCAAAGGAATATGTCCCTCATATTTCTTTATGATTTTCTCACGGAAATCGTTTTCAAAATCCTTTCTGATAATAAATACAATTTTTCCAAAACCAGCTTGTATAGCATCATAAATAGAATAATCCATAATAGTTTCACCATTAGGACCTAATCCATCAAGCTGTTTTAGACCGCCATACCTGCTTCCCATTCCAGCAGCAAGTAAAATCAATGTAGGTTTCATAATTTTTTATAGTTTTATTAATAAGTTAGAAAATATATTATTTCCAAATAATTACATAAACAACTGCATACCAAAAACTATCAGCGCATACCTAATAGCCTTGCCTATAGTCATACTGGTAACCGTTATCGGCAAGTTGGCACGCATAAGTCCAAGCAAAACAGTTATTGCACTGCCTATTACCGGCAAAAAGGCAAAGAAAGCCATCCAGGCTCCCCTTCCTGCCATAAAGCGCTGTGCACGTTCCATATTTTTCTGCTTTATATGCAGATACTTCTCTATCCAATCCATTCTGCCAAATGTTCCAATCCAATAGTTAAACAATCCGCCAGCCACATTACCTGCTGTTCCAAAAAGCAATAACCACCATGAATCAAGTCCTGCAGCCTTCAAAGCAGCAATAACAACCTCGCTGTTAAAAGGCAGCACGCTACCTGCAAGCAATGCGGAAAGAAACATTCCCAAATATCCAAACTGTACGAGAAAATCTGTCATATTATTTTCTTATTTATTTTTCAATAGAGAAGATTAAAAACAGTCAAGGCAAAAACCATCAAGCTTATTATTACAAATGTAACATTTGTAAAACGTGTCTTTGTAAGAGAAATAAAATGTGCATACAAACAGCTTGTATTAACTATTATCACAGGCAATAGTACATCAAAATGCTGAGGTTGCAAGACTATAAAGACAAACGCAAGTAAGTCAATCGTAACAAATACCTCAAAAAGCATTCTCGTTCTAATTTTATCTAGATAACTATTACGCAAATAATGAACAATTCCAACAATTGCCATCAGAAATACTATTGCGAATATACAAATTCTGTGTGTATCAATCACATCTATACAGAAAAGTGGCGAAAATTCTCCAAGTAGTGCAAAATGTTCCAGTATCCATTCCGGTTGTCCAATATAGAAGAAGTATCCTGCAGCAAACCAATAAGGTGCAATTATTCCCAATATCGATGCTATAAACATTTTATGACTTAATGCCATAAGATTAGCCCTCATCAATATCCACAAGAATGGCATAAAATAGAGAATCTGTACAAAATACAGACTTGCAATTCCAAGACACAGAAAAGAATAGAAAGCAATGCCTGGTGCACGCTTATCTTGATATATTCTAAACAACAATAAGTAAAATGAAATAAAACACGTCTGCACAACAGCACTTTCCGTCGAAGAAAACATAAATGTAGCGGCACAAGTCATTATAACAAATGAACATGACACCATACGGCTATATATTCTTATCAACGCATTACTGTTGTTGAGTGTAACCATCATCAATGTAGACACAGCAAAGAGAAAAAACTGCAAATACAGTTCTCTTGATATTGCTCCTGCGGCCATCCATACAGCCAAAGCATACAGCATGGTGACAGGAAAAGCAAATCTGCTTTCAGCTACCCTATTCTGTAATCTCTTTCGCATTTTCTTTTATAAATCTTGTCCGATATCTCTTCTGAAATATTTATCTGTGAATATAATTTTATCTGCCTCTGTAAAAGACTTTTTTAGAGCTTCATCTTTATTGCTTCCATACGAGCTTACCGCAATTACTCTACCTCCGTTTGTCACGACTTTACCATTTTTCAAAGTTGTACCAGAATGGAACACAACACTTCCTTCAACATTTTCCAATCCACTTATAGGATATCCCTTAACATATTTTTCAGGGTATCCACCGCTGACAAGCATTACGCAAACAGCAGAACGATCATCAAACTCTATAGTTTTTTCATTTAGATTACCGCCTGCAACCCCCTCAAACAAATCTACGAGATCACTTTTTATGCGAAGCATAACGCTCTCTGTTTCAGGGTCACCCATACGGCAGTTATATTCAATAACCATTGGATCTCCATCCACATTTATAAGTCCGAAAAATATAAAGCCTTTATAATTTATATTCTCCTGTGCAAGTCCGTCAACAGTTGGTTTTATTATGCGTTCCTCAACCTTTTGCATCCATTCCTTTGTTGCAAACGGTACTGGTGTTACGCTTCCCATACCACCAGTGTTCAATCCTGTATCATGTTCACCTATACGCTTATAGTCTTTCGCCTCTGGAAGAATTTTATAATTTTTACCGTCTGTAAGCACAAATACAGAACATTCTATACCACTCAAAAATTCTTCAATTACAACCTGTGCCGAGGCATTTCCAAACATGCCACCCAACATTTCCTTCAGCTCTTTTTTTGCTTCTTCAAGTGTTGGAAGAATCAGCACTCCTTTACCGGCACACAAGCCATCAGCTTTCAGAACATATGGAGCCTTTAACGTTTCCAAGAACTTCAATCCCTCTTCAATTGTCGTTCCATCAAAAGTCTTGTATTTTGCTGTTGGGATATTATGACGAGCCATAAACCCTTTAGCAAAATCCTTTGAGCCTTCAAGTACAGCACCTTTTTTTGAAGGACCTATCACAGGAATATCCTTTGTGCGCTCATCGTTCTTGAATTCATCATATATACCTTTTACCAACGGATCTTCAGGACCGACAACAAGCATATCTATGGCATTGTCAACACAAAAATCTTTCAAGGTCTCAAAATCATCAGCCTTTATATCTACATTTTCACCCACCTCTGATGTGCCAGCATTACCTGGTGCAATGAAAAGTTTGTCAACCTTTGGACTTTGTGCAATTTTCCAAGCTAAAGCATGTTCGCGTCCACCGCTACCTAAAAGAAGTATTTTCATAATTTTAATTTTCTTATTGTTTATGCATGCAAAATTACAATAATATGTCATTACAACAAAATATTATTGAGAGTATTGAAATAAAAAGATTGTAATAAACCCATAAATAACATTTATAACAAAGAAACATTTATCATATTATCCAAAAATATTTTGTCACTTCAGCTAAAATTAATAATTTTGCACACGTATTCATCAATGTGCAAGAAAATAATTAAAACAATATGTCAATATCCAAAACAAGGCAGAAATTGGTTGATGTGGCAAGGCAGCAGTTTGCAAGAAACGGACTTGAGAACACTACAATGAACGATATAGCTCTTGCTTCTGGCAAAGGGCGTCGTACGCTATACACCTATTTTAAAAGTAAAGAGGATATTTATTATGCTGTCATAGAGGGAGAGTTAGAAAGATTGTCTGACAAAATGGACGAAGTAGCAGCAAAAAAAATCCGTCCACAAGACAAGATCATTGAACTTATATATACTCATCTCAGCATGATAAAAGAAACTGTGGTGAGAAATGGCAACTTGCGTGCTGCATTTTTTCGAAATATATGGATGGTTGAGAAAGTTAGAAAAAATTTTGATGAAGACGAAATAGAGCTTTTCCGAAAGGTTTATACCGATGGCAAAAGAGAAGGAGAGTTTGACATCGAAAATGTTGAACTCGTTGCCGATATAACACACTATTGTATCAAAGGACTAGAAGTGCCATATATTTGTGGGAGACTCGGACATGGCATTACTCCAGAAGCAAGTAAGCCATTAGTGGCAAAGGTAGTGTATGGTGCGTTAGGGAAAATAACAAATAAATAAATCACATAATAAACAAAACAAAAAAACAATGGGATTATTAAGTGGCAAGACTGCACTTATCACTGGTGCAGCACGCGGCATAGGTAAAGCCGTAGCAATGAAGTTCGCCTCTGAGGGCGCAAATATAGCATTTACAGACCTCGTCTTGAATGATGATATGGCTGCCGGACTGGAAGCTACTCGCAAAGAGATAGAAGCACTTGGTGTTACTTGCCGTGCATACGCTGGCAACGCCGCAGATTTCGAAGAAACAGAGAAGACAGTAAAGCAGATTCACGCTGATTTCGGGTCTATTGATATTTTGGTTAATAATGCAGGAATAACAAAAGACGGTTTAATGCTCCGCATGAGCGAAGCTCAATGGGACGCAGTTTTGAATGTTAACTTGAAGTCAGCCTTTAACTTCATCCATGCTTGCTCACCAATAATGCTTCGTCAACGTAGTGGCTCTATTATCAACATGGCTTCTGTAGTTGGTGTTCACGGAAATGCAGGTCAGTGTAATTATGCAGCATCTAAGGCTGGTATGATTGCTCTTGCAAAGAGTATTGCACAAGAGCTCGGTCCTAAGGGTGTACGTGCAAATGCTGTAGCTCCAGGTTTCATAGAAACAGCCATGACAGCTCAGTTGCCAGAGGAAATCCGCAAGGATTGGATGAAGAAAATTCCTCTTCGCCGTGGTGGACAGACTGAAGATATCGCTAATGTCTGCTTGTTCTTAGCTTCAGACATGTCAAGTTATGTTAGCGGTCAGGTTATACAAATCGACGGTGGTATGAATATGTAATCATTTTCATAATTGATAATTTGTAACACATAATTAAAATTTAAATCTTAAGCTCGTTCTCTTTTTCCTCTTTAATACAGAGGAAAAGAGAAGAGCTGTTTTTCTTTTTGCAATGAATGTAGTCTACGAAGACAATCACATTATTATTGTCAACAAAAAAAGCGGAGAAATAGTACAGGGCGATAAAACAGGAGACAAGCCATTATCCGACATCGTAAAAGAATATATAAAGGAAGCATACGCTAAGCCAGGAAATGTTTTTCTTGGTGTAGTGCATAGGCTTGATCGTCCAGTAAGTGGACTTGTCGTTTTTGCACGCACCTCAAAAGCTCTGTCAAGGCTGAACGAGATGTTTCGCACAGGTAATGTACATAAGACTTATTGGGCATTGACCAAAAACCGTCCGAAACAAACTGAAGGAACAATCGAAAGTTGGCTCGTAAGAAATGAAAAACAAAATAAAAGTTATTCTTATAACAATGAGAAACCGGGTGCAAAGAAAGCAATATTGAAATACAAGGTTATTGGTGCTTCAGAAAACTACACACTTATTGAAGTTAAGCTATTAACAGGGCGTCATCATCAGATACGCTGCCAACTGGCAAGCATAGGTTGCCCTATCAAAGGAGATTTAAAATATGGTGCAAAACGTAGTAATGCAGACGGAAGTATCTCACTGTTAGCACACAAAATAGAGTTTACACATCCTGTATCAAAAAAAACAATAATAGTAGAAGCTCCCCTACCCGATGCTCCTGAATGGCAAACATTCAAATAGCATTTTAGAAAAGCTCCCACATTATCTTTAGATAAATTTAGAAAGGATAGCCTACAGCAAGATGAATAGACTGTCCGTCCTTAAATCTACGGATATTGTAATAGCCACTCTTTCCTGTATCGTATGGCATGTGTATACCAACACCCCAATCAACACGAAGAATCAAGAACTCAAGATCATAGCGTACACCTACACCTGTACCAACAGCCATTTCCTTTGGCAAGTTCTTAAACTTAAACTGAGCACCACTGCGATAACCATCATCACGTATTCCCCACACATTTCCTGCATCAAGGAATGCAGCACCATAAAGGTTGCCAAATATATTGAAACGATACTCTAAATTAGCAAGAAATTTAAGATCACCTGTTTGATCAAGATATGATAGTTTGGCTACATCTGTATAATAATGCCCAGGACCAATACTCCTTGCAGCAAAAGCACGAATACTGTTTGCACCACCTACATAAAACTGTTCACTATATGGAGTAGATGTTGTATTGCCGTATGAATATACCAATCCAGCACTTAGATGCCCGACAATTTGCGACTTTACCCCCAATGTCCATGTCTTGGTAAAATCGCTCTCTATTTTAAAGAATTGAGCATAAGAATTTTTAAAAAGTTTCTTCTCCTTATCTGTCCACTTCTTTCCTGCAACAATATATCCAAGCGACAATACATTACCAGCCTCTGCTACCGAAATATTCCAATGTATAGGGTTGTTGTATTTTGCAGGACTCATATATGTAAAAGAATATCTCATTTTAGGTATCAATACATCTTGCATAGTTGCTAAAAGATAAGGGTTTGCATTCATAATAGAATCAAACTTATGAGTAACGTATGTCAAATGCTGATATTTAAGAATTAATGGACTGAACTCATATTTTTTCGATGCTGTGGCTTGCCACTGATAAGTCCATTCTCCAGATGCCGTATGCATTTTAAAATATCCAGGACGGTTTATTACATTTGCCGAAGCTCGAGCAATTGTAGTTGGTGTTACATGATACCGGTATGGTTTTATAAACGGTATCAACATACGTGGAAAAGAAATAGAAAGATCGGCACCATATTCATATGAATTATTTTTGCTTCCGTTTCCATTTGTATCCCACTCGTAAGCACCATGTAAATTCAAATCTATTACTTCACCACCACGAAATGCATTCATCTTCTTGAAACCAAGAATAAACTCAGGTCCTGTGCGTCCATTTATTTTATTGCTATAATTGGTCTCTACATAAAACTCATAAGGCTTATTTAAGACACAGTTTACATTCATATCAAGCGTATCACATGAAGATGTTGTATCACGCGGTGTAAATGCAAACTGTACTGAACTATATTGTCCAGAACTGCTCAAACGGTCAGCACTTTCCAAATAAGCATTGTAACTATACATTTGCTTTGGAAAAAGGCGCAAATGACGAAGCAAAAGTTTAGCGCGTATAGGAGGTTTCTTGCCATTAAAAGCCAATGTCAGTTTACGATAGCTGAAAGAATCCTTCAAATGCTCCATGCTCTTTTTCATTATACTAACATTCAGTCTGCCAATATACCATTTATGCCGTGCAACTTCTGGAATATTATCTGCCATTTGAAAACGAAGATGTACCTTTCCTGGAACATTAATAGTGTCAGCAAGATAAGAGGCATAAGCTGGCTGATAATAATAATAACCATTGTTACGAAACAGATTAGATATTCTACTTCGTTCTGCATCCAAAACAGAAATATCAAAGGGATTGCCAACTTTAAGCTCAGAACTGCTTGATGTCGCATTAATAAGACTGTCTGCTTCTGCAGGAAAATTCACATATTCAATGGAATCTATAGTAGAAAGTGTGTTCATGTTCACCGTATAGGCAATTTTAGCTTTTTTAGGATTTTTTTTAGGCACGACACTATAACTTACAGTACCGCCTAAATATCCATGATTACGCAATACAGACTGTGCAACAGAAGCTCTAAGACTTGGATTTACCCAGCTCATAAGTACAGGAGAACTACCAAAAGTCTTTGCAATCCATTTGCCCACACCGCCCTCAGACTTGTAAAAAGCATTCCAAATCCATAATCTATATGGAATTGTACGATGATACGAACTTCCAAAAAAAGCACCATTAGGTGCTGTTGCAAGCGCAGCTTCCACTTCCTCTTGAGTTGAATAGAAGTGATCAGATTTCTCGTATTCCTTATATACAATCGGCTTTAATCCTACATACAGCTGATCTTCTGCAGGCACACTACTCGTTGTTGAACATGCCACAAAGAACAATGAAACGACTAAAGACACAAATAAAATTAACTTTATATATAGTTTATTTTCCATCACTTATTGTTTTATTAATAATCTTTGTAGACTGAGAAGCATGCTGCACAGACTTATCCTTATTCAGCGTTTGTGGTTCAACAATCATTGTTGTTTTATTGTTTCTGAAAAGGTCTTTAAAATGCTGCATAGATTTTCTCCAAGTGAAACCTACACCAAATTCTTGAGTGGTACCTTCAAGCCAATCATACGAGTTATTGTCATAAAACAGTTTCAAATATTTATTTGAAGTATCTCCGAGACGATATTCAAAAGTAACATTATCGAAAAATGACTCGTTCTGATTAGGAACATCCACACCACTTGACACTTTGCCACCAACAATAATCTTCAAACGATTATTCCAAAAACGTTTTGCGAATTTAAAAGAATAATCAGTATGCATATTTCCAGAAGCATCTGTTAAATTGTCTATACCAAAACTTAAATCAAGTGTTCGCAGTGCATTACCGGTTATGTTATTTATCTCACTCTGCAAGAATGAACTTAGAGCACTGTTCATTGAGAAACCTCCGGTATTACCATCAGCAAGATACATTCCTGTTGTAAGCATTGTAACTGCAAGTTTTCCTCTTTGTTCCACACTCATTGCCTGGAGTTCATTGTGCAACGACATATCCTCAGGAGCATCAAGTGTAAACTCAAGTCCCATATCATTAAGGGTCTTTGTTATTACAACTCCACAATTGAACAACACAGAACGCCCTTGCTTCCCGTCAGTACCTACAGTTGCCTTTGTCTCCTCCGTAGCTGTTATATTCAATTTCGGATTCATTATATCACCAGTAAACTCAATATAGCTTCCATTCTCTATGGTAAATGTTTTTAAAGGAATAACCGGTAATGCATATTTCATCTCTCCATTATTGAGAGTATACTTTCCTGTTAACCTCAATTCATTCAATGGATCATATGTCATACGCAAATCACCACCACCCATAAGGTCTATATAGTTAGAATGGTCTGCATTAAGATAGCACATAACATGAGCACCCTGGTCTACATTTACAGATATATCCATATCAAGACCTGTCAATGGTGGATGAACTACATTTTGCTGTGTGGTATCTTTTAAGTTTACAAACTTAACAAGCCCATCCATTTGATTATCCGTAGTCAAAGGCGAATCTCTTAGAATATACGCAACATCTGTAGAACCAAGCACATTAAGATTTCCACGCATCTGTAAGTTATTCATATTTCCACGTACAAAGCCATAGAAATCAACAAATGCTTTTCCAAATGCAACGCTCTTAAAATTCTCCTTAGAATTTATCAACTGATAATTTTTAGCTTTCATTCTCAAATCCATGCTCACATTGTCAAGATTCGAAAAATTAATACTTCCATACAAATTTAGCGGATTGTCATTATGAGAATATACTTCAAAATTCTCAAGCATTAATTTACTGTCTACTATACGTACTGGATCGTTGCTAAAACGCAACTTGACACCATATGGCACACTAACCATATATGTTGAATCAAGATAAAGCTCTCCATTCACTTGTGGATTGTCTAAAGTTCCCCTGACAGTCATTTTTCCATCAGCATCTCCTTCAAATCCAAACAATTGCTGAGGAATAAAACCATTTACAATAGAAAGAGGCAAACGTACAAGAGTCATGTCTGCATCCAATACACCTTTTCCTGCAGGATTATATGTACCAACAAGAGTTATCACCTTCTCGTCATTGCTGAAAAGCATTGCGTCAACATAATGACTGCCGTCATCTTTAGGCATATAAACAAATTCGGAACTGACATTACCCATGGCACAACCTTCATATGTCATTTTATCAACAGCAAGGTTTGATGAAACCGTTATCTGCTTTTCTGTTTGAATGGCATGTAAGTCACCATTTAATCTACCTGTTATTTTGGGGAAATAAGGCAATACTGCAGTTAACTTAGACAAATCGAAATCATTCAGACTGACAGTCACATCTTGCAATGCTTCAGCATTTTCATCATCGGTATAAACCTGCAACCCCATACCGTCAGAAGAACGTAAGTTCAACTTCGCAGCCACACGGTTATCATCACTTAGAAAAAGATAATTATCATCGTTGGCATTGAACTTTCTATAACCAAGAATAATGTCATCAGTTAGTAAATGCAAACGAATTCCTTCTTCTTCAAGCAAAGCTGTTGCACCCATTTTTATACCAAGTTTGTTTTTTGCATCAAACACACTTAGATTTAAGCCGGAACCTCTATCAAAAACATAACCATCAAACAATGTATTAAAAACATATTGTGGATTTGTCTTTGAATTTCTGATTTGTCCGTTATAAGTGCAACTTGTAGAATCAGATACAATGTTGAAACGTATAGTATCAAGTCTTATACCTGAAGTTGTAAGTTCATCCATCTCAATGTTTCCGTTCATTCCATGCAGCGAAGAAGTTGAAAGGTTCATACTCATACTCTTCACCGTATAGCCAGAATATTTCAGAAAACGACAGAAAATATTATCAGAACCAGAAACAAGGCGAATACGAGCTTCTGGTAGACTCTGACGCAATGCAACATAATCAATATGTCGATTTTTAATGTCCGTTTCAACTTTACTTACAAATGTCTGCAATAATGAAAGTATATGCTCATATCCTCCATGAGCAGACAAATCAAGATAGAAATCTCCACAGTCAACAAAAGCTCTCGTAGTGTCACGAGCAGTTAAAACATCAACAGTAACATTCATCGGGCGATATATCTTTGAAGAATCTATCAGCGTGACATCACTTGTCCCAACTCTAAGCATATACATTTTCTTCATATCCGTTGCTACATCAAAATGGCAGCATAATGATGCTTGCAGAGGTTTTTCCACTAAGCCTAATTTATACAAGTCTACACTATCAACGTCTGCAGTCAAAGTTGCATTAATTTTATTGCCACCGACAAAACCGTCAACATTAACTAATCCACAGACAAGATTACTTTTACTATTTACAGCAGCATGTAGCATACCATTGCTCAATGTCGCATCTGCACTTAAACCGGAAATTCTATATTTATCGTATAGCAGCTTTTGTATTTTTGCACTTACATCAATAGCCACTCCTTTAGACATTGGATTAAAACCTTTGCCGCTAACACTCAAGTTTCCAGAAAAATCTTTTACTCCCAATATAGGCATAAAATGCTGGATTTGCAGATTATTTGCTGTAACATTTGCATTATATGCCATTGCCGGCATATTGAAGCGTGCTTTTGCTTTAACTTGTCCTTTTCCTTCTTTCAGCAAAAGATCTGCAAAGAACACTTCATTTCCATTTGTTTTTATATTTCCAGCAAGCGAAATACCCTTAGGTATTCTAACTCCCCCTATAGCATTTTTACCGATAAGAGCTGTAACAAAATCCGAACTATATGCAGTAGCCTTGAAATTGGCATTTGCTGTCATGCGCTTCATTTTTGTAAATCCAGATGCATACCCGCTGGCATTAATTTTTGCCACTGACGGTAATACGATATTCAACAAACGGAATCTTACATGATGCATATTGCCATCCACAACTGTATTAACAGTCAATGGCTTGTTTGGATACCAATTTCTGAAAGATTTTGGCATATCACTTAGAAACATCATTATATCTCGCTTGGCAAATGAAGCATCAGCCACAAGATGCATATTTCCTGGGCACGAATCTCTAAAAGCGCTCAGGTCCATAAACAATCTTGCCCTAAGCCACGAACTTGGGGTTTGTATCTTTATTTGCGGCAAGCGTAATTGCAAAGAATCCATTTCTATTTTTCCTGCAATATTAGCGATTTCTATTCCATTTTTCTCTTTAAACTTACAGCTACGAACCAAAGCTGTCAAGTTTGGAGCCATAAAATTTAAAGAATCAACAGCCACTGCCACATCATTCAACGATACATGATTAGGATCTATGATTCCACGCACATTTGACTTAAAATTATTATCATAAGATATTTTTTTAGCATCAAGAGTAAAATGCCTCAATTCATATAAGTTCTTAAACAAGTCGAAATATCCTTCTACAGCCATTGCATTCCCAACAAAAGCCTTCACAGAAAGCGTATCTCCAGGCATGTGTATATCAGCAAAAGTATTTTTTATATTCAACCTATCTACTTTTATCTTCCAATAATTAGGAGTCTTTGACGTATCCGGTGGCACAGTATCACTGAGTTCAACTTTAATATTAGCGTCTTTCAATATAGCATCATCCACATTGATAAATTCTTTGCCCCAATCTATTCCGTGACTTTTCACAGATAGACGTCCCATTGTTCCTTTTATACGTGCTTCATGTATAAAATCCGCGGTGTTCAGCTTCAGCTTATTAAAATCAAGACGATCAATTTCAACTTGCTGTTGAAACAAAGGCATAAGTTTAACGCTTACCACGAGATTGCCGATATCTGCAACAGTATCTTTCACTTGTGGCAAAGAGTCGTTTGGCTGTATCATCTTAAATCCAGAAAGACTAAGGTCAAGCGGAAACGACAAGCATACATAATCCACTGATATATACTTGCCTGTTTTAGCAGAAGCATAATCGGCTACTGTCCTCACAGTCCAGTTCTGCACAGCAGGAACATACAGCAGTACAGACAATATAAAGAATAGAAAGAAAGGTGTCACTATCAACAAGCCCACCCACTTCATGGTTTTTCTCAGTTTTTTTTTCATATCATGCCAAATATTTACTCTTTGAGCATACATCTATCACACGGCAAATTTAAACAAATATTTTTAATTTATAAAGTTAATGGCAATGAAAATAACAGCATTAAAGCAATATCGCAGATATTAAACATTTTAAGATTACCTTATAAAAAAAGTTCTAAAGAGTTGGTAGACTCTTTAGAACTGCTCAAGTATCTCAATACGTTTTTTTGTGTCAGGATGTGTACTGAACAAAGACGAAAGCATACTCATTGCTCCGCCTGCAGAAAGTTTTTGTGGATGAATTATAAAGAGCTGAGCCACATCATCACGCGACACGTTCTGCAACCCAGGGTCATTACTTATTTTACGTAAAGCAGAAGCAAGAGCCAAAGGATTGCCACACAATTCAGCACCTCCAGCATCAGCCATATATTCTCGTCTACGACTAATAGCAAAACGAGTTAAAGCTGTAAAAAGATATGCAATGGCACAAAGGACATAGCCAACAATCAAAACTACAATCAATGAAATTCCACCACCTTTGTTGTCTTCATCATCATTACTACTTCTCATGTGATAGCTACCACCACCAAACCACATAAGATTATACATCATCTGAACAATCATGCTCATTACTGTTGAAATAATTCCCACAAATATTATACTTGTTATCAATAATTTTGTATCATGATTGCGAATATGTGTAAGCTCATGCCCAAGCACTCCTGCAAGTTCATCATCGTTAAGACGATTCATTATTCCTGTAGTCACTGTAACAGTATATGATTTTTTGTCTATACCACTGGCAAAGGCATTTAATTGTGGATCGTCAACAACATTTATCTTTGGCATATCCATTCCACAGGTTATACAAAGATTCTCCACTATATTATACACCCGAGGACATTCTTTCCGTGTAACCGAATGTGCTCCAGTTGCAGCACGAACCATTGACGAATTGAAAAAATATGCTATCAAGAACCATACTCCAACACTGCCGACGACCCATGGCAAAGATTTCAAAAAGTAGTAGTTAACTGTCTCAGAATCCAACTGATGAACAATATTACCATACTGATCATAGTATCCATTGCCGAAGTAATTCATTGCAGCCAAGAACAACCATACCACTCCAAGAATAATCAGCGGAAACATTAACAGCAATAATAAGGTCAACTTATTATTGCGGTTAATTTGAGTTTGCATTCCTACGTATTTCATAAAGCAGAAAAAATCTTCAGTTTTTTAGAACTTTATTTCTGGAGCCTTATCCATTGCAGCACGGCTTTCCTGTGGCACTTCAAACATAGGCTGGCGCGAGAATCCAAACATCTTGGCAAAAAGATTGCTTGGGAAAGTTTCTACAGCATTGTTGAACTCACGTGTTGCCGAGTTAAAGAAGCGGCGTACTGCAGCGAGCTTGTTTTCAATATCGGCAATTTCGCTCTGCAACTGCATGAAATTCTGGTTTGCCTTCAAGTCTGGATATGCCTCAAGCGATACTTTCAGTCCGGCAAGAGCAGATGTTAGCATATTGTCGGCTTGTATCTTGTCATTTATTGTTGTAGCTCCCATTGCTGCCGTGCGTGCATCAGTCACGCGCTGCAGTGTTTCCTTCTCGTGTGTGGCATATCCTTTTACTGTAGCCACGAGTTGTGGAATAAGGTCATAGCGCTGTTTTAGCTGTACGTCGATATTTGCAAAAGCATTGTCACGGTTATTGCGCAGCTTAACCAAGTTATTATAGATACTAACTGCCCAAATTACAAGCAGTACCACCACTACCAAAATCACAATTGTTGTTGTAGACATAATTTTTTCTTTTTAATTAAACATTTAATGCGATTACCTCTTATTATAGAATACGCATTGACAATAAGTATAACTACAAATATAATGCAATTATTTTAGTTTTGAATCGTTTTTATAAAATATTTAGAAATATTCTATCTACTAATCGTTCCATTCTTTGAAACACTTCTCACTTCATAAACTCCAGTACGCACTGCAACCTGATACTGACAATTTGGCGTAATACAAACAACTTTACCGTCATTTATTATGATATATCCCAAGGCGTCATCAACAGCTTTCCATGCAAGCTTTGTTCCACGACGCGTAATCTTTGGAGATTTCAATTGCTTGCACAAGGATTTAGGATTCCATCCGTCATTTCCTGAAAGCACATTCTCTACAGTATAATTAGACGCCTCTATAGAAGATATTTCTTTTTTTGCGTATCCCCATAAGGTGTCTTTCTTTTCTGACAGCATGTAATACTTTTCAATACGCTTGCTCAAGTCAACACTTTTTCCTTCTGCATCAACAGTGTTATATTCAGCAAAAGTATCAGGCAAACCTCCCATGTGGTTAAACCAGCCTTCAGCAGGAATTTCAACTTCGGCTTTAGTATCAATAAAAACCGTTTTTGGTTTGTATTTCCATGGGCGACCCAACCAGACCTTTGTATCCTTTGGATTTCCAGGAGCTGTGATAATAGTATTTTTGAATACATATCCCCATGTTGTTCCTTCCTTGTGCTTGGGAGCTACAATAAATCCACCTTCTTTTCTTGTAATATTCAAAGTGCAGCCATCAAAGAAGACATTACCTTGTCCGTAAATAAAATCTACAGCTCCCTCTATAAAACTATTCTGCACATAATTTCTGGCATTACACTCGTCAGCAGTTCTATAAGTATCTTGATACGACAGCAATGCACAGTTATTAACGACAATTCTGTCAGCCTTTGTATATAAAGCAAGAGCCTGCGGACCGGAATTATGCCTTGTGCCCCACGAGTTTTCAAAAGTTATACCCTCCAAATATATATTCTCTGCATGAACCACGATAGTAGCAGCCACATCAACAGGCGATGAATTTCTTCCACCACTAACTCTGTCGTCAAAGACTGTAACCAAATTCCTGTCCTGTCCAATCAAATGTATATAAGGCTTATTTTCAGGGATAAACAAATGCTCATGATACCTACCAGCTTTTATAAAAATCAGATATGGAGCCGACAAGTTTTCTGGTACATTGTCAATTGCATCCTGAATATTTGAAAAAGTACCACTGCCATCCTGCGAAACAACAGAATTAAAGACTTTACCGGCAAAAGCATTGGATGAAAACGCCAACAGTAGTAAAAGTATACAATTATAGATTTTTTTCATAATCATTTAAGCATTATAGGTAAACATACGACAGACACAGTGCAAAAGCAGAAAGTCAAGCTCGCTTGAAATTTATTCCGAGATGCAGCTTATCTGCTGCAAAGATAATGCAAACGAGCGCAATGAAAGTCTTGCTTTCAAATTGCCGAGTGCAGCTTATCTTATGCAAAGATAAACAAAGAATAGTATAAAAGCAAAGAAAAGTAAGCATTTTAGATAAAGGCATAAAAAATCCGCTATCTTTTAAAACAAGACAGCGGACAAATGTCAGAATTACTTCAAATACGACATCACCTTATTATAATATTTCTGCGTTCCCTGTATCGTGTATCTCAATCCACCATTCCAAGAACGAATAGCTTTTTCGATGTTGTTCTCCGCATTGTAAAATGATTGAAGAAGTAAAAACATCTCTTTCGACTTAGCAACATTAAAACGGTCTTTCAATGTAAAACGCTTTTTACTTTTACGGGATTTCAAAATGATATTACACTGAGCGACACACACAGGAGTTATCTGCATCGCACCTACGGAATTACCACTTACAGCTTTCGCATTACCCTGACTCTCCACCTGTATAATTGCATTCATAACAGGCTCCCAATCAAAATTTTCATTTTCTGTGCTACCACCAAAAGCTAAAACAGAACATGGCAGACACAATAATAGCAACAATAATACAATCTTACTCTTTTTTAAAAACTTCATAATTAATTGTTTATGGCATCTGGGTGTTAATAACCGAGCAATACAAAAGCTCTGGCTAAAAACCTTTTAAGACTAAGCCCCACGGAAATCAGTTCAAACTAAACAACGATAAAAGAACTGTCCTGAATGCCAGTTAAATACTATGACCCACGCACACTTGAACAATACGTAAATGGTTGAGTCTAAATTCTTTGCAAAGATAGTAATAAGAATTGACATAGACAAGTATTTAACATAAAATTAGATAAAACAAAAAAAGTCTTTCTTGAAATAAATCAAGAAAGACTTAAATTAAATGAAAAAAGGCGGTTACCTACTCTCCCGCATTGCATTGCAGTACCATCGGCGCAAGCAGGCTTAACTTCTCTGT
>CAKQCV010000048.1 GCA_934217675.1 uncultured Prevotella sp. | reverse complement strand
CATAAGATAAGCTGCATCTCGGAATAAGAAATGAATAATTTCATTTCGTTCTTCTCTCGATTTGCGTTATCTTTGCATAAGATAAGCTGCATCTCGGAATAAGAAATGAATAATTTCATTTCGTTCTTCTCTCGATTTGCGTTATCTTTGCAAAAATTTAAGACAAAAAACACATTATGAAAAGTATTCTTGAAGGACGCCCGGAATTGAAAGCCGAGGTGGAGAAAATTGCCGAGGTGGCAGGTTACCTGTGGCAGAACGGATGGGCTGAACGTAACGGCGGCAACATCACAGTAAACGTAACAGAATTCGTAGACGACGAAATCAAACAGATGCCGGCTATCAGCGAGGTGAAACAAATCGGTGTGACACTACCAGCACTTAAAGGCTGCTACTTCTACTGCAAGGGCACAGGAAAGCGTATGCGCGACTTGGCACGCAAGCCTATGGATAACGGAAGTGTTATACGTATTCTTGATGATTGCGCAAGTTATGTTATCATTGCCGACAATCCTGTAATGCCAACAAGCGAGTTGCCTTCTCACCTCACAGTACATGCTCACCTCATTGAAACAGGTTCTACTTACAAGGCAACAGTACATACCCACCCTATAGAACTTGTTGCCATGAGCCACAACCGCAAATTCTTGGCAAAGGATGTTTTGACAAATATCCTGTGGAGTATGATTCCTGAAACAAAGGCTTTCTGCCCATTAGGCTTAGGTGTTGTTCCATACGAATTGCCTGGTTCAAACACTCTTGCCGACGCTACTTTAAAAGAGCTTGAAGACTATGATGTAGTTCTCTGGGAAAAGCATGGCGTATTTGCAAAAGGTCTTGACGTTATGGACGCATTTGACCAAATTGACGTACTTTCAAAGAGTGCAAAAATCTATATTGATTCAAAATGCATGGGCTTTGAACCTGAGGGAATGAGCCAAGAGCAAATGGCAGAGATGACAAAAGCATTCAATTTGCCTAAATAATCTCTTGATAACATCTTAACACAATAATAAAGTATAGACTGTGTCATAATTTTATGTTTGCTTAAACATAATTTTTTAGACACAGTTTTTTAATATTATGCTATTGAAGAACTCATATGAAAACAAAAAAAATTATCTTAACACTAACCTTGGCATTGCTCACACTTTCCACAAATATGTGGGCTACAAACAACATCTTCGGCATCAACCGTAAAGCAGTGGTAACAAGAAACAATCCTAACGTAAGAGCCATAGACAATCTTGCTTCTTTGTCTGTGGGCAATGGAGGATTTGCCGTGACTGTAGATGCTACCGGACTACAATCGTTTCCAGAAACTTACTCACCTGGAGTACCACTCGGAACTATGAGCGACTGGGGATGGCACTCGTTCAAGAATCCAGAAAACTTCAAAGAAGAGGAAAGCTGGAAGACATATAACTTTGGCAGAGGGCATAATGAAATATATGCCACACAAGCAAAAGACGACAAACGAAGCAAAGACGCACTCAACTGGTATAGAGTGAACCCACACAGACTACATCTCGGAACGGTAGGATTATCTCTCGGCAACGATCCGAAACAGATAAAAGATATTGATGAGACTCTCGACATGTGGAGAGGAAAAATAACAAGCCACTTCAACTACAAAG
This sequence comes from uncultured Prevotella sp., assembly GCA_934217675.1. Taxonomy (GTDB): domain Bacteria; phylum Bacteroidota; class Bacteroidia; order Bacteroidales; family Bacteroidaceae; genus Prevotella. Next base: position 19,408 of record CAKQCV010000048.1, on the reverse strand, counting down.
ACACACACTATGATGTGGAAACCGTATGCGACCCTGAACGTGATATGCTTGCCACAAATATAGAATCGACAGGAAAGATTGCCATTGACCTGCGTTTCCCATATCCTACAGGAGGACACTGTGACGATGCATGCGATTGGACAAAAGATGCCCTACACTCTACAACAATAATCAAGCAAACTGCAAATTCAGCTTTCATAAAAAGAGTTATAGACGAGACAACGTACTACGTAACTCTCCACTGGCAAGGAAAAGCAACAATAAAAAAGACAGGAAAAAACAGACTGCAAATTGCTACAAACAACAAGCAACTGAGTTTAACATGCGAATACTCAGAACAACCATCGGAAGCCAACAAAACTTTTGCAGAAGTTGAAAAGTCATCAGCAGAATATTGGAACAAGTATTGGAATAAGGGAGCAATAGTTGATTTCTCAGAATGTAAAGACCATAGAGCTAAAGAAATGGAACGCAGAGTGGTGTTGAGCCAATATCTTCTTGCCATTCAAGATGCTGGCGACACTCCACCACAAGAAACTGGATTGACCTACAACTCTTGGTATGGAAAATTCCATCTTGAAATGATATTATGGCATCAGGCACAGTTTGCTTTATGGGGACATCCGGAACTGCTCGACCGCTCGCTGTCATGGTATTTCAAAGCTGAAGAAAATGCACGCAAAATAGCAGAACGACAAGGATTCAAGGGAGTAAGATGGATGAAGATGACCGACCCGTGGGCTGGCGAAGCTCCATCATCGGTTGGAAGTTTTCTGATTTGGCAACAGCCTCACTTGATTTATCTTGCAGAATTGCTTTACAGAGCAAATCCTTCGCCACAGATACTGAAGAAATATGCACGTCTGGTTGATGAAACAGCTGAATTTATGGGCGACTTCGCAACATACGACAAGGCAAACGACAGATATGTTCTTAAAGGATGCATTGCTGCACAGGAAACACTACCTGCAGCAACAACAGTAAATCCACCTTTTGAACTAAGCTACTGGCACTGCGCATTGCAGATTGCCCAACAATGGAGAGAGAGACTTGGCGAAAAACGAAATGCACACTGGGACGACATCATAAAGAAAATCTCGCCACTCGCATCAAAAGACAGCCTTTATCTTGCTGCTGAGACACAGCCAGACACTTATCAAAACGAGCGTATGTACAGTGACCACCCTGCAGTAATGGGAGCAGTTGGACTATTGCCATTCAACAGCGACCAAGTTGACCCGGCAAAAATGAAGAAAACAGAACAGTGGATCTGGAAAAACTGGAAATGGGAAACATCATGGGGATGGGATTATCCTATGATGGCAATGGGAGCAGCCCGCATGGGAGAGCCTGAAAATGCAGTAGGTGCATTGCTCATGAAACAAACAAAAAACACTTATCTCATCAACGGACACAACTACCAAAGCGACCGCTTGCGCTTATATCTGCCTGGTAACGGAGGCTTCCTAATGGCTGTCGCTATGATGTGTGCAGGATGGGACGGTTCGCCAATGCCTAATCCTGGTTTTCCAAATGACGGCAACTGGAATGTGAAATGGGAGGGACTAAAACCTCTGCCATAAAAGCCAAGAACGAAGAATAGAAAATGAAGAATACCTATTAACTTTGAATGTATAAAGATGTTACATTTTTTTAATTGAATATTTTTATACTACAAAGCCGCTAAAATTCTTTACTCTTCTATTCTTCGTTCTTCATTTTTTACTATCTTTGCACCTATGAACAACATTATAAATCCGGCAAAATGGAGCGAGAATGTAATTATCGCTGATGCTGACTTTATTGACAAGGTTGCATTTAACCTCATTGTAAACTTTGAACGAATGCTTATGCGGAGAATCCCGAAGGCTGATTTGGCAAGATGGATTGACTGCATTGCTCTTGACGGTGGCATACGAGAGGGCAACAACGAAGTGCAAGTAGTGTTTATACACGAAAAGGACAAAACCGAGTTTGACAACTTTAATCCTTCTGATTATAAAAAAGACATAGACGCAAAAGCATTTAAAGATCATCTCGGAGAATTCTCTATGAACACTTTCTCTGTTGAAAATCTCGTAAGCAAAAGCGATTTCATCACAGAGGCTGTACAAATAGCATGTTCACAAAAAGAAGTGAAAAGAATAATGATTGTGCCTGATGATGAAGAAACATACGCAAAAATAAGACAAGCTCTCAGACGAGTTGACGATGACGACAAACGCATCACGATGTTTGCCATGCAGCCAATGGAAGGAGGAAACTTCCGGCAGGAGATTCTTGGCTATTCGCTGATGAGTGCACTTGGAATAAAAGGAGACGAAATAAAATAAATTAATATGGGAAAAGTACTTATTATCGGAGCTGGCGGTGTAGCGACCGTAGCTGCCGTAAAAATCGCAAAGAACTCTGATGTATTCACAGACATCATGATAGCAAGCCGTACAAAATCAAAGTGCGACAAAATCAAGGAATTTATAGGCAACCCCAACATCAAAACAGCTCAGGTGGATGCCGATGACGTAGAACAACTGAAGGTTCTCTTCAACGACTACAAACCTGAATTGTGCGTTAACCTTGCATTGCCTTATCAAGACCTGACTATAATGGAAGCTTGTTTGGCTTGCGGAGTTAACTATCTTGACACAGCAAACTACGAGCCTAAAGACGAGGCACACTTTGAATACAGTTGGCAGTGGGCATACAAAAAGCGCTTTGAAGATGCTGGACTGACAGCAATCCTGGGATGTGGCTTCGACCCGGGTGTGACAAGTATTTTTACGGCATATGCAGCAAAGCATTACTTTGACGAGATTCAGTATCTTGATATTGTTGACTGCAATGCAGGCAATCACCACAAAGCTTTTGCCACAAACTTCAACCCAGAAATCAATATCCGCGAGATTACACAAAAGGGATTATATTGGGAAAACGGCAAATGGGTAGAGACCGAACCACTGGAAATTCACAAAACCCTGAATTATCCAAACGTTGGACCAAAAGAGAGTTATCTGCTGCACCATGAGGAAATAGAATCGTTAGTGAAAAACTATCCTACGATCAAGCGTGCACGTTTCTGGATGACTTTCGGTCAGCAGTACCTAACATATCTTGACTGTATACAGAACCTCGGAATGTCGCGCATCGACGAGATTGAATACGAGGCACCTTTGGCTAATGAACCTGAAAAGAAAGTGAAAGTCAAGATTGTACCACTACAATTCCTTAAAGCCGTATTGCCTAATCCACAGGATTTGGGCGAGAACTACGATGGAGAAACAAGTATCGGGTGCCGTATTCGCGGACTGAAAGACGGCAAGGAGCAAACATATTATGTTTACAACAATTGTAGCCACCATGCAGCTTATCTTGAAACAGGTATGCAGGGAGTAAGCTACACAACTGGTGTTCCGGCAATGATTGGCGCAATGATGTTCTTCAAAGGACTATGGCGCAAACCTGGAGTTTGGAACGTTGAAGAGTTTGATCCAGATCCGTTTATGGAACAATTAAACAAGCAAGGGTTGCCTTGGCATGAGGTTTTCAACGGTGACCTTGAACTGTAATACATTTTGTCAGCAGCAATAAAGTTAATTTTATTGCTGCATTTTTTATAATTAAAAATAGAATTATGAAACATTTTACTTTATTATTTTTATCTGCAATGTTTATTTCGGCACCAACTGCAAGCATTGCACAGACAAAAGTTCCACAAGCTGCTGTTATAAAGAAAACAGCCAAAGCCGTGGCTAAAGTTTTTAGCCCAAAACGTGACAGAAAAGTTCTGAAATCAGAAATTGCCGGAAAGAAATACCTGCCCAAAACAGTAAAGCAATATATATACGATAACAATACCCTTGAGTATCTAACGACAAGAACTTACACTTACGACCAATACGGAAATGTGCAGACATTCAAGAGAGAAGACGCAAGTGGAATGGTACAAATAGTAAAAAACACGTATGATACCGAGGAAACGAGTTTCATGACATCACAAACTCAAGAATTATACGATAATCCAGGGACGACGTATCCAGACAACATTTATATGAACAAGCGTATTGATGTGACTCGCAACCAGAAAGGGCAAATAACTGAGTTCACCAGTTATGAACCTAATTACTCACACAGCGAACTTGATATAGAATCCGTAACAAAGATTGAATACGGCAACGATGACAAGGCAAATAAAATCAGCATTACTGAATATGATGAAGATGGAGCAATAATCATAACCTTCTCGGATATAGTTTGGAAAACCTACAACGGAAAATTGCTTTCTACCCTTGAAGATGAAATGGACAATATTGTGCTTTCTGCAGATAATCTAATAAAATCAGCAAGTATGTCAATGAAATCTGACGGAGTTGAACTGAAAGGCAATGTTACAAGCACATACACAGATACAGAAAGAACCTTGAACATTTCAATGATTTACAGTGGTATGACAATGGGCAACATGACATATTACTATAAATCTCTCGACAATAACGGAAGCTACTTGAAGAAACTTTCATCATCTTTGATGGGAGAAGATTCAGATGTTGAACTTTATAAATATGTATACAACGAAAAGAAGGACCTTATTGAAGAGACCAACTCTGAAGGAAGTTCCGACAATGATTTGCAAATTGACAGTTCTGACCAATATGAATATTCATACAATGAGAGTACTGGGCTTGCAGACTATGCCATCGTTAAAGAATACGACTCTGACAGCAAAAAGTATGAACAAAAATACAAGCTGGAATATTGCGAATATAATGAAATAGCAACAGGTATCAATAAAGTTTTGACTAATACAAAAGACTGGAACACTGCCGTATACAATACTCAAGGCATGCAAGTGGGCAGTTCAACAGACGATCTGCCTAACGGCATATATATCGTTAAACAAGACGGAAAGACTTTTAAGATAAAAAAATAATATATTCAACTTATATCCCCAGTAACAAACAATAAATTACTGTTACTGGGGATTTTCAAGAAGTAAAAACCAATATAAAACTATATATTTCTAAGAATAAAGACATTTGGAACACTTTTCATGTCGTAAGCAGAGACACACTTTATTGATATAGTTGTAATTTTGCAACATCAATAAAATACCAAATAAAGGGACATGAAAATATTAAGGATAACTATTGGCGGTATGCTTTTTACCGCATCGGCTATAAGTGCCTTTTCACAGAAAGTAGAACCTATTGCTTATGGAAATATGGACCATTGGGTGGTACGCCATATCAAGGAATCAAGCATTATTGGCGGAAACACAAAAACCGTGTATGCCATAGGTCCAAATACAACTATCAACAGCAACACACCTTATAAGAACATGGGAGGTTCACCATGGGGATCATCGAATGTAATGGCAAAAGTTATGGGCATTACAAAAACTAACAATTCTGTATACAGAGACACTCATCCCGGACATGGGTTCTGTGCAAAAATGCTGACTCACATTGAAACGTGTAAAGCCTTGGGAATGATAAACATAAAGGTGCTTGCCGCTGGCTCTATATATCTTGGTGACATGAAAGAGCCTATAACAGGCACAAAAGACGGTCCGAAGAACATAAACTGGGGTATTCCGTTCAAAAAAAGACCTAAGGCTCTGAGATATGACTATAAAGTTGCTGTACCGGGTACAATGAACAGAATAAAGGAAACGGGATTTAGCGGAAAGACTACTGTGCCGGGACAGGACTATTGTATCACCGTATTATATCTACAAAAGAGAACAGAAGACAAAAAAGGAAATATAACAGCAAAGCGTGTAGGAACTCTTGTTGTGAAATATGGAAAATCTACAGGTTGGGTGAACAATGCAACATACGAAATTCTGTATGGTGACATAAGAAACAATCCTCACTATAATGCTGCTACAATGGGCTTGCGCTCTTGTGATTATGCACGTAACAGTAAGGGTAAGAGCGTTTTAGTGAAGGAAACAGGATGGGCTTCTGCTAATGAAACCCCAACTCACTTGATTCTGCAATTCTCGTCAAGCCATGGCGGAGCATATATAGGAACACCGGGAAATACTTTCTGGATTGATAATGTGGCTCTCGTTTATTAATTATTTAATCCTATCTCTTTTATGAAACAAACATTGACCGCAGTTTTACTGCTATGTCTCACATTTCAGGCAAATGCTACAACCCAATGCAATAATCGGGTTTCAGCAATAAATAAAACATTTATGGAAAGTTACGACATGACTGATACTGCGACTTGTGATACAACAAAAAACAAAGACAAGAAGAAAGGATTAATAACAAGATTTCTTGACTACTTCAATGATGCGAACAAGAACAAAAGTCACAATAAGTTTGACTTCAGCATTATTGGAGGACCACATTATGCCAGTGATACAAAACTAGGAATAGGACTGGTAGCAGAAGGACTTTATCATTCGTCACTCACCGACAGCTTATTTTCACCTTCACACGTTGCAGTATTTGGCGATGTGTCAACAGTTGGATTTTATATGCTCGGAATACGAGGTGTGCATATTGCTCCACAAGATAAATATCGCATTGATTACACCTTGTTTTTCTATGATTTTCCAAGCAAATATTGGGGAATCGGATATGAATTGAACAATAATGATAATAACGAAAGCAAACTCAAAGACTGGAGAGCTGAAATGAAGGCAAGTTGGCTATGGCAATTAACAGAATCACTTTATCTGGGACCAACATTTGCTATTGATTACACAAAAGCCAGCGACATAAAACGCCCGGAGTTACTCAACGGCATGGATACAAAGACATGGAACATCGGAGTGGGCTTTTCACTACAATACGACACAAGGGATGTACTGACAAATCCACATAAAGGTGTGTATCTTAACTTGCAACAGCTGTTTCGTCCACGCATCTTAGGCAACGACTATGCTTTCAGCACTACAGAATTGAGAACAGATGGGTATTTAAGCCTGTGGAAAGGGGCTACACTGGCTGGAGATTTTAGATCTCAATTAAACTTTGGCAATCCTTCATGGAATATGATGGCACAACTTGGCGGTTCTTACTCTATGCGTGGGTATTACGAAGGGAGATACCGAGACAAGCACAAAATAGAAGCACAAATAGAATTGCGACAGCATATCTGGAAAAGAAATGGTATCACCGCATGGATTGGAGCAGGAACTGTGTTCAATAAATTTAGAAACATACAAATGAGTCATGTACTTCCGAATTATGGAATAGGCTACCGCTGGGAATTTAAAAAAGACGTGAATGTGCGACTTGACTATGGTTTCGGTAAAAACGGACAATCTGGATTCATGTTTAATATTAACGAGGCTTTCTAATCAGAACATGCCTCATAAAACTTTTTACTTATATGAATTTTATAAACTATATATACAAGTGGTTCTTAAAACCTAACCATCTATTCTTCATAACCATTATAGCTTTACTCCTGCCTAATGCAACACTGTGCATAACAGAAGATATGCCAGTTATGGCAAACCTTACCAATATTATTCTGCCGTGCGGAATATATTGGTTATTAATGACACTTGCCAAGAAACCGGGAAAAATGATTTGGTGGCTTTTCTTCTTTATTTTCCTTGCAGCTTTCCAACTTGTACTGCTCTACCTGTTTGGGAAAAGTATTATAGCTGTAGATATGTTTTTGAATCTCGTCACTACCAATCCTGGAGAGGCAATGGAACTTCTCGACAACCTTATACCTGCTGTAGCCGGAGTTTTCATTGTTTACTTGCCTTTACTTATTCTTGGAGTGATGTCAATCTTAAATAAACAAACATTAACTTGCGCATTTAGACATAACCAAAGAATTATTGGTAGTGGCATTACAGCATTAGGATTATTATGTCTCGGCAGTAGCTATCTGACAGATGATGAATATTGTGCAAAACTTAATCTATATCCAGCAAATGTCATATATAATATGTTCTTAGCCGGCGAACGTACATACGAGACAGAACATTACTACGAAACGTCAAAAAACTTTTCGTTTAATGCAAAATCTACTGTCAACAAGTCTGTACCAGAGATGTATGTATTAGTTATAGGAGAGACAGCACGTGCATGTGAATTCCAACTTTATGGCTACAAACGTCCTACAACTCCTTTACTTGCAAAAGAGAAAGGTATTGTAGCTTTTTCAAACGTGTTGACCCAATCTAACACCACTCATAAGAGTGTTCCTATGCTTATGTCTATGGCGTCAGCTGTAGACTACGACAGAATATACAAGGAGAAAGGCATCATTGAGGCATTTAAAGAAGCAGGATTTCATACCACGTTCATTTCCAACCAATTGCCAAATCATTCGTTTATTGATTTCTTCGGCAAAGAAGCCGATGACTGGAAATTTATAAAAGAAAATACTAAAGAAGGAAAGAATACTCCCGATGGCATGATATTAAAGATGCTTGATGATGTGCTGAATAAAAAACATAAAAAGGAATTTGTTGTCATCCACTGCTACGGCTCGCATTTCAACTATCGCGATCGCTATCCTCGTTCTGCCGCATTATTTCGTCCAGACAATGCAACAGAAGCAAAGCAATCAAACAGAACACAACTGATAAATGCTTATGACAACACAATAAGATATACAGACAGCTTTCTGCATGGAGTAATAACAACACTACGTAAAAGAGGAGGTGTTTCAGCTATGCTCTATACCTCTGACCATGGAGAAAACATATTTGACGACAGTCGTAACCTGTTCTTGCATGCTTCCCCTACTCCATCTTATTATGAATTGCATGTACCATTACTCGTATGGACATCCGATACGTATAACAAAGCTTTTCCTGAAATTCATAATATTCTTGAATACAACAGGAACAAGCCAATAGCAAGCAATGCCTCAACATTTCACTCCATGCTCGGTTTAGCAAGAATAAAAACTACTTACATTGCTGACTCATTGAATATAGCAAGCAATAAGCTTCATTCTGCTCCACGCTGTTATCTTAATGACCACAACAAGCCGATGCCACTCACAAAAATCGGACTTGGAGAAAAAGACTTTTCATTATTTAAGAAATATCATATTGATATACAATACAAGTAACAATCCTAAACGGGTAAAACTGCCTGTAAATATAAAATATCAGCGGTTTTATCCGTTTATTCTTTTTCCAATTCGAAATAAAATTCTGTTCCAAATCCATTTTCCGACTTGAACCATACATGCCCTTTCAAGTAGTTTTCACCAATAAGTTTCATGCTGTATGTTCCAAGTCCACGTCCCGAACCTTTTGTTGAATTTCCATATATAAAGACCTTGCTCTTCACTTTTTCATCCATCACAGCATTGTTATGCACCGAGAAAACAACTTTTCCACCGACCACGCATCCTTTCACGGTCACAGTAGAACAAGGATTTGCCTCACAAGCATTCTTTACCATATTATGAAGTACACGATTTACAAGGGCTTTGTCAGAGTCTATTATTTCGTTTGCCAGCGTATTGTCAATAACGATAGAAACGTTCCACATATCTTTAGAAACCGGTACAAGATTCTCACGCACAAATTCTATCGACTCACATGCCCTAAACCGCTTAGATTCAGGCTTCAACACGCCATTCTTTGCATATATAAGGGTACGTTGCGACTCTATTTCTTCAAATAGTTGGCTCGATATACCTTTAACGATACGTATCATTTCTTTTGTATCTTCCTCATGCTCTATACATTTCAGAATTCCGTTCATCGCTCCCGAAAGATTCAGCAAATCGTGAAAGAACACACGCTCCATCATAAATTCGCGATGCTGGTCTGTCTTATCAAGAAGTAAAACCACAGAACAATTTATTCCATCCTGAGTAAATGGGGTAGATATGGCATGCACACTATAATCTATATTTTCACCAATAAGCAAGTCAGCATCTGTTTCCATTTTCTTCTTTGTCGAAATAGATGTCTCTACCATAGTACGCAGCTTGCACATTTTACAATTCTCATGCGTGCCACATCCATGCTCTGCCGCACAAGCATTGGAGCATTTGAGCAAATCACCAGGCGAAATATTCAAAGCCTTATCCACTGGTGTATAATTTACATATAAGATACGCAAATTCTCATCAACGACAACAAATGTAGTTTTGGCATCATCCATAACTTTATTGTCACGAATTATAGTGTAAAGTTCTTCTTTTGTTATCATCTCCACATGTTCTTTTGTTTACAAAGATTGTGCAAACAGAATGCAATGAAGCTCGCTTCAATTGCTGAGGTGCAGCCAATCTTATACAAAGATAGTAAAAATAAGACAAAGCACGACATTTTTATTTACTTTTTTTGAATATAGCAGAATTGTATTGCGACTTTACAAGCAAAAAAACTTCGGTTAATACAATATATATATATAACCTGCGTTTATAAAGATGTATATACACCAAATTATTTTTATTTTATGATTGAATACATAAAAGGCGAACTGACGGAAGTTACGCCCACCTATGCTGTTGTTGAAGCACACGGAGTGGGATACGGAATGAACATTTCGCTCAACACATATAGTAGCATACAGAACAAAAAAGAAGTAAAACTGTATGTATTCGAGAGTATCAGAGAAGACGCACATTTACTTTTCGGATTCGCAAGCCAACAAGAGCGCGAAATGTTTTTACTGTTGATTACCGTTTCAGGAGTTGGGGCAAACACTGCCAGAATGATTCTATCGGCTATGTCGGCTGCTGAATTATGTAATGTCATTTCGACTGGAAACGAGAAAATTCTGAAAACTGTAAAAGGAATAGGCTTACGCACAGCACAACGTATCATTGTTGACTTGAAAGACAAGATATCAACAATGGATATAACAGAACAAATACCTGCTGGAACACTAAAGCCAGCTGTTGCCGTGAACAAAGAAGTACACGACGAGGCTATCGGTGCTCTCACTATGCTCGGATTCTCGCCAGCTCCTTCTGCAAAAGTTGTTTCGGCAATACTTTCTGAAAATCCACAGCTGCCTGTAGAACAGGTTGTTAAACTGGCACTGAAACAGATAAAATAAATGAATAATATAAAAAAGATATCCATCATACTTATCACATTGTTGAGCATTAATGTTCTTGCCATCAATGTGTTTCCACAGCTGCAAGACGACCGGACTAAACTTTCAGTCAGAAGAGACAGAAAGCCTGCAAACAAGTTGTCTGTAAAACGCAATTCAAATAACGCAGGAGATTCTATAAAAAAAAGTCCAACAGGACTTTCGGCTCTTGTCATCGAGGACGATTCCATCCCCGACTCATTGTTGCATCCTAAATGGAACGTTCAACGCACCGTGCCAATAACTATTGACGATACAAGGAAACGGACTGCCGACTTGAACTTTCCGGAAAACATAAAGCAAGATGTTGTCTATAATGATACGCTGAACAGATATTTCATCGGTTCGAAGATGGGTGGCGGTTACCTTTCCACTCCAATTATTATGACTCCGGAAGAATATAAGAAATGGAGTGAACAGCAAGAAATGAATCGCTTCTTCCGCAACAAAAATGATGAAATAGTAAAGCAAAAGGGAGAAGACAAATTCTCATTCTCCGACATGCACTTTAGTCTTGGACCTGCAGAAAAGATTTTTGGTCCTGGCGGCGTTCGTATAAAGACACAAGGAACAGCAGAACTGAAACTTGGAGCTACAATAAAAAATATTGATAATCCATCACTACCTATACGCAACCGAAACACTACGATGATGAACTTCGATGAGAAGATTAACCTCAGCGTAAATGGAAAAGTTGGCGACAAGGTAAACATGAACCTAAACTACAATACCGACGCGACCTTTGATTTTGACTCTCAAAATCTAAAGCTCAAATATGATGGCAAAGAAGATGAAATTATAAAACTGGTTGAAGCTGGAAATATATCTTTCCCGAGTAATTCTTCACTCGTAAAAGGTGCTTCATCACTATTTGGTGTTAGAACCGACATGCAGTTCGGAAAATTAAAGCTGCAAGCTGTTGTTTCCCAAAAGAAATCATCAAGCAAAAGTGTTTCATCTAAGGGTGGAGTACAGCTCACTCCTTTTGAAATAGATGCAAGCGACTATGAGGAAAACCGACACTTCTTCCTGTCCAGATATTTCCGCGACAAATATGATGCTGCAATGAAAACTCTGCCTAATCTCACCACTGGTGTAACAATAAACCGTGTTGAGATATGGGTTACCAACAAGCAGGGAAATACAACAAACACACGTAACATCATTGCTCTTACCGACTTAGGAGAAAATACGAAAGTAAGCAACAGTATATGGGGACTTACTGGAGCCAGTGTGCCTTCAAACAATGCCAATAGTGAATATTCCACATTGGTAAATTCATATGCTGATGCCAGAGACATTGACCAGACAAGCACCGTTCTTGACGGAATCCATAGTTTCGTCGGTGGTGCAGACTATGAAAAGCTGCAAAGTGCCCGTTTACTTAATTCTTCTGAATACAGCGTAAACAGTGCATTAGGATATGTGTCACTGAAATCAACACTACAAACAGACCAAGTGCTTGCCGTAGCATACGAATACACGTATGGAGGACAGACATTCCAAGTTGGAGAATTTGCTTCAGACATCCAAGATGTGTCAAAAGCATTGTTTGTGAAATCATTAAAGAACACAAGCAATAATCCTACTCAAGGAAACTGGGACCTCATGATGAAGAATGTTTATTATCTCGCATCATCTGTTGAAAAAGACAAATTCCGCCTTGACGTAAAATTCCAAAGCGACACAACCGGTGTCTACCTCTCTTATATCCCTGAGGCTCAGGTCAAAGACCTGCCGATGATAAAACTTCTCGGAGCTGACCGCCTTGACAATAACAACAAAGCGCACAGCAATGGATATTTTGACTATGTTGAAGGATATACAGTCAGCAACGGACGAGTTTTCTTCCCTGAAGCTGAACCTTTTGGAAACTATCTGTATAATGCTCTCATAAGCAAGGGGGTATCCACAGAAAAAGCTTTGAGATACAGCTATACAGAGCTTTACGACTCTACAAAAACCATAGCCAAACAAATTGCAGAAAAGGACAAGTACAGATTGATTGGACAATATCGTGGAACTTCTGCTAACGTGATTTCTCTTGGTGCATACAATGTGCCCCAGGGGTCTGTAGTTGTTACAGCAGGAGGAGTAACATTAAATGAGGGGTCAGACTATAGTGTAGATTATTCAGCAGGAGAAGTTACAATACTCAACCAAAGTATCATTGATGCAGGAACAGCTGTTAACGTATCGCTTGAAAGCAATACCGACTATGCACAACAAAGAAAAACAATGCTGGGACTTAACTGGGAATATGACTTTTCAAAGAATTTCCAAATGAGCGGTACATTCCAACACCTGTCAGAACAGGCTTTGACAACAAAAGTAACAATGGGGTCAGAACCTCTGAACAACACACTTTGGGGACTAAACTTGAACTGGAAGAAGGAAAGTCAATGGCTGACAAATCTTATCGACAAGATTCCATTTTTGCATTGCACACAACCTTCACAAATATCATTCACCGGAGAGTTTGCACAACTCATTGCCGGACAATCGAGCGGAACGCAAGATAACGCATCATATATCGATGATTTCGAAAACACAAAGAACACTATTGATGTTTCTACGCCATCATCATGGATCATATCAAGTGTACCAACAATGTTCCCTAATTACAATGACAAATCTACACTACAAAGTGGATTTGAACGTGCCCTTTTGGCATGGTATAACATTGACCCTCTGTTCACAAGAAGGAGTAGTTCACTAACTCCAGGACATATAAAAAGCGACTTGCATCAGCTCTCAAACCACTATGTCAGAGAGGTTTACGTAAGAGAGTTGTTCCCTAACCGCGACCAAAGCAGTTATAATGGAGCAACATCCACCTTACCTATACTAAACCTTGCATTCTATCCATCTGAACGTGGTCCTTACAACTTCAATCCAAATTTGAATAGCAATGGAACTCTACCTGATCCTCAGAAGAATTGGGGAGGAATGATGCGACGTCTTGACACTAACGATTTTGAAACTGCCAATATAGAATACATAGAATTCTGGATGCTTGACCCATTCATCTATAGCAATCAGAAACCAGACGCTGCACAATATGGAGGTGATTTCTATATCAACCTCGGTGAGATGAGTGAAGATGTACTAAAAGACGGGAAAAAATTCTATGAGAGTGGCATGCCGGTGGATGGTTCAAGCAGTTTCACCACAACACAATGGGGAAAAATTCCTACACAATCTACGGTAACTTATGCTTTTGCAACTTCTAAAGGCTCAAGAGCAAAACAGGATGTTGGATTTAACGGACTTACCGATGAAGAGGAAAAAGCATTCGGACCATACCAAGATTTTCTCAATGCTGTACAAAGCCGAGTTACAGGTGCAGCGTTGGATTCAATTATGGCAGACCCTGCAAATGATGACTATCATTATTTCCGCGGTTCTGACTATGACTCTAACCGTACACCTATCTTGCAGAGATACAAAAGAATAAATAATCCTCAAGGAAACTCACCTGACAGTGATTCAAGAAGTGAAAGCTACGATACGTCATACAAGACAACACCTGATGTAGAGGATATCAATCAGGACTACACTCTGAATGAATACGAAAAATACTATCAGTATCATATCAGCATCCGTCCACAAGACCTTGTGGTTGGACAGAACTATATTGTAGACAAACGCGAAAGCTCTGTAAAACTACGCAACGATACAACGGAAACTGTTACATGGTATCAGTTCCGCATACCTGTGGATGACTATGAACGCAATGTTGGCGGAATAACCGACTTCACATCAATACGCTTTATGCGTATGTTCTTGACTAACTTCCAAAAACCAATCGTGATGCGTTTCGGAAGTCTCGATCTTGTAAGAGGAGAATGGAGAATATACGAACAGCAACTCGGAACAGGAAGCGAATCAGGGAAGATGGCTGTCAGTGCTGTGAATATTGAGGAGAACAATGACCGTGTTCCTGTAAACTACGTACTGCCTCCGGGAATACGTCGCGAGCAAGACCCAACACAGCCTCAGCTTACCGAAGCTAATGAGCAATCACTTGATATTCAAGTATCTAATCTTTCTAACGGAGAGGCAAAAGCTGTATATAAGAACACGAACCTTGATCTGCGCCAATACAAAAGGTTGCAGATGTTTGTGCATGCAAATGCCTTTGAACAGAATACAACAGACTTGCAAGACAATCAGCTTGCTGTATTCATAAGATTGGGTGCTGACTATAAGAGCAACTATTATGAATATGAAATTCCGCTGAAACTTACAGCACCTGGGCACTATGACCGATACTCTGCAGCCGACTGCAAGATTGTATGGCCTGAGGATAACATGCTTGATATTCCACTTAGCGTGTTTACTACTCTAAAGAAAGCACGCAATAAAGCCAAAAGCCTTGGACAGGCTTCATACAGTTATCCATACAGCACATACGATGAGGATAAACCAAACAATAAAATTACCATAGTTGGAAACCCTACATTGGGAGAAGTGCGCACAATGATTATCGGTGTTAGAAATCTCGCCAACGACCATAAATCGGGAGAAGTTTGGGTTAATGAACTCAGATTGAAAGAATACAACAACTCTGGAGGTTGGGCAGCACAAGGTAACTTGAACTTACAGCTCTCTGATGTGGGTAGCGTGAATGTTACAGGAAAATATGTATCTGAAGGATTCGGAGGACTTGAAGATGGAGTGGCACAACGTGCACAGGACAATTACAAAACCTATAGCATGACAACAAACTTTGAACTGGGAAAATTTTTCCCAGACAAGGCAAAAGTTTCTATTCCGTTATACTATTCTGTAACAAAAGAGGAAACTCGCCCTAAATATAATCCGCTTGACACGGATATGAAACTTGACGACGCCCTGGATGCAATGGAAAGTCATGAGCGAGACTCTATCGAGAGTATTGCAGTAACAAAGACCACCAATACTAATTTCTCTCTGTCGAACGTAAAAGTTGGTATTACAACCAAAAAGCATCCTATGCCGTATGATCCAGCCAACTTTGCATTAAGCTATAGCCATAGCCACAGATATACAAGTGGAGAAACTACTGTATACGAAAAAGAAGACAACTGGAGAGGAGCCTTGAACTATAGTTACACCCCTGTGTACAAAGCTTTTGAGCCATTCAAGAAAATTAAGAGTAGAAACAAGTGGTATGACATATTAAAAAGGTTCGGGCTTAACTGGTTACCGCAAAATCTGACTTTCAACACTGAGATTATGCGCAATTACTACGAGCTTCAGGAACGTGACATGGAGAGCACAGAGAACAGCAAACTGCCTCTCACCTTCAATGAACAGTTCCTGTGGAACCGCGAGTTCTCTATAAGATGGGATTTAACAAAGAACCTTCACATGAGTTTCAACAGTGCAACTCATGCGGAGATTGAAGAACCATATACCCCTGTGAATAAAGACTTGTATCCAGACCAGTATTCGGCTTGGAAAGATTCTGTATGGACAAGCATTAAACACATGGGAAGACCTCTTGACTATAATCAAAGTTTCAATGCATCATACCAAGCACCACTCAACCTTATTCCAATCTTTGACTGGATTAATGCTGATGCTAACTATAATGCAACTTATAACTGGAATCGCGGTACGACACAAGAGGATGGACAATCTCTTGGAAACGTGATTGCCAACAACAGAACTTTGAATATTAACGGTTCATTCAATCTTGAAAAGCTTTATAACCATATACCGTTCCTGAAAAAGACTAACGAACGCTTCAACAAGCGTTCCAGCATAACGGCTATAAACAGGAGAAACGTTGCAAACGACAGGTTTAAAAAGAACAAAAATCCTAATGAAGACAACAAGAAGCTGCCAAAGAACAAGAAAACATTTGAAAAGGAAATAAAACTTATGCCTGACACAACCATGACTATTGCTCACGGAAAGAACAGCAAAAGACTGATTGTATCGGCTAAGACAAAGAATGGAAAAATGTTTAATCTCAAATATAAAGTGGTGGACAACAATAAGATAAAAATCATATCAAAAGTTGATACTGCCATAACAATAAAACTGCAAGTCAGCGCAAAGGAACCGCTTGACAATGAGAAATGGTATAAAACGATGCAAGTTGTTGCCAGAGGATTAATGTCAGTACGCAACATCAACATCTCTTACAGGAATCAATATGGATTATCGCTTCCTGGATTCTTACCAGAAGTTGGTAATGTATTCGGACAGCGCACCGGTGATATCATGTCACCAGGACTTGACTTCGCTTTCGGATTAGTTGATGACTCGTATGTTAAAAAGAGTGCCGAACGTGGATGGTTGCTCATGGCTGACAGCGTGGCGACACCTGCCACATCAAGCAAAACTGAAGACCTACAACTCAAAATGACTCTTGAGCCTGTAAAGGAATTGAAAATTGACTTAAATGCCAGCCGCACACAAACTACGGCAAAAAGCGTGCAATATATGTACCAAGGAATGCCGACAACACAAAGCGGTACGTTTACAATGACAACTATAAGCTTAGGAAGTGCGTTTGAAAGTATAGGCAATGCCAATAACGGATACCATTCGGCATCATTTGACAAATTCTGCAACTCTCTCGAAAAATTCAGACAGAGAGTGGAAGGACAATATACAGGAGCAACATATCCTGCAGGAACAGTACTTGCCGGACAGACATTCAATCCTGAAAATGGAACTGTGAATAAATACAGTGCAGATGTAATGATTCCAGCTTTCTTATCAACATATACAAGCATGGGAGGAAACTCTCTAAGCTTGTTCCCTGCAATATCAAAATTGTTGCCTAACTGGACAGTAAGATACAGTGGACTTGGCAGATTGCCATGGTTCCGTGATGTATTCAAGAGTTTCAATATCAATCATTCATACAAGAGCATTTATGCTGTTGGCTCATATAGTTCGTTCAGCACTTATCAAGAGTATATGAACGGATTAGGATTTGTTACTGATGCTACATCAGGAAATCCTACGCCAAGCAGTATGTTCAACGTATCAACCGTCAGCATAAACGAGTCTTTCTCACCATTGCTCGGTATTGATATGACGTTCCAAAACAACCTCACAGCAAAATTGGAATACAGAACGACACGTGTGCTTAGCCTCAGCATGACAAGTGTGCAGCTCAACGAATCGTCAAGCAATGACTGGGTAGTAGGAATGGGATATAAAATCAATAACTTCGACTTCTTCGGTCTTTTTGGCGGAGGAAACAAATCACGCAAAGTAAAGACATCGAAGAACAAGAACAATAATAACGAGAATGCCAAAAACAACAACAGTCGCACCAACAAGAGCGGTTTTAACACCGACTTGAACTTACGTCTTGATTTGTCATTCCGCAAACAGGCTGCGATCTGTCGCGACATAGCATCCATGACAAGTTCTGCAAGTAGCGGAAACTCAGCATTTAAGTTATCTTTCGCAGCAGACTACACTTTGTCACGCCTTTTAACTATGAGTTTCTATTACGACCGTCAGACAAATACTCCGTTGCTGTCAAGTAGCAGTTATCCTACTACCACTACAGATTTCGGATTGAGCTTGAAATTCTCGCTAACAAGATAAGTTATAAAAACCAATAATAATGAAAAAACTATTTTTATCAGCTCTAATGCTATTGGCAGCATTTACAGCATTTGCACAAGAGAGACCAAAACTTATCGTCGGCATAGCTGTCGACCAAATGCGCTGGGATTATCTGTACCGTTACTACAACCTGTATGGTGAGGGCGGATTCAAACGCCTTATGAACGAAGGCTACAACTGTGAGAATACAATGATTAACTACATCCCGGCTATCACCGCTGTGGGACACACGTCAATTTACACAGGCTCCGTACCTTCTATTCATGGCATCCAGGGAAATAACTTCCTTATCAACGGCAAGATGGTATACTGCACAAGCGACAATACAGTTGATGGTGTGGGAACTAAGAGCGAAGCTGGAAAGATGTCGCCACGCAACATGCTGACAACAACCATCGGCGACGAGCTAAAGGTTGCTACAAATTTCAAATCGCGAGTATTCGGCGTTTCAATAAAAGATCGCGCAGCAATACTTCCCGCTGGTCATGCTGCCGATGCGGCTTACTGGATTGACAGCAAACAAAGCAAGTTTGTATCGAGCACATACTATATGAAGAAGCTCCCAGCATGGGTGGAGAAATATAACAAGACCGTTAGCAAATACACAAGCGACCAAATAAGTTACTCACCTGCAGGAAACGAGGTAACTGCAGATATGGCAAAGAACTTGATAACCAACGAAAAACTCGGTCAACAGGGCGAGACGGACATGATTTGCATCAGCTTCTCGTCTACCGACAAAATAGGTCATAAATACGGCACTCACTGTCAAC